>NZ_AUWY01000070.1 GCF_000447205.1 Sphingobium ummariense RL-3 | reverse complement strand
AAAGGCGGCGGCGGACGCCAGCGCCGCCTGCACCGGCCGCGGCCTCGAAAGGTCCGATATGCCCAGCTCGTCGCGGGCATGGGCGGCGAGCGCATCGGCCGCCATCAGCTGGTGCGCCACCTGCCCCGCCAGATCGGCGGAAAGGCCGCGTTCCACATAGATATCGCGCAGTTCCTCCCACTCCGCCTGCGGCTGCTGGGCCAGCGCCTTGCGCTCCTTGGCCAGGTCCGCCCGCTCGGTCTCCGACTGCGCGCTGACCGACACATATTCGCCCGCCGCCATCGACATCGCGCCCGCCACCAGCGCGGCGGCGCCGGTCAGCAGGATCGACCCGGCCTCCGCGCCCGAGGCGGCGATGCCCGCCATCAGGCTGGCGGTCGACACGATCCCGTCATTGGCCCCCAGCACCGCCGCGCGCAGCCAGCCCGTCCGATTCACATAATGGACGGCATGATGGGAGCGCGGAGGTGAGACCTGTCCCGCCGGCCCGCTCACTGCCCCATCCCTTCCGCCTTTTCCGCCAGTTCCAGCCAGCGTTCCTCGGCCGCGTCCTTTTCCCCGCGCGCCTTCTCGATCGCCGCCGTCAGCGCCGCGAACCGCGTGGGATCGCGGGTGTAGAGCGCCGGATCGGCCAGCGCCTCCTCATGCCCTGCGATCGCCGCCTCCAGTTCCTCGATCCGCTTGGGCAGCAGGTCCAGGTCGCGCTGGTCCTTGTAGCTGAGCTTGGCCGAAACCGGCCGGGGCGGCGCCGGCGCGGCCGCCGCCTTCTTCTCGGCGCGCGGCGCGCTTTTCGGGTTGCGCTTCGCCACCCAGTCGGCATAGCCGCCGACGATCACGTCGACCGTGCCGGACCCGTCGAGCCCCAGCGTCACCGTCACCGTCCGGTCCAGGAAGTCGCGGTCGTGGCTGACGATCAGCACCGTGCCGTCATAGTCGGCGATCACCTCCTGCAGCAGGTCCAGCGTCTCCAGGTCCAGGTCGTTGGTCGGCTCGTCCAGCACCAGCAGGTTGGATTCCCGCGCAAATTCCCGCGCGAACAGCAGCCGCGAGCGTTCCCCGCCGGACAGCGTGCCGATCTTCGCCTCCGCCAGCGACGGGTCGAACAGGAAGTCCTTCAGGTATCCGTGCACATGCTTGCGCACGCCCCGGACGTCGATCCAGTCGCCCCCTTCCGCCAGCACGTCGCGCACCGACTTGTCGGCCTGCATCAGGCTGCGCTGCTGGTCGATGAAGATCATGTCCAGCGTCCGCGCCAGCGTCACCGTGCCGCTGTCGGGTTCCAGCTCGCCGGTCAGCAGCTTCAGCAGCGTGGTCTTGCCCGCGCCATTACCGCCGACGATGCCGATCCGGTCGCCGCGCTGGATGCGCAGGGACAGGTCGCGGATGATGGCCCGCTCGCCGAAATTCTTGGTCACATGCTCGGCGGCGATGACGCTCTTGGTCTTGCTGTCGTCGGCGGCGACGGCGATCTTCGCCACGCCCTGCGGCCCGACCATGGCGGCGCGCTGGGCGCGCATCTCCCACAGCTTGGACAGCCGCCCCTGGTTGCGCTTGCGCCGCGCGGTGACGCCGCGCTCCAGCCAGTGCGCCTCGATCTTCAGCTTCGCGTCCAGCTTCTCGGCGGCGCGCGCCTCCTCGGCATAGACCGCTTCCATCCAGTCCTCGAACCCGCCGAAGCCGATCTCGTTGCGGCGCATCGCGCCCCGGTCCAGCCACAGCGTCTGCCGCGTCAGCCGGGTCAGGAAGGCGCGGTCGTGGCTGATCACGATGAAGGCGCCGGAATAGCGCCCCAGCCAGCCTTCCAGCCAGTCGATCGCGGAAATGTCCAGATGGTTGGTCGGCTCGTCCAGCAGCAGCAGGTCGGGCTCGCTCGCCAGCGCGCGGGCGATCGCGGCGCGGCGCCGCTCGCCGCCCGACGCGGTCGCCGCCTCGCGCGACAGGTCGGTGCCCAGCTGGCTGGCGATCGCCTCCACCTCATGCGCGGGCGGCGCATATTGCCCCGCCAGCGCGAAATCGCGCAGCGTGGCGAAGCCCGAAACGTCGGGGTCCTGCTCCAGCAGGATGACGCGCGCGCCCGGCCGCACCGATCGCGTGCCCTCGTCCGCCTCGATCCGCCCGGCCAGCAGCTTCAGCAGCGTCGTCTTGCCCGCGCCGTTGCGCCCGATCAGCGCCAGCCGGTCGCGCTCGCCCACGAACACGTCGAGATGCCGGAACAGCCAGTGCGTGCCCTGCGAAAGGCCGAGATTTTCGAAGGAAAGAATGGGAGCCGCCATGCCGGTGCAGCTAGGGCCTCCCGCGCGGCAGGGCAAGGGGCAGCGAGACTTGCCAAGCCCAAGGCGCAGCCAGTCGCAGCGGGGTGGGCACGTCCAGCCTCTCCTTCAGGGAACCCGAACCTGTCTGACGGCTTTCACCGCGCATCAGCGTCCGTTCATCGCAGCCGTCACAAAAGGGCTGCACAGGTTCCCAGAGGAGAATGAACCCATGAAATCCGCTTTCGCCCTGATGGCGCTCGGCGCCGCCGCGCTGCCGGTCGCAGCCGTCGCCCAGACCAGCGTCACCATCGCCGAAACCGCGCCGGTAGTGACGCTCAATGTCACCGAGACCGTGGAGGCCGCGCCCGACATGGCGATCGTCGGCACCGGCGTCCAGACCCGCGCGATGAGCGCGGAGCAGGCGATGCGCGACAATGCGACGAAGACGCAGAGCCTCATCGCCACGCTGGAAAAGGCCGGCATCGCCAAGAAGGACGTGCAGACCAGCGGCATCAACCTGAACGCCCAATATGACTACAACAACCGCGACGGCCAGCCATCGGGGCCGCGCTTCATCGGCTATGAGGCGTCGAACCAGCTGTCGGTCAAGCTGCGCGACATCAAGCAGGTCGGCCCGCTGCTCGACGCACTGGTGAAGGCGGGCGCGACCAACATCAACGGCCCCAGCTTCTCGATCGCCGATCCCTCGCCGATGCTGGCGCAGGCCCGCGCGACCGCGCTCAAGTCGGCGAAGGCGCAGGCGGATTTCTACGCCCAGGCGGCCGGCTACCGCTCGGCCCGGCTGGTCTCGATCAGCGAAAGCAACAGCGGCGGCATGCCCCCCATGCCGATGGTCCAGGCCCGCTTCAAGGCCGACTCCATCGCCGCCGACCCCACCCCGGTCGAACCCGGCCAGGTCAGCTCGCAAGTCACCCTGACCGTGCAATACGCGCTGGAACGCTAAGTCGCTCCCGCAAATGCCATCCTCCCCTGACAGGGGAGGTGGCAGGCGCGAAGCGCCTGACGGAGGGGTGTCGCGTCCCTATTTCTCCTCTGAAATCGCCGCATCGAACTGTGCGATGACCAACTCGATCGTCTCACGAATACGAGAATACTTAAGTTGGAAAAACTCCCGGCTCTTGTTGACCCGATAATCCTTCAAAAGTTCATGGATGCGATGTTCGACCATACGCGGTGACCGAACTACCCAGTATTGAACAACATTGAAAATGTCGGGCTGCCCACTTGTGCTGCCAAGCTGTAGCGCGCGCTCGTCCGGCGTTTTGGTGGTATAGCCAATCTTGTACACGTCTCGACCGTGGGACGCGTTTCTTAGCACATAGACATAGCCCATTGGATCCGTTTCACTTGCGGTTTCGATCGTTGAAGGCCGGTCGAAAGGCTCTGAGTTGCCCCTGCCTCCTTCATACCAAGAATTCTGGCTCGTCACCCAGGTTTTGCCCTGTACGGAGTGACCAACCTTATCTTTGCCCTCACTGCCAAGACCGAGCGTCTTCCAGTGACCGGTCGTCTCGATTTTGAGATTTGAGGGGCGTATCTCGTAACGCCCGCCAAGCTCAGGCCCGAGATCAAGCAGGGTGTTTACGACAACAAAGCGAGGCGATTCGGAAACCGGGAGAATGCTCGCGAGACGTGCATCCCGACCCTGGGGCTCCAAACGTAGCTGTGTAGGGTGACGCTCAAGTGATACGTCATCGCCTTCCATTAGATACAAGCAGCTCGGGGTCGCAAACATCAATTCGAACAGAGGGACAAACTCATCGATCTTCGACAGGTAGTTTTCGATCATGTTCTCAGGTGCGCTACGCGCCTGGATCATCCATTCCAGATCTTGAGGGTTGTCAGTTATAACGTGGAACACGTCTCTCGTTTCTTCCAGGACATACCTAGATTGCACTTTTCCATCTTTCGGATTGACCCGGGTTAGCAGAATTACGGGAGTATATCCTTCGTCTCCAAACAGCGGTTCGTCGGAGAGGTCCATCTCCTGCCCTTCTTGGCCGAGAAACTCCTTCCCAGGATATATATCGACTTCGCGCATCTTTTCTTTTCTTGATGTCGGATTAGGATTGGCCCGACCGAAAACACCCATGAAGGCGACCTCATCTCCTTCTAGGCAGAACGCTGATCCGCAGAACACAAATTCTTCAGCACCGGGAATTTTGAACTCCGCGTGCCCCCCAAGCATGTTAATTTCGTAGATCGTTAACTCATCCATCAGTGAAATAGCAGAAACAACACTAGTATCCATTTTTGGATCAGTGATGTGATCGAGAAGCCTCCCAAACGTAATCACGTTCTCTTGTTGTGGCAGGAACTTCAGCACCATTACTTTCTCGTCGAGATCTAAGAAAGCATTTATCGTATTAAACGATGTAGGCATGTGAATACCTTGCCCGCCAAATATCCTTCCATTATATTCCTGCGTGAAATGGCGGAGATACCGATCCACATAAAGTCCAGACCCCCCCGAGCGCTGTACGGCGGCTATGGCGTTAGCTCTCTTCCAATAATTGTTCATGATCTTTTTTTGTTTATCATTCAGCTTGCGACGTGATATAGCGTCATACACCGATCGCATCGCCAGGCTGTCTTCACGGACGTGCACGCTTAAGCCGAATTTTCTTATTCGCTGTTGCCGTGCGCGAAATTTGTCCGATCGCTCCATCTGTTGCCCCCTCGCCACTTCCAGACCATAGCACGATCAATTCGTCTGCCCTTCAGACAAGGAACCTTCGATTTAAGGACCTTTTCACTGAAGGCATGTCACCCCTCGAAAATCTGCGGTTCGATACATCGTGCCCAGAAGGTAAAATATTTCGCCTTCCGTTCTCACCCCGTGTCAGCCATTCGCCCTGTCGAAAGCTATCGCTTACAGTTTTAAACCTAAACCCCCCCTACCCCTCCACCACCAGCACCTCCTCCAGGAAATCCAAAAACGCCCTGATCCGCGCCGCCGCGCGATCCTCCGGCACGTAGAGCGCGTGGATGTCCTCGCCGTCGCCGGCATCATAGTCCGCCAGCACCTCGACCAGCCGCCCCTCGCGCAGGTCCTGCGCGACATGGAACCGGCCGTGCCGCGCGATGCCGCAGCCGGCGACGGCCATCTGCCGCACCACCTCGCCCGAATTGCCGAAGAAGGCGCCCGGCACCGGCCGCTGCACCACCCGGCCGCCGATCCGGAACGGCCAGCTGTCCACCGACCGGCGGAAGCTGAAGCGCAGGCAGTCGTGCCCGTCCAGATCGTCGGGCGTGCGCGGCGTCCCCCGCCGCGCCAGATAGTCCGGGCTCGCCACCAGCGCCATCCGGCTGTGCCCCAGCTTCTTCGCCCGCAGCCGCGTGTCGCGCAGCGGCCCGATGCGGATGGCGACGTCCGCCCGCTCCTCCACCAGGTCGACGATCGTGTCGGACAGCGCCAGGTCCACCGTCACCGCCGGATGGCGCTCGCGGAAGCGCGGCAGGATCGGGATCAGGCAATGCGCGCCGAAGGAGGGCGAGGCATTGATCCGCAGCAGCCCGCGCGGCCCCTGCCCCCTTTCGCCCAGGCCGTTCTCGACCTCGATCATGTCGGCCAGGATCGCGCTCATCCGGTCGCGATAGGCCACGCCCTCGCGGGTCAGCGCCAGCGAGCGGGTCGTGCGCCGCAGCAGCGCGACGCCCAGCCGCTGCTCCAGCCGCGCGATCGAGCGGCTGACGGCGGAGGGGGTCAGCCGTAGCGCCTTGGCCGCCGCCGCGAAGCTGCCCTCCACCGCCACCATCAGGAAGGTCTCGATATCGCCGAACCGGTTATCCATGATTTCGATTCACTTCTGAAGTGATGAAATGCAGTCTAATCATCAATCGCGGAAAGTCTATCTTATGACCGCCTCGCTCACCGCCTTTGAAGGAAAACCGTTATGGATCTGAAACTTGCGGGCAAGACCGCCCTCGTCACCGGATCGACCGCCGGCATCGGCCTCGCCATCGCCGGCCGCCTCGCCCAGGAAGGGGCGGAGGTCGTCATCATGGGCCGCAACCAGCAGAAGCTGGACCAGGCCGCCGACGCCCTCGGGCAGCTCGGCAAGGTCCGCCCGGTCCTCGCCGACCCCGCCACGGCGGAGGGCGCCGCGACCCTGATCGCCGCCGTCCCCGACACCGACATCCTCGTCAACAATCTCGGCATCTACGAAGCCAAGCCCTTTACGCAGATCAGCGACGCCGACTGGCATCATTTCTTCGAGGTCAACGTCGTCAGCGGCGCCCGCCTCGCCCGCCATTACTTCCCCCGCATGCTGGAAAAGGACTGGGGCCGCATCATCTTCATCGCCAGCGAAAGCGCGCTGGTGATCCCCGGTGAGATGATCCACTACGGCATGACCAAGACCGCCCAGCTCGCCATCGCCCGGGGCCTGGCCGAACAGACCCGGGGCACCGGCGTCACCGTCAACTCGGTGCTGCCGGGACCGACCCGGTCGGAAGGGATCGTCGACTTCATCCGCTCGGTCGTCGACAACAAGGACGCGCCCGAAGCCGAGCGCGAGGCGCGCTTCTTCGAGACCATGCGCCCCCTCTCGCTGATCCGCCGCCTGATCGAGGCGGACGAGATCGGCTCGATGGTCGCCTATCTGGCGAGCCCGCTCGCCGCCGTCACCAACGGCGCGGCGATCCGGGCGGAAGGCGGCATCGTCCCCACCATTGCCTGATCCCGGCGCCTGGCCCGGTCCCTGCCGCGTGGCGGGAAGTGGCCCTGTCGCTCGTCCTTGATCCTGCTAGGATGACGCGATGAACGACACGGACTGCCTCCCCCTCGCGCCGGACCGGATCGACGCCGCCCTAGCCGCGGACGGCTTCGCCCGCATCGACGGCGCCGCCCTGTTCGACCTGCTGGACATCGGCGAGGCCGACTGGGCCGCCTTCGCCGCGAGCTGGAACGATCTCGGTCCCGATCGCTACATGGCCGACGGCGGCCGCTACCGCCGCCGCCGCCACGCCGCCTTCCGCTGCGAAGGCGGCCATTTCGTCCGCAAGCCGCACCAGCCCCATTATCAGAGCCGCGACTACAACCCGCTCAACGGCGACGTGCAGCGCTGGTTCGATCCGGCCGAGCAGGCGACGATCGACAACCCCGTGCTGCAATCGGTGTTCGCCTTCTGCGCCGAACGGTTCGATCCCACCTCGGCGGGGCGCTGGCATGTCGAGCTGCACCAGTTCCGCATCGAGGCGCGCCCCGGCGAGGAAGGCCGCCCGACACCCGAGGGCATGCACCGCGACGGCGTCGACCGTGTGTTCGTGATGCTGGTCGATCGCCGCAACGTCCGGGAGGGCGTCACCCGCATCGGCGCGCCCGACGGCACGCCGCTCGGCGAGTTCCTGCTGGCGGAGCCGGGAGACGCGGTGCTGGTCGACGACCACCGCATCCTCCACGGCGTCACGGCGGTCCACCCCGTCGATACCGCCCGCCCCGCCTGGCGCGACGCGCTGGTGGTGACCTTCGTCGCGGAGGACTAGCCCCGCGCCGGGCTACTTCAGCAGCACCAGCTCCTCCGCCATGCTCGGGTGCAGCGCGACCGTGTCGTCGAACTGCTGCTTGGTCAGGCCCGCCTTCACCGCGACGGCGGCCGCCTGCAATATCTCCGGCGCGTCCGGCCCGATCATGTGCAGCCCGACCACCTTGTTGGTCGTCGCATCGACGATCATCTTGTAGAGCGCCCGCTCGTCCCGCCCGGCCAGCACATTCTTCATCGGCCGGAAATCCGACGTATAGATCTTCACCGTCCCCAGCTTGTTGCGCGCTTGCGCCTCGGTCAGGCCCACGCCCGCCAGCGGAGGATGGCTGAACACGGCGGACGGGATACAGCTGTAGTCGATGGTGCGCGGATTGCCGCCGAACACCGTGTCGGCAAAGGCATGGCCTTCGCGGATCGCCACGGGGGTCAGCTGCATCCGATTGGTGACGTCGCCCACCGCATAGATGCTCTCGCAGCTGGTGCGGCTATAGTCGTCGACCTTGATCGCGCCCTTCTCGTCCAGCTCGACGCCGGCGCTCTCCAGCCCCAGATTGTCGCTATGCGGCCGCCGCCCGGTCGCGAACAGGACGACGTCGGCCGCCACCGGATCGCCGCTCTTGAACCGGACGCACATCGTCCCGTCCTCATTCTTCTCGATCCGCTCCATCTCCGCGTTGAAGCGGAAATTGATGCCCTTCATCATCGAGATCTGGAGCAGCCGGTCGCGGATCTGCTCGTCATAGCCGCGCAGCATCTCGTTGGTCCGGTTGACCAGCGTTACATGGCTGCCGAACTGGTGGAAGATGCCGGCGAACTCATTGGCGATGTAGCCGCCGCCGACGATCACGATCCGGCCGGGGCATTTGTCCAGGTGGAACACCTCGTTGGACGTGATGCCATGCTCCGCACCCTCGATGTCGGGGACGACCGGCCAGGCGCCGGTGGCGACCAGGATAACCTTGGCCGACACCTCGCGCCCGCTCGCCAGCCGCACCGAATGCGGCCCGGTGATCGTCGCCCGCTCGCCAATCATCTCGACATGATGGTTGTCCAGCGTGTTGCGGTAGAGCCCTTCCAGCCGGTCGACGTCGGCCAGCACATTGTCGCGCAGGGTCGCCCATTCGAACCCGCAATCGGGGACGTTCCAGCCGAATCGGCGCGCGTCCTTCAGGTCCTCGGCGAAATGGGCGCCATAGACCAGGAACTTCTTGGGCACGCAGCCCCGGATGACGCAGGTGCCGCCGACCCGATATTCCTCCGCCACCGCGACCTTCGCGCCATGCGCCGCCGCGACCCGGCTGGCGCGCACGCCGCCCGATCCCGCGCCGATCACGAAAAGGTCGAAATCATACTCGCTCATGCCTGCCTCCGCTGGGGTGGAGCGGGATATGGCGGCTGGCACGGCGAGTTACAAACGGGATTTTGTCCGTTCGGGCTGAGCGAAGTCGAAGCCCTCGCCTGAGCGAAGCGAAGGCTTCACTACGTTCAGCCGGGCCCTTCGACTTCGCTCAGGGCGAACGGATGTTACTCCCCCAGCGCCAGCCCGATCAGCGCCATGGTCGACGGATCGAACCCCTTGGGCCCTTCCGCCTCGATCGACTTGGCGATTTCCTTGCCCAGCTCGACACCGAACTGGTCGAACGGATTGATGCCCAGCAGCACGGCGTTGGCAAAGGTGCGATGCTCGTAGAAGGCGATCAGCGCGCCCAAGGCCTCGGGCGTCACATCGTCCAGCAGGATGGTGGTCGACGGCCGGTTTCCCGGATAGGCCCGCGCCGGATCGGACGGGTTCTCCTTGCCCCGCAGCAGCGCTGCCCCCTGCGCGAAGCAGTTGACCAGCAGGGCGCGATGATGCGCCGGGTCCAGCGTGTGGCCCGGCTCGATCGAGGCGATGAACTCGACCGGGGTCAGCACCGTGCCCTGGTGCAGCAATTGGAACACCGCATGCTGCGCGTCGGTGCCCACGCCGCCCCAGGTGATCGGCGCGGTCGGCCCGTCGACCGGCTCGCCGTCGCGGGTCACGCTCTTGCCGTTGCTCTCCATCTCCAGCTGCTGGAGGTAGGAAGGCAGCAGCTTCAGCCGCTCGTCATAGGCGAACAGCGCCCGCGTCTCGCAGCCGGCGATCCGCGTATAATATTGGTCGACGAAGGCCGCGATCAGCGGCGCGTTCTCCTTGGGGTCGGACAGGCGGAAATGGCGGTCCATCGCCGCCGCGCCCTCCAACAGGCTCTCGAACGCGTCCCAGCCCAGCGCCAGCGCGGCGGGGAAGCCGATCGACGACCAGAGCGAATAGCGGCCGCCCACGCTCTCGGCGAAGGGCAGGATGCGGGTCTCGTCCACTCCCCAAGCGATCGCCTTGTCGGGCGAGGCGGTCAGCGCGATCACCTTGCCATAGGGGTCCTCGACCCCCGCCTCGACCATCCAGTTGATCGCACTCGCGGCGTTCAGCATCGTCTCGGTGGTGGTGAAGGTCTTGGAGGCGACGGCGATCAGGGTCGCATGCGGATCGAAGTCGCGGATCGCCCGCTCCAGCGCCGTGCCGTCGACATTGGAGACGATCGCGACGTCGTAGCGCAGATTGTCTCCGCCCAGCGCATCGACGATCAGGTCCGGTCCCAGCGCGGACCCGCCGATGCCGATATGCAGGATATGGCGGATCGGCCCCAGCGCCTCCGCCTCGATCGCGTCGATCAGCGCCCGCATCCGCGCGTGCAGCGCCTTGGCCCGCGCGACGCTGTCCGGATTGCCCTCGCCCCGCTCGGCCGGATGCTCGGCGGCGCGGCCCTCGGTGTTGTTTACCGGCTCGCCGGCGAACAGCGCGTCCCGCCGCGCGGCAAAGCCCTGCTCCTCCGCCAGCGCCAGGAAACCCGACAGCAGGTCGTCGGTCATATGGGTCTTGGACCAGTCGAAGCGGATCGGCCCTTGCGTGAGGACCAGCTTCGACAGGCGGTCGGGATCGGCGGTGAAGATGCTCTTCAGGTCGGCTTGCGGCAGTGCGGCGATGGCCGCCAGGGAATCCGGCTGTGCAGGACTGGTCATGCGGAAAATCCTTCTATGACATTGGTCGAGATCGACGCTGCACCGGTCGATTCGTCCTTTGCTTAGACAGGTCAGGCCTGCATTGCACCCCTACCATGCTTGACGCGGCCTTTATGACGCCGCAAAAGCCGCGACGGCTCCTTTTCGGGGCAAACCGAAGGATGAAATGACAGCCGGCATGAGTGCAAAGAAATCGGAAACGCGGGACTTCCTCTGGTTTCTCGCAAAGCTGGCGATCTTCGTCTTCGTCCTGCGCAGCTTCATCGTCTCGCCCTTCAACATCCCCTCGGAATCGATGCAGCCGCGCCTCCTGATCGGCGACTATCTGCTGGTCGCCAAATGGCCCTATGGCTATTCGCGCTACTCCCTGCCCTTCGGCGTGCCGCTGATCCCCGGCCGCATCTTCGCCTCCACGCCCCAGCGCGGCGACGTGGTGGTGTTCAAGGCGCCGCCCAGTCAGAAGAACGACTATATCAAGCGGGTGATCGGCCTGCCCGGCGACATGATCTCCGTGCGCGGCGGCACCGTCTATCTGAACGGCCAGGCGATCCCGAAGCAGAAGGTCGCCGACTTCGTGATCCCGGTGACGCCCAACATGGTCGCCGCGGCGGAGAAGGAAGGCAGCGCCTCCCCCTGCTATCGCCCGCAGTTCGAGGAAGCCGCGCCAGGCGGCGGCCGCCAGTGCCGCTACCCGCAGTTCCGCGAAACCCTGCCCGGAGGCCGGAGCTACAACGTCCTCGATCTCGTGCCCGACGGTGCGGCTGACGATCGCGACACGGTGATGGTGCCCGAAGGTCATCTCTTCATGATGGGCGACAATCGCGACCGCAGCGCCGACAGCCGCTTCCCAGCGGTGGAAGGCGGCGGCATCGGCCTCGTTCCGGAAGAGAATCTCGTGGGCAAGGCGCTGATCTCCGTTTTCTCGACCGACGGCAGCGCGAACTGGCTGCTGCCCTGGACCTGGTTCACCGCAGCCCGCTGGAGCCGCATCGGGGAAGGCTTTTGACGAAACCCGACACGGCGGGCTGGCTGGAAGGGCTGATCGGCCGTGCGCCACGCCGGCGCGATCGCTTCACCCAGGCGCTTACCCATGGCAGCGCCCAGGCTGTCAATTATGAGCGGCTCGAATTTCTGGGCGACCGCATCCTTGGCCTGCTGGTCGCCGAGTGGCTCTACGATCGCTTCCCCGACGAGCCGGAGGGCAAGCTTTCCCGCCGCTTCAATGCGCTGGTTTCCGGCGAGACCTGCGCGGAGATCGCGCGCGGCGCGGGCGTTCCCGCCCACCTGATCCTCGGCAAGCAGGCGCGCGACGACGGCGCGGCCGACAGCGACAATGTGCTCGGCGACGTCATGGAAGCGCTGATCGGCGCGCTCTATCTGGAAGGCGGGCTGGAGGAGGCGCGCGCGCTCGTCCGCCGCCTCTGGGGCGACCGCGTGGACACCCAGGGCAGCGCGCCCAAGCACCCCAAGTCCGCGCTCCAGGAATGGGCCGCGGCAAACCGCCGCAAGCCGCCGGAATATGCGCTGGCCGACCGCTCCGGCCCGCACCACGCGCTGCGCTTCACCGTCACCGTCTCGATCAAGGGCGCGGGCGAGGCCAGCGCCACGGGCGGATCGAAGCAGGAAGCGGAAACGGCGGCGGCCAAAGCGCTGCTGGAGAAGCTGGCGGGTTAAGCCCGCTTCCTATGCGGATATAAAGACCCTAAACATGATAGTCATCCCGGGCTTGACCCGGGATCCCGCTTTTCTTGCCACCCGGACGGAGCAGAAGCGGGATCCCGGCTTTCGCCGGGATGACGGCGTGGCGATAACGCGAACGGAGTATATTTTGGACGAATCCCCTTCATCCCAGCATTGCGGCGTCGTCGCCATCGTCGGCGCGCCCAATGCCGGCAAGTCCACGCTGGTCAACGCGTTGGTGGGGCAGAAGGTGGCGATCACCAGCCCCAAGGCGCAGACCACCCGCACCCGCGTGATGGGCGTCGCGATCGAGGGCGATGCGCAGATCGTGCTGGTAGACACGCCCGGCATCTTCGCGCCCAAGCGCCGGCTGGACCGGGCGATGGTGCAGGCCGCCTGGGGCGGCGCGCAGGGCGCCGACCTCATCGCGCTGATCGTCGACGGCAAGGCGGGCCTCGGTCCCAAGATGGAACCGATCATCGCCGCGCTCAAGGCACGCCCCGAACGCAAGTGGCTGATCCTCAACAAGGTCGACATCGCCATCAAGGAGAAGCTGCTGGTCCACACCCAGCGCCTCTATGAAGAGATCGATTTCGCAGAGACCTTCTTCGTCTCCGCCGCGACCGGCGACGGCCTCGCCGAACTCAAGTCCGCCTTCGCGAAGGCCATGCCGGAAGGCCCCTGGCACTTCCCGGAGGACCAGGTCTCCGACGCCACCGACCGCATGCTCGCGGCAGAGATCACCCGCGAACAGCTCTACCACCAACTCCACGCCGAACTGCCCTATGCCGCCGCGGTCGATACCGAGCAGTATAAGGAGCGCGAGGACGGGTCGGTCGAGATCCACCAGCAGATCCTGGTCGCTCGCCCGACCCAGCGCGCCATCGTGCTGGGCAAGGGCGGCCAGCGCCTCAAGGAGATCGGCTCCAAGGCCCGCGCCGAGCTGGCGACGCTCCTGGGCTGCAAGGTCCACCTCTACCTGCACGTCAAGGTGAAGGAGGATTGGGAGGACGACCGCTTCATCTACCGCGATATCGGCCTCGACTGGGTGGACTGACCAGGTGCCCAAACCGAGAATCCCGCTCAGGGCGAACGGCCTTATGGCGGGACTCGCTAAGCCGCCACCGGCTCCCCCGCCCCGCCCCGCAGCAGCGCCGCGTCCCGCGCGGGGGGATTGCCGAACATCCGCGCATATTCGCGGCTGAACTGCGACGCGCTTTCATAGCCCACCCGATAGGCGGTGGCGGCGGCGTCCGCATGGGCGACCAGCAGGCGGCGGGCCTCCTGCAGGCGCAGCGCCTTCTGATATTGCAGCGGGCTCATCGCCGTCGCCGCCTTGAAATGGCGGTGGAAGGACGCGACGCTCATCCCCGCAATCTCCGCCAGCGCCTCGACCCGCAGCGTCGCCGTGAAATGGGCGCGGATCCAGCCGATCGCGGCGCGGATGCGCGACAGGCGGCTGTCGGCCAGCGCCGCCTGCCGCACCATCGCGCCCTGCGGCCCCTGCAGCAGCCGGTAAAGGATCTCCCTTTCTATCAGCGGCCCCATGATGCCGGCCTCGCCCGGCCGGTCGAACAGCGTCAGCAGCCGCAGCCACGCTTCCAGCAGCTCCGGCGTCATTGGGCTGACGGCAAAGCCTGCCGTCTCGCCCTGTCCCCGGTCCGGCACCTCGCACAGCAGCTCGGCCAGCACCTCGCGGTTCAGCGCCATGCTGGCCGCGATATAGGGCTGGTCCACCGACGCATCGAGAATACAGCCCTGGGCCGGCAGCTCGACCGTGGCGACGAGGTAGCTCGCCGGATCGTAGCGCAGCACCTGGTCGCCAAACATCACCCGCTTGGCGCCCTGCAGCACGACGCAGACCATCGGCTCATAAAGGCCGGGTGACGGCACTGTCGGCGCGCGCGACATATAAACCCCCACGCGCGGGCCGCTGCCAGGCAGCAGGCTCCCTTCGTGGCGGGAGGCGATGGCGCACATGGTGTCGAGCTGATCCTGCATGGCGCCAAGATCGGCCATCGCCCGGTCCGATGCAAGGCCGCGCCGGCCCCGTCCCCGATCCTTTGAGAGAATCAGGCAAGAGTCCGATCCGATCCGGCGCGGGCGGGCCTTCGCCTTGCCCCATATGGCCCCTGCACAATCAAGCAGGAGACTAACATGACGGAATCATTCGGTTGGCACAGCACGACCGACGAGGTGCTGGACGGCATCGTCCTCTCGGGCAAGCGCATCCTGGTCACGGGCACTTCCGCGGGCCTGGGAGTCGAAACCGCCCGCGCGCTGGTCGCCCACGGCGCCGATGTCGTCGGCACCGCCCGCGATCTCGACAAGGCGCGCCGCGCGACCGCCGGCATCGCGCCCGGCCCCAATGGCGGGTCGCTGGAATTGGTGGAGCTCGACCTCGCCTCGCTCGCCAGCGTGCGCGCCTGCGCCGATGCGCTGGTGGCGGATGGCCGCCCCTTCGACATCGTCATCGCCAATGCCGGCGTGATGGCCTGCCCCTTCGGCAAGACTGCGGACGGGTTCGAAACCCAGTTTGGCACCAACCATTTGGGCCATTTCGTGTTCGTGAACCGCATCGCGTCGCTGATCCGGCCCGGCGGCCGGCTGGTGAACCTCTCCTCCGCGGGCCATCGCTACGCGGACGTCGACCTCGACGATCCGAATTTCGATCACACGCCCTATCAGGAATTCCTGGCCTATGGCCGGTCCAAGACCGCCAATGTTCTGTTCGCCGTCGAATTTGACCGCCGCCACCGCGACAGCGGCATCCGCGCGACGGCCGTGCACCCCGGCGGCATCCAGACCGAACTCAGCCGGCATATGGGTGAAGGCGCAATCGAGCAGCTGGTCGAGAACCTGAACGCCGCCAATGCCGCCTCGGGCAAGCCGCCCTTCGAGTTCAAGTCGATTCCGCAGGGCGCCGCGACGTCCGCTTGGGCAGCGGTGGTGGCCGATGCGGACGCCGTGGGCGGGCGCTATTGCGAGGACTGCCATGTCGCGGAGGTCGTGGATGGCGGCTCGGAACTGTCTGCCAGCGCGGGCGTGCGGCCCTATGCCCTCGATCCCGAGCGCGCAAAGGCGCTCTGGGCTAAGAGCGAGGAACTGGTCGGCGAGACCTTCTGATCGCCGGGCGACAGCCTCAGCCGGCGGCCTTCTTGGCCGCCGGCTTCTTCGCCGCCGCTTTCTTGGGCGCGGCCTTCTTCGCCGGCGCCTTCTTGCCCTTCTTGGCCGGAGCCGCCGCCGCGCGCACATCGATCAGTTGCGCGGCCTCCTCCAGCGTCAGCGCCTCCTGCTCGATCGTCTTGGGCAGGGTCGCGTTGGTCGTGCCGTCGGTGACATAGGGGCCATAGCGCCCCGCCATCAGCTTGATCTCGGCCTCGGTACGCGGATGCTTGCCCAGCACCTTCAACGGCTCGCGCGAAGAAGATCCCCGCCCACCCTTGTTCGCCGCGTCGGCGAGCTTCGCGACCGCACTGTTCATGCCCACCTCGAAAATCTCCGCGGTGGACGACAGCCGCCCATATTTGCCGTCATGCAGCAGATAGGGACCGAAGCGGCCGATATTGGCGACGATCGGCAAGCCCGTCTCCGGATGCAAGCCGATCTCGCGCGGCAGGCTCAGCAGCTTCACCGCCCAGTCGAGCGTCAGCTCGCCATCGGGCAGATCCTTCGGGATGGAGCCGCGCTTCGCCTCCTTGCCCTCGCCCATCTCGATATAGGGGCCGAAGCGCCCGGACTTCTTCACGATGTCCTGCCCGGTCTCGGGATGCTGCCCCAGTACCTCCGGCCCCGTATCGGCACCGCCCTCGCTGCCGCCCGGCTGTCCGAACTTCCGGGTATATTTGCACTCGGGATAGTTGGAGCAGGCGATGAACGCGCCGAACCGGCCGCCGCGCAACGACAGCTGCCCGTCGCCGCACAGCGGGCAGGCGCGCGGATTGCTGCCGTCCGCCTTGGGCGGGAACAGCATCGGCTCCAGGAACTTGTCCAGCTCGGCCGTGATGTCCGACGGCTTCTGCTCCATCACCTCGGCGGTCTTGGGCTTGAAGTCGCGCCAGAAGGCTTCGAGCACCGCCTGCCACTGGGCGCGGCCGCCGGAAATATCGTCCAGCTCCTCCTCCAGCCCGGCGGTGAAGTCGTAGGAAACATAGCGCTCGAAGAAGCGCTCCAGGAACGCCGTCACCAGCCGCCCGCTCTCCTCGGCGAAGAAGCGGTTCTTCTCGATCCGCACATAGTCGCGATCCTTGAGCACTTGAAGCGTCGAGGCATAGGTGGACGGGCGCCCGATCCCCAGCTCCTCCAGCTTCTTCACCAGCGACGCTTCGGAATAGCGCGGCGGCGGCTGGGTGAAATGCTGCTCGGCGGTCACCTTCTTCTTCGCCGGCGCATCGCCCTCGCTCAGGCGCGGCAGCAGCTTGGAATCATCGTCCTCGCTATCGTCGCGCCCCTCTTCATAGAGCGCGAGGAAGCCGGGGAAAATCACCACCTGCCCCGTGGCGCGCAGGGCGTGCTGCCCGGTCCCGTCGACCAGATCGACGGTCGTGCGCTCCAGCCGCGCGGACGCCATCTGGCTCGCCAGCGCGCGCTTGAAGATCAGGTCGTAGAGCCGCGCATGGTCGCCCGATCCCACCTTGTCACGGCCGAAATCGGTCGGGCGGATCGCCTCATGCGCTTCCTGCGCGTTCTTGGCCTTGGTCTGGTACTGGCGCGGCTTTTCCGGCAGGTAGCCGCCGTCATAGCGCTCCGCGATCGCCTTGCGCGCGGCGGAAATGGCGCTGCCGTCCATCTGCACGCCGTCGGTACGCATATAGGTGATCGCGCCGTCCTCATAGAGCTGCTGCGCGATCCGCATCGTGTGGCTCGCGGAAAAGCCGAGCTTGCGCGCAGCCTCCTGCTGCAGGGTGGAGGTGGTAAAGGGCGGCGGAGGGTTGCGGCTTACCGGCTTGGTCTCGACCTTCTCCACGGTGAAACGCCCGGCTTCCACGTCCGCCTTCGCGGCCATGGCGTCGCCTTCCTTGCCGATGGTCAGGCGGTCGATCTTCTCGCCCTTCCAGCGCACCAGCCGCGCGACGAAGCCCTGCCCGCCCTGCTCCATCTCGGCCGCGACCGACCAATATTCCTGCGGTACGAAGCTCTCGATCTCCCGCTCGCGCTCGACCACCAGCCGCAGCGCGACCGACTGCACCCGCCCCGCCGACTTGGCGCCGGGCAGCTTGCGCCACAGCACCGGCGACAGGGTAAAGCCGACCAGATAGTCGAGCGCCCGCCGCGCCCGGTAGGCGTCGATAAGATCCTCGTCCAATGCGCGCGGATGCGCCATCGCCTCCGTGACGGCCTGCTTGGTGATCGCATTGAACGTCACCCGGTCGACCTTCTGCGGCAGCGCCTTCTTCGCCCGCAGCACCTCCTGAACATGCCAGCTGATCGCCTCGCCCTCGCGATCGGGGTCGGTGGCCAGGATCAGGCGGTCGGCCTTCTTCGCCTCGTCGGCGATGGCCTTCAGCTGCTTGCCCTTGTCGCCATAATTCTCCCACTGCATGGCAAAGCCATGGTCGGGATCCACCGACCCGTCCTTGGCGGGCAGGTCGCGGATATGGCCATAGCTGGCGAGCACATGGAAATCGCCACCCAGATATTTCTCGATGGTCTTCGCCTTGGCCGGCGATTCGACGATGACAAGCTGCATTTATGCCCCGATGGAAAAGTCTCTCACGTACACGCGCGAGTCTGGAGGGGGGAGAGAGGCGACGTCAAGCGAGCCGTTCACGATGGCCGAAAAGTCGGATCAGGGCGCAGGCTATTCCAGATCAAGTAGCGGCATTCGGTAAGCGTCGTAGTTGAAGGGTTTGCCTTCCAGCATGATTTGTCCCTTCTGGTCATCGAAATCCCGCAACAATTGAGCGACCAACCACATCGCCAAACAAAGCGACTGATATGAATCCACTCCCGCTGCCCCTGCCAGTTTTCTATATAAAGGTGCCATCGAAATAGGAGTTCGCCAAATGCCCTCCTCATCGCAGTAGGGACGCAAGACGACCACTTCAAAATCGAAGGCCGGTCCATCAAACGGTTCGGCGGTTAGCGTCAACCGCGCGACGATTGTCTCGCTATTCACGATCGACTCACCCTTCCCCCCGCATGCCGGTCCAGCCGACCGGCCAATTCCAGTTCCAGCAGCACCGTCTGCACCACCGCCGGCGACAGCCCGGACAGCCGAATGATCTCATCCACCGGCACCGCGACCGGCCCGAGCAGCGCGATCACCACGTCCCGATCCCGCGCCGCGACGTCGCTGGACACCGGTTCGCCCGTAAAGTCGAAGCTGCCCTGCCGCACCATGCGCGGGTCGATGTTGCCGATCGCTTCCATCACATCCGCCGCATTCTGCACCAGGGTCGCGCCCTGCCGGATAACTCTATCAACAGTTGCACAACCCGTTAACGGATTGACGTTACGGAGAAAATATGACGCTACCTGCATGGATTTACGCCCGCTTTTCCACTATGGAACAGAGCAAGGGGCATTCACTCAAGCGCCAGATAAATGAGGGCCGAGCGTTCATCGAGCGCATGGGTTGGGAGCATTCCGAACAGCGTGAGATTGTCGATGAGGGCAAGTCGGCATTCCACGGTGCTAACCGCTCAGAAGGCTCGCTGCTATACGAATTTGAGCAGAAGGCTCGCAAAGGCCATTTCAACAACGGCGCTGTTCTCGCTGTCGAGAATTTGGACCGACTGACCCGGCAGGGATACGAAGAAGCAATCGACCTGCTCCGGCTGTTCACAAAGAACGGGGTCACGGTCGCTACATGGCACGACAACCAGATTTACGAAGCGGGCAAACGAATCGACATGATGAAGGTCATGTCGGTGATCCTGAAAGCCGAACTTGCCCGCGAGGAAAGCGAGAAGAAAAGCCTCCGCACTCGCGCCAGTTGGTCGAACAAAATCGAAGCTGCGATCAACGGCGACCGCCGTGCGATGACCAAAATCCTTCCCGCTTGGCTGCAACGCAACGATGCCACCATGCAGATGGAGGTAATCGAATATCGGGCAGGCGTAGTGAACGAGATTTATGACTGGTATATCAGCGGTCGTGGCCTGCCATGGATCGTCCAGCGTCTAAACGAGCGCAAGGAAGCATCATGGGCATATAGCGGTAAGGATCGCGGCGCAGGCTGGAACACTGCCTATCTGCATAAAATCCTGACTAATCGAAGTGTTCTTGGCGAGTTCGAACCGATGAGTCGCCCACGATCAGCTTTGCACGAAATGACCAAAGGAATCGTCGTGCAGAACTTCTATCCCCAGATCATAACTGCCGACAAATTCCATCGGGTTCAGCAACTCCGCGCTCAGCGTGTCAAATGGGGCGGTCAAGCCACCAAAACCATGAATAACCTGCTGTCCGGCATAGCAAGGTGCGCCACTTGTGGCGGAGCGATGTATTTTGAAAGCCAGCAAAAAGCGGGACGAAAGACCGGCCATAAAAGCCGCGTTGATGGTCGCCCACTCGAATATGTCGCAAAGACCGACCGCAGTTACTTCCGATGCAACAGCGCCAGACGAGGGCATACCTGCACGAACAAAACCCGCATCCGGTATGAGACGCTTGAGAAGGCCATTCTCGACTGCATGTTCGACGTTGCGATGAAGGACACGACGTTCAAACCTAGCGATGAAGAAGCCAAGCTGAGCATCAGCATCGCAGAACTATCCCGGTCCCTTGAAACTAAACGCGAACAGATGCAGCGGGGGTCCGAAAACCTGCTTGAGGTATTCAGCAAATCCCTCGCCCTGCGGGTCGCGCAGCTTGAGGCAGAAGTCGAAGCCGATGAGGCGCAGCTTGAGATATTGGAGCGGCAACTCGACCTTGCTCGCGGTGCGCTGCGCCCAGAGGAGGATACCGACTTGCTTATAGCGGCACGCACCGCGCTGCAAAGCGATGACAAAGAGGAACGCTATCTCGCTCGTGTGCAGGCGCATCAAAGCCTGACCCGCCTCATTCGCGAAATGTATTGCAACAGCCATGCAGAGACCAACGTGACGCTCCACAACAGCGATGTTCATATCTTCATCGACTATGACGGCAGAACAGTGATTGCGACATTTGAAGGCCCAGACGGAGAGCTTGAATGGCATCCCGACCAAGAAGCTGCTGAATAAGCCCCACACAGGCCCAGATAGAACAAGAGCGCCCTAACTACAGCTAGGGCGCTCTTCGCGTTCCTGAGGGTTCTAAGGGCATCAGTGACGCGGGATTTCCAGCACATCATCCTCATGCCCAACTTCGATGCGGAAGTGCGAAATGTAACGCTCGACATAAAGCCGATGGCCATTCCAGTTTACAGCAAATTCGTCCTCTTCGAACCCAGCATTACAATCGACAACCTCAAGCATGTAGTCCGTAAGCTGGGTAAGTTCGATTTGGGTAAGCATTTGCAGCACTCCGTTGCCGTTGTGCTGCTCTATCAATAGCCAAAACCAGTCCGCGTCATCCAAGGAAAGGCACCAGATTCCAATTCTTTGGTGTTGATTTTTCGGTCAAAAGGCGTCGTGTGACCGAAGGGCCAAACATCAAGAAAGGATGGCCCTATGGAATGGTTGTCAGTGTTCGCCCCTGAGGCAGCACAACGCCTCGCCGAAAATCACAAGGAGCAATTGCCCCTCAAGGGCACGTCCCGCGAACGGGATTTTGAACCTGTCTGTAAGCTCTTCCTGCCTTGGACAGCCGGCACATGGCTGCTCACAGAATTGGACGATGATGGCCTCGCGTTCGGGTTATGCGACATCGGCCATGGAATGCCGGAAGTCGGATATGTGAGCATGGACGAGATTTATGCCGTGAAGGGGCCGGGAGGGCTGCGCGTGGAGCAAGACCTACAATGGCGAGCCAAGCACACCCTCAGCGAATACGCTGCTCAGGCACGCTCTGCGGGCTATATAAGGGCATAGAGATTAGCCCGGCGAGCATCCGCTCGCCGGGCATTTCCATGAACGTCTGGCGCTAAAAAGCCCCAGCCGTTTCCGGCCGGGGCTGTTGTCCCAAATGGGATAGTCTTACTTCTTTTTGCGCGTCGCAGCCATGGTCGCGCTGCGCTTGCGGACAGCGGCCTCGCCAGCGTCGAGTTGGGCTTTGAATTCGCCCTTTTCGACGTCGGCCTTGATCGATTGTAGCACCTCTACAAACTGCGCCTTGGGCACGACGACCGTTTTCTCGTCGCCTACGAGCTTGAGCGGGCTGTTGGCATAGCGAATGCTGAATGCGACGTTCTCGCCCTTGACCTCGAACCAGCGACGCCCCTCGGCCTTGGGCTTGTTAAACAGTTCGATCTGCTTTTCGATTGCAGCGGATACAACCTCAGCAGCCGTCTTCTGCGTGCGCGGAGCAGACTTTTTGAAATCTGCGAACTCTCCGACCGGCTTAACGGCCTTCTTCCAATCCATTACCATATTGAACTCCTATCTCCGCGACTCTGTGCCGCCACCACCCTATCAATAGCCGTCTGGCATTTTGGACAAGTCCTAAATTGGACTATCAGGCGAAAAGTGCATCGCGCATCATAGTGTTCGTGACACCAATGTAGTTTTGCGTCGTTGCAATGTTGCTATGGCCTAGCACCTTACTGACAACAGCGATGTTGACTTTGTTGTCCACCATCCGGGTAGCCATCGTGCGACGACCGGAATAGCAGCTACCCTGAACCCCAGCCAGCTTGTAAATGCGGCGGATTGCTTCGCTGATACCGTTAGCGGTGAACGCCTCGCCAGCAGCATTGCGAAACAGCCGCCCCTTCTGCTCTCCCATATGGGCAGCAAGTGCTTGTCGGATTTCATCATCAATGGGGAGTGATCGGCCTTGCTTGCGTTTGGAATGACCAAGCGGAATGCGGAGTTCTTCACCCACGAACCAGCCAGTTTCCATCCCCGCTATCTCCATGGGGCGAAGCCCCAGCTTTTTCGTCAGCAGCAGCATCAGCCGATACATCGCTGCCCGCTCCATACCGTCTGTGAAAGCGAACAGCTTCTCGAAATCGGTGCTGCTGATTATCGGTGCGCGCATTGCTGAACTCCTTGTTGTCCAGCTTTTGTGCAATCACCTGATTGTCGCGTCATCCAAAACCAGACCTGACAGTCAGAAGAGCGACGAGTTGTTGACGTAAGCGAATGAGGCTAGATCTTATCCATCGCAGCCAGGTAGAATGATCCGGCGCTACTCAGTCCGCCGCTTTTATATACACCCACCGTGTCTTCGAGCGCCCATTCGATGGCTGCGTTGACTTCTTTATTTCCGGCTTGGGCCTCATTTACGGTCATCAGTGACATGTCTCGACCGACAGCGTCGCTGAAGGTAAGCGCAAACGCGGCAATAACCGTATCATAGATGTTATCAGCCGTGCGTTCGACGCCTTCACCCAACAAAATCCCCTCGGAAATCCCGATCAACGCGCCGCGGCATTTTGGTCCGTTAAAGGGGGGAATATCTGGAACATGCTCCAATTCGAAACCGCACAACCCTAACTGCGGCCTAAGCATTGCGAGCAAAGCAAGCCCAACGCGATCATGAGCATTAGAAGGATCGTAAAATGCCTGATCGTTCTGACGACGAAGGGGCATTTTCCCAAGTATCTTTTTGAGGAAACTCATGGTAACTCCGATCGACAAATGCGCGTCTGCCGATTGAACTTCGGCCAGATAACCGTTGTCCCACTACGCACCATGGCGCAGTTAATCTCGACGTTCGCCTCATTCCGGCAGATGGCGGTCACTCGGTTGTAGCTGGTCCCGGTCTTCTGACATTGAAGCGTCTGGCCGCTGACCAATTCTGAGAGCTTGGCGGTAGCAGAAGCGGCGCTCGCCGATGGGCATGGATGGCCGGGTGAGCATGTCCCGTCACTCTCGCGGGCCGCGACCGCGTGGAGGCGAATTCGCGTTCCATCCGCGCAGCGCAGTGTATCACCATCGGTGATCGAACTGACGCGGCAGGAGAAGTCGGAAACGAAGCTGCCCTTACGATCATTGGAGATCGAGGGCGAAGGCCAGAAGAACACGGTCAACCCTACCGCCACGACGAGCACCACAGAAAGCAGGAGGACGACCGGATCATTGTCCTGCCGTCCCCTACGCTTTCGCGTCTGCCCCATCGTCGCCCGATGATGAGCATTCGCCCAATTGCGATTTCCGCTACCCCGCTTCATGGCCCCCGCTTAGCAGGACCAGCTTAGAAGGGCGTTAACGGGATCAGTGGGCCGTGGCCCTGAGATAGTCCCGCGCTTCTTCATAGGAAACGCCGTAATCGCGCATCAGCAGTTGGACCTTACCCGGAGTCAGCTTATCCGCACGAGCAGCGGCAGCGATGTTCATACGTCCATCCCGCCAAGACATCTTTTGCACAGGTGTCTGGGTAGCCTGCCTAGCAGTCCATCCAAGATCATTTATTCTGGTATAAACGGTAGTCGTGTGCAGGAGTTCGCCAGACTTGAGTTCGATCCATTCTGTATCCATAAAACCTCCTTCAATAAGCCAGCATCAGCGCGGCTATGAACTCAGGCTCTCACAGTTTTGGAATCTGTCTACCAGAATCTGCATCCGCGCCTTGCGTTAACCATCTAAGCAGATGTAACGGCGCGAAAGAAAAACGCATTTGGCAGATTTCATGGGATCGTAGGTCAGACGGGATCGCCCCCACACCGATCTAAAGTCTAGATCGTGCCTCCCTCAATTCCAGCGGCTAAATATCGGGCAAGAAGGCAGCCGCATTTCTCCTTAAGGTCCGTTTGTCGCGGGATCGTTCAGGCCATTGCTGCGCTTCTCTACCTCCTCCCGGCGTAGTGAATATGAGGGGCTTGAAGCGTCAACGCGGGGCGGCTGATCCGTTAGGGAGCATAGCCCGTCTAAGCATTGGAAAGACAGAAAGAGCCGGGGCCACCCGGCTCTTTGCTTTTGTGGGCGATTTATTGCCCCGTCGATAGCACCGCGCAAATTGCGAACGCTATAATCACCAACACCTCAGCATATGACCATGGACGGAATTTCTGGAACATACCTGCATCTCCTTCAATGAGGCTATGCAGTCGTAAGACTCCTGCGTCATCCAATGATTGGCCCTCCTCTAAATATGTAGAAGGGAGGGACTTATGACGACGAACCAGCCTGCACCTATCACGCAGGAACAGATGGCGATTGCAGTTCAGGGCTTTGCACAAGGCGACAAGATCAGCGCCATCGCAGAACAAACCGGCCTATCGGCTTATCGTGTTCGCGGCCTGCTGAAAAAGAAGGAAGTAGCCGACGCCATCGACAGGATGCGCCTCACAGACACGATCCCCACCCAGCTATCTGCGATCATGGCCATGATGTCAGCCCTTTCGAAATGGCTGGAGAATGCGGACAGCCGCCTATGCGCTATCGAGGAGGAAACGCGAAAAGTCCGTGTCGCAATGCGCCGCCTACAGGTCGAGAATAAAGACCTCCGCGAAACCCGCCGCGATGCCCGCAAGCAGCTTAGGGAGGCGAAGGCAGCTCTGTGGAAGGCACGCGGATACTAGCCAAGCAGTTCTTCGAAATCGTCTTCGGCAGTTGACCCCACGCCCTGTTTTGCAAGAAACCTAGCGAACTCTTGCGCTGTCAATTGCTTGTGGGTAGGCGAACTCTTGATCTCACTGAGTTGGCGACTAGCCTCTACAAGCCTTGCCTCCAGATTCTCCCTTTCAATCTGAAGATCAACGAGATATTTCTGCCGCGACAATTCATCCATATCTGTATCGCGTCCATCTGAGTAATGGACTGCATCGTTGGTCTTCTGCCGGTTCAAATCGATTTCATGGTTCAACTCACGAACAAGCCGGTCAATCGATGCCAACCTCGCTTGGTGATTGAGGCTTCGACGCCTGAGTGCTGCTAGAACACCATTATTCTTTGACAGGTTGATGGTGACGCGCTTTTCCTCCTCCAACTCCTGAACCTGTTGAACGACTTCCTTGGCCGCCTTAAACGCGGAAAGCAGTCCAGACAGAGGAAGCATTTGGATCGATTTGCCGCCAGTTTCTCTGCGATATTCATCGATCAATTCCGGGCGTGGCTGAAATGTGCCTTGGCGCTTTACCCACCAGTCGGGTTTCTCTTCCTCGGTGACGAATATGCAGTGAGCCTGCCTAGCGGCCCCTTCCTGTAGGATAGCCTTCCAGACAAGATAGTCGCCAATGCCACCATCTTCCTTGTTCTGGTCCTTGAACCCCGGAGCAATCTGCAACCGGGCGCGACGAGCCACTTCCTCAATGATGTCCTTGCGACCGTCAGCAGGAATCTCCACCTCTGCGACGCATCCGCCGAGTAACTTCCGATAAAGAGCAGAAACCCGGTCATCGCCGATTTCATTCTGCAACCGCTCGTTCACGGCTTCCAGCTTCTCGACGACCTCTTTGCCTTTGTTGATGAACTCAGCACCTAACTCCCGTGCTGCCTGATAATCCTCATCATCCTCCAGAAGAGGAATCGGCTTTTCGAAAATCTGCTTTTTGGCCTTGGCAATGGCAGCATCTAGCGCATCAGCGATGGCAGCGATCTTCCTGCTGCGATGCTTATAGTATTCCCGCGCAGCCTGACCGGGGACAACCAGTCGGCCAGCATTAGCTAACAGCGCATAAACGCGCTCCACCTCTGCAATGGACGCCTTTGTGAACTCGAAGGGAAGAAGAAGGACATTCGCGTCGAGAACCACGATGCTGTCGCCTACCACCTCATTGAGCGGCGCATGACTATGCTCGAATAAGCCTTTCGCATCCGGGTAAAGATCAGTGAGCCAGAACGCATCCTCCCCCTTCAATGGCACGACAGATTCCGGTCCTTTACGCTGCCCGTCCGACATAGATGCGATGGTCCCCCGCGAAGTCTGCATCCGATAATGTATGTGAGGCTGGATATGCCATCGCGAGCCGCAGGTCTAGAACGGAAAGCATTGAATAGATGGCTCTAATGCGATCCCGAATTGACCGCTGATAGCCATTTTTACCCTGGCCCAATCAACCAGAAAAGTGCCGTTTTCTCGCCTTTTCTTGCCATTCTGGTGGCTGCCGATGGACCACCTTGCTCCATGGTCCTCCACTCGTAGTGGTCCTGCCTATCGGATCACCCCGTTCAGGCACTCTGTCAGCCCTGCTCAGGTAGTCGCTTTGCTACTCAACTGTGATATGCTCTACCTGTGTGGGATCAAAGAATTATCTTTGGCGTTGACTAAAAATATCTACTGGTACTGTCAGCAGTCTGCGCCAAGGTATGGAGAATATACGAAAACCAGACCTATGCCGCTCAGGTGTTGCTCTTTGACAGTCTGATACTATCGTGTGAGCGTGGAGGTATCAGTGGCATGATCCTACCCGCAGAAGTAGGAAATATGCTGTCAATATCAACGATCGGTTGACCTTTGGCGACGGTGGAGGACCGAGGGGGTGCCCTACAGATGTCTGGTCGGAGTGGTGGCTGGGTTATGTTACCCGCAATGACACACGACCGTCGATTTTGAGTCCAAAATATCTTATGTCGGTCGCGTAATGGGAGGTTTGCTTGCCACAGTTTTACTTTGAGGATGAAGAAGGTTCTGACGGTCGGATCAAACAAATCTGGAAGGACGGCAAACCCCATAACAAGAGCGTGAGGCTCGAAATGCCACAGGCCATCGTGCAGACCTATTTTAAGGCTGCGATGCAGAATTTATCTCAAATGACGCCTAATGAAGATGACCGTGAGCATAATCGGCACTTCGGACTGCAAGCCTTCCTAATGAGTCTTGTTGGCTTGGAAGCGTTCTTGAACGTGCATTTTCATATGCAAGGTCGCGTCCGCAAGCTGGGAAAGGTCGTTAAAGCTGCGACCAGCGACAACATCAAAGTGGAGAGCAAAATCAGTAATCAGGCGTTTGCCTGCTACGGCAAACATATTGTCGGCCAGAAGCTGATTAACAAGAAAATCCGTGAGCTTTACGACATGCGCTCAGCAATCGTTCACCCCAAGTGGGAGCCATCTTCGCTTGGAATGACCGGGCTGATGATCGAAGACATGGTAGACAATTTCCAGCGCGCATTTGAAGACCGACTGTTTTGCCGCGAAGCACTACAGTGGTGCTTGCTGGTAATTGCTAGGATCGGGATGCTGCAATGGCCAGACAATCCCGATCCCTTCATGCAAATGTGGACTTCCATCCCTGATACCAACACCACACTCTCCGATGCGCTGGGTATATCAAAAGACGGAAGCTAGATGCTCAAGCATCAGCGTGTAAGGTGGTCGTGAAATTGGTTTAGCGAGATGAATTTGCTTGCACTTTCAACAAGTTCTCTGCCTGCATGATCCCAGAAGGCCACTTCGACCTTAAATCCCTCTGACACCAAATCGGTTACAACAGGCACATAATCTGTATCACCTGACACCAAAATGATTTCATCCTTCGATTTGTCGAGAACGGTGTAGGCGTCCTTTGTCATTCGGCCAGCAACGGCTACGTCGACCTTCTTTTCGTGATTTGAATAGTTCTTCTCGTAAACGGTCGGGTTGAAGCCCTTGCGATCTAGCATTTTCCAGAAGCTGTCGCCGGGCGGCGGTGATCCCCACAGGCGAGCAATGGCATCTTCACCACAGATGAAGTCGTAGAGCTTACCGTAGTCCATATTCCAGCGATGATCGACCAGACCAAGCTGCATTGCTTGATAAATGTCCTTCGCCATGCCGGATTTTACAGCCGCGATGCGGCACCCTTCAATGTAGATATTTGAGTTGTCGATATATGCGTATGTGGTCACGTTATCCCCTCTGCAATCGATGGTCTTGCTAACTTCTGGCCATTATTTCGCGGTCAACTCACTCCGATCATTGCAGCCAACGGCCCAACGAAAGGTGTAATAACGCCGATATGGTCGGCGGCTAAGCCTATGAACTTGGCGTAGGCAGCAGCAAATCCGCCCGTCCCCTTCGCCCTCTCCATATCTTTGACGGCTTTGACCAACACAGCCTTTTGCTCGACATTTTCAATGCCTCCTTCGATAGCGGTGATAAGGTCTGCAAACACGCCGCTATTGTTTACGACATTGGACGAATTATCAGTGGAGCCGATATTCACGCGGGCGTTGTCGCCTGTGACAGCGATGCTGAAGTTGCCACCTTTTCCGTGCGGAAATGTGCCCTTCCGTCGAACGTCAATCTGGAAGTTGGCAGGGATGCTTGTCATCTTCGGGAAGAACTTCGGATCGACCACGGTGAATGTGTCATCAGCACCATTCGGCAGGCGGCGACGGATTTCGTCGCCTTCAAAAACAAGCAGCTTCTCATCGAACACGATGACCTTATTGCCCGTGAAAATGCCTTTCCCCGTCGAACGCACTTCACCATCTGGCGAGATCACTTCAAATTCTGACTTTGGCAAACTGTTAAAAGCATTCATCGACCGGCCTCCTGTTCGGCATAATGTGGGAAACGATTGATCGTTACGCCAGACCAACGTCGTGATTTTCTAGCACTTCAATAAATACCGGCATGGCAAAGAACAAAACACCGCCACCGCCGTCACCAGAGCAGGTCAAAAAGCACTTTCAGGCTCAGGAAAAGAGCGTTTTCCAGAAGCCCTACACCCGCGATCCGGGTGTCACGATCGTCACCACTCCCGGTGAGGTTTCCCGCATCATTGATGCTGCTCGTCAGGGCGAAACTGTCCCCGCATTCAAGCTGCGAAATACCGACGAGATTCTGCCTGACCCGGTCGCAAGGGCGTCCGATCTGCTCCAGAAAGCCCATGGGGGCATGTCGCGCGATGATTTCGCGGCGCTGGTCGCCTCCCCGCTCGATGAACAATGCCGATTGGCTTTATACGGCCAGATGTCGGATTATCAGCGCGCCCAAATCTGGCAGCGCATCCACAAGCAGGCATTTGAGGAACAACAGGCCGCATTGGCTGAAGCGCACCGCCGTCATCAGCTGGACCAGAAGAAAACCGACCAGTTGCTGAAGGCCAAATCGCTCCAGCAGCGTATGGCCGACGCCGCCGCCAAGCGCGGCAAGGTGGTCGATGGCGAGTAAGCTGGACGATTACCTAGATCTCATATCCTTTGTTCGCGACCAGACCCTCTATTGCGGGGTCGATGCCTTCTGGAACGAATGGCTCCCCGCTCAGGATGACGAATTCCGCGAAGCCATCCTAGCCGTCATGCAGGACCCGGCGTTCGCGCTGGAAGAGCATCAGCTTATGCCCCGCGTGGACTGGCGTATCTGGATGCTGCGAATGGGGCGTGGCGCGGGTAAGACCCATGCAGCCTCCACCAACTGCAATCTGCTGGCCGAATATGTGTTTCCCGGCGGTTATGGCATCCTCGTCGGCCCGACATTCAAGCATGTCCGCGACACCATGATCCTTGGGCCGAGCGGCCTCATCAATACCGCCCGCCCAGACTTCGTGCCGTACTTCAAGCCGCATGATGCGGCTGTCATTTGGCCGAACGGCACCCGTGCCACGATCTACACCGCAGACGATCCGCAGGGCATCCGTGGTCCATCCCTGAATTTCGGCTGGGGCGACGAACTCACGCTTTGGCGCAATGAGCGCACCTTCGACAACCTGTTCCGCGCAATCCGAGAGAAACACCAGCACGGCACGAAGCTGATTATCACCACCTCGCCTATCAAGGCCCAGGAATGGGTGAAGGCCATTGAGACGCGCCCCAACACGGTCACGTCCACGGCATCGTCCATGGCCAATATCCATCAGGACGCCGACCACCTGGCCGAACTGACGGCGGAAGCTGCCGTGGGCAGCACCAAGGCCCGCGAAGAGATCATGGGCGAATGGACGACCGGCGAGAGCCAGCTATGGAGCCGCGACAATATCGAAGCCATGGCGCTGGAAACGAACCTGCTGCCAAGCGCCTATGCCGAAACATGCGGTCGTCGTTTCCTCAGCATCGACCCCAGCGGTGGCGTCAATGACGAAACCGGCATCATCCTATTCGGCAAGAAGGGAAAGCAGGCTGTCGTGCTGGACGACTTCTCGGACAAGATGGGTCTGGATGCGTCCTACCGCTACATCGTGGAACTGGCGAAGCGTCACCTCAGGCCCGGTGACTTCGTGCTGTTCGAGGATAACAACCAGAAGTCCGGCCCTGCCCTGCTCCGCAAGATGGCCTTGGAAGCTGGGTTCTCACTACGAGTGATCCCCGTGACCGCCGTGAAGAGCAAATATGCCCGTGCGGAAGAGGCGTTCATTCATTGCCAGATGGGCAAGGTGAAACTGCTGCGCCGATCGGATAAGCTGGAAACCCAGCTTGTAGAATGGGAGCCAGATTTGAAGGCCAGCCCTGACCGTGGCGATGCCTTCACTCAGGGCGTGAACCATCTGCTTGGGACGAAGCCCAAGCAGAGATTCAACGTCTTCAGTTTGGGTCGCGCCTGAACCTAGCTGGCTACGGATTTCGCCGCTTTATCTTCGCGCCAAGGTCCGCAATGGAGACATAAAGCTCAGGCTTCGGCTTCAATTTCACCATATGACGCGCTGGCCCCAATACGCAGAAGAACACCAGTGCCTCACCGAACGACATATGCAGGCCAAGATACCCATGCCGCTCATTGTAGCCAGTCTGAAATCGGAATTGATTGCCTAGATCGACGTTTCGTCGTTGCCCGACAATCATGCCATCAAACCATTGGCTGGCATTGTGACGAATATCTTCCGCCCCTTGGGTTCCGGCTTGCTGCCACGCGACTAGCCGCCGTTGTGTAGGGTTTGCAGGCTTGCCAGTGACCCGGTAGTGGAGCGCATACAGCATCTTTGTCCCGAACAATGTGATTAGCTGATAGGCCATTGGTGGTATCGTGATGAGCCGGTCTGGCATCTCACTGTATGCTCTATTCTGTCGAAACGTCGGAAATGGAACGGCTTCCGGCGCATTGTTGACCAGTCCCTCAATCAGCTTGTCGAACTCTGCTTCATCAAGCCGCGAACTGTCTTGGTCTAATGACCTGATGTAAAATGCTGTGACTTGCTCGCTCAGAGCGGATGCCCGGTTGCAAAGCGAGCACGATGGAAACTCGAAGTTCTCCGGCCCATGTTTACCACGAAAAATAATCCGTGCTGGAGCATGGTCACGTTCTGTCGATGCACGCCTGCCGTTACAATAACAACAGACGGGATGCTCCTCTAAGAATCCAGCACGGCTTTGCTTGCGGCGGCGACGAGGTGCTTCATTTTTGTTGTCTGGGCGGCTCATACTCAAGTCATAACAGAACGGCCTACGCTGAAAAGGTAGCCCGGCACTCTGACTAAATACCCTGTAGATCAACCAATTAACGGTGGCACAGTGGCTTGGTTTTGGCAGAAATCGCGTGATTATAGTAAGGTCGAAAGGCCCAGCAGCCGCCGCACGGTAGGCGGCATGTTCAGCACGGGCGGACTGTCGAACGTCTGGACCGACGAAGAGAATTTCACCAGCCGCGCAAAGCAACTGCTTTACAAATGCCCGGTCAGCCGACGCTGCTTGGAAATCCGCGCCGAGAAGCTGGCCAGCATCACCATCAAGATCGAGGGCGCCAGCAAGGCGACCAAGAAAGTCCTGAGCCAGCCCAATTTCCGCGACCGAACCATGAGCAACCTGCTCCGTGTCATGGAAACGGACCTTGGCATCGGCGGGGACGATTGGTTGTTCCTCAACAAAGAGATTTCCAGCCGTCCGATCCTCGAAAGCCTGCGCCCGGACTTCATGTATCAGGAGCCAGAGCGCAACCGCATCTTCTACGATCCGTCGAAGCGCCTGACCGGGACCAGCAAGCCCGAACTGATCTTCACCATGGACCCCGATGATTTCGGCCGCACGCAGATGGTCGAACGCCTGATCCAAGGTAGCAATGCTTATGAGGTCATCGACGGCGCTGTCCTGCAAATCAGCATCTATAACCCGCTGAGCGCCCTACAAGGGTCAGGAGCCGGCGACGCTATTCTGGCCGATGTGTCGGCATATGCCGCCGCTACGAAGCTCATGTATGCCCGCTTCGCAAACGGCGGGCGCAAGGCCGGGTGGATTACGCTTCCAGAGATGGAAAATCTGGAGGATATGACCGACGACGATTGGGCCAAGCTGCGCGACACGATGTCCCGCTTGCGTGACGATGACGAATTGAAGGGACTGGTCGCAGGGTCCAACTTCATCGAAAACCAGATGACCTTCGCGGAACTGGATATTGTCGAGGTCGTGAAGGCGCTCGAACGCCGCATCGCTATGGCGCTGGGCGTCCAGCCGGTCATGCTAGGCTTTGAGGGCGAAACCACCGGCATGAACATGCGAACGGCGGATCGCACCTTCTATACCGGCTGGCTCAAACCCCGTGCCGAGTTCATCCTTGGCCACCTCCAAGCCTTTCTGGCTGAGGAAATGGGCGACCCGAAGTTGTCCCTCACCATTGACGAAACGCAACTTCCATACCTCCAGGACGATAAGCTGGAGCAGGTCGATAAGATGGCCGGTCGCGGCGCACTCACATTCAACGAATATCGAGAATCCATGGGCTGGCCTCCGGTCGAATGGGGCAACGTCCCTATTCCCGTTGCCGGCGCTGGCGAAGCACTCGCCACATCTAGTGGTGACAAGGAACCCCAGCAGCAACCTGAAACCGCCAAGCCCCGTGTCGTCGGACATAACGCGGACACCAGCCGTCGCTCCGATCAGCGCGCCTGACAAATAAATAACGGCAAGAGGAACGGATAGGAACCAGACACTTATGACCACGCAATTTCTGACGAAGAGTTTCAAGGCCGCTCCTATCAGGGAGAACGAGGTTGAGGGTCTGGCGTCCACCTACGGCAACATCGACCATGCGGGTGATATCGTGGAACGCGGTGCCTATGCCCGCACCCTAGCCTCTCTTATTCACGACGCTCGGTTTCGGGCCCGCTCTGGGCATTTGCTGCGGCTGGCTGTATTGCGCGGACGACCGGCATCGCTGGCGTTTGTTTCACCGCATTCGGATTGATGGGCTTTTCGGGTTGAAGGGCTGGGCTCGGAGTTCTGCGGCGCTGCCGCATGGGCTACGTCGGCGCAGGCTTCAGCCGGAGAACGAGGGCGCGGAACAGGTCGGCATCCGGACAGGCGGAAGCGAAGGCAATGCGGATGCGGCTAGCACTTTCTACGACGCGCGCAGCGACCTTGAGCAGCCGCAGGCGCAAGGTGGTAAACTCCGCGCTTGCCAGAGCAGCGGTCCTGGGCATCGCCTGCTGGATGCGCCATAGCAGCCAGTATGCGGCAGTGTGCAGTATCAGGCGCATCTGATTGGCATTGGCCGAGCGGCACGAGGTTCGGTCGCTGGCGAGCTGGGACTTGTGGCGCTTGATCAGGTTCTCGGCCTGACCACGCGCGCAGTAGAGCGTGTCGTAGATGTGCTCGGCCGATCCTGTTGCCAACGAGGTGACGACATAGCGGATGTCCATGCCCAGCGTGCTGGCCTCGATCCGTGCAACGACGCGACGCTGGCACTTCCAGGTCTTTGCCCCATAGCGGGTCTCGGCATAGTTGCGCAGGACGGGACACTGACGCTGGGCGCGCTTGACCGCGCAGGCATCGGCGACCGCAACAATGGCGGGATCGGCGCGCAGCGCTGAATTGGTGGGCAGGCCGAACACGTAATCGACGCGGGCCGCATCGCAGTAGGCCATGACCTCGGGTCGACCATAGTGCCCGTCGCCGCGGATAGTGATGTGGGTATCGGGCCAATTACGGCGCAGGTGACGCACCAGGCGTCGGATGTGCCCCGCCGCCTCCTTTCCAGAAGGCGTCTTGCCTGTGCGCAGCAGCATGGCCACCGGCCTGCCGGTCGCGGTGTCGTAGATATGGATCGGTAGGAAGCAGCGCTCCCCATGATGCCCGTTCCAGAACGAGAGCTGTTGATAGCCATGCACGACGTCGCACGTGTCGTCGATATCCAGCGTGACCGCTGTCGGAGGGGCGGGATAGCTGGCGCAGTAGATGTCGATCATCGCGGCCATCATGCTGGCCAGTTCGCGCGTAGTCGGTGCATTTTCCCACCGGCTCATCGTCGGTTGGCTGGCCAGCCCCGCGCCCGATTCCGGCAGCTTGCCGAGCGCCAGGCGGAAGCCTGGATCGTCGCGCAGAGCATCGAGATCATCGGCATCCTCATAGCCGCACGCAATCGCGAACACACGGGCACGCAGAATGTCATCCAGGCGATGGATCACCCGCGCTGGATCGCGCGGATCGGCAATACAAGCCGCCAGGCGCTGGCAAATCCCCATCGCGCGCTCGGCCTGTGCAAGCAGTAGAACACCGCCATCCGAGGTAAGCCGGCCACCGTCGAACGCAGCTGTGATTTTCTTGCGGCCGACTGCTGGGAATCCAAATGAGCTTGCGATATCATCGTTCATGGCGGGTGTGGCCCGTGGCATTTTCTGCCCTGCGGCAGGTTCGGCTTAGACACCCAGTTCCTAATTCAGATCAGAGGCTTACGCCACTCCCGCCAACCCTTCAGGACACTTTTGGTGAATAAGGCGGGCTAGATCGCTTCAACAGCAGCAAGAAGGGAATGCCCTTTCTCGCGCATCATCGTCATGACCGCCCAATCGGCAAGATCATAGAATTGCGCGACAGCGACGAGGGGCTGTATTTCAAAGCCCGCTTTTCAGACAGCCATGATGGTCAGAATGTCCGCCAGCAGTTTCTTGATGGCACCCTCGACAGCTTCTCCATTGGCTACCGTGTCATCCAGAAGCAGGCTGATCGTGTGAAGGATCGTCGCGTCCTGCGCTTGAAGGAAATCGCCCTGCACGAAATCAGTGCGGTCACATTCCCCTGCAACGAACTGGCGATCATCAGCGCCGTGAAGGGCAATATCGGTGAAACCTACAGCGACCTAAGCCTTGAGGATCAGCAGCGCCTCGCAGATTTTGCGGAAACACTTCGTTCGGTCGCCAGCGGCACGGCCCATGCCGAAATGCTGGAAGATGTCGCCCTCATTTCTGATGAGATTGTCGAGAATGCCATCAAGGCATCTGAACCCGACGATGAAGAAGCGATGGCAAAGGCATTTGAGGATGCTTGGCTGTCATACCGCATCAAGCAGACATTCAATCGATAAATAAAAACGTCAGCAGAAGTGCTGACCGGCACTCCGTTCAGGACTCGCCCACTCACAACAGCAGGACTCGCTTTCGCCCTCCTCTGAACTCAAAATCAGAGGTGAAAAGTGAACGAGAATATCCAGAAGCTATTTGACGAACTGGCGATGAAAGCCAATTCGGCAGATGCAGTGAACAAGGCAGAGGTCCAGACCCTCTACGCCGAAATCAAATCCCTACAGGACAAGCAGGCCGAACAGGAAGCGCAGATTGAAGCGCAGGCTGAACTACTGGCACGAAAGTCCGCCACCAAGTCCCAGACCGTTGATGCAACCGACGACCTGCGCGCTGCGAAGTTCGCGTTCGTTAAGGGCCGTCACGCCATCACCGATGGCGACATCAAGGCCGATGAATTCAGCCGCACGGTCAACGTGGAAGGTGGTCACACGATCCCTACCCACTTCGACAGCGAAATCACCCGCGCACTGAACAAGGCAAGCCCAATCCGTGCGCTGGCTCGCGTCCTCGCTGTTTCCGGCAATCTGGAACGCATCATCAAGGTCAAGACCTCCGGTGCTGCCGTGACCAAGGCTGAAAAGGCCGCTTATGACCTGAACACCGTCGATACCTTCGCCAAGCTGCGTTGGGGCTTCGCCGATGTTACCGATCAGCAGCGCCACACCGCATGGGTTTCGGACGAGCCAGAAAGCGTCCTGAATCTCGCGCAGGAACTACAGGACAGCATGGTCCTGAACATCTCCGAAAAGGAGAGTGACCAGTTCCTCAACGGCACCACCCAGAACAGCGTCGAAGACGTTGCTGGCGTGACCTCCACCCGCATGGGCCTTCTCAGCGCGGTGACGAAGTCGGTTTTCAGCCGGGTCTGTCAGCGCCTTCAGGGGTAAAAACGATGAGGAGCATGGCCCTTTCTCCGTCGAACTCGGCGACGAGGGCGATGACGAGCGCAACATCGGTCTGAACTACGAACAAGAATGCCTTGGATGCGCCCCTGGCGCCCCTCGGAGTGCCGCAACCGAACAGGGCGCGCATGAGAATGCCAAGATTGAACCCGGCGACGTGGATCAAATAACGCTTGTGAACATTCTCGCGCCCGCGCAGCCACGCGCGGCGCATGCCGCCGCGATCCAGGACGTGGGCAAAGCTACGCTCGACCATCTCACCACGCTTGCGCATCGCCTTGCGTCCGACGGCGGATTTCAGGCGAGACCGATTGGCGTAGACGGCCTTCTGGGCAGCCTCGTCGCCGTGCCAGCGCAGATATCCATTCGGCGGTGCCGGCTCGGCGATGCGCGTCTTCCAGATGTCGCCGTCGAGACCCTTGAGGAGCTCGCGCGAATGATAGCCTTTATCGGTCACAAGATCGCAGGGATCCCCGGACGTCGGCGCCAGGCCAATGTCGGCGAGGTTGCGTGCTGCCGTCTCCAGCGTGGCGTCGAGCGTTGTCGTGTCGCCCTTGTCGGCCGGGTGGATCGGCGCTGCCACGATAACACCCGTGTCGAGATCGACCGCGTGTTCGGGCTTGTAGGCCAGACGCGTCGAGCCGTTCTTCATCCGCGCGACCTTCGCGTCGGGATCGGTCTTGCTCGCCCAGTCCGCATTCGACAGCTTCTTGCCCTTGCGTTTGCGATCGAGCCGGACAAGGTCGTCGATCGTCGGCGTGTCGATGCCGCTCTCTTGCGCCATGCGCACCAGCATCTCGCGGTAGGTCTCGCCATTGTCACGCCGCACGATGGTACGCAGCGCGGCGTTCGCCTCCATGGTCGAGCCATCGACGCCGATCCGCTCGCCTTTCACCAGATCGTGCCCGGCGACGAGGGCCAGTACCCAGCCGAAGATCTGGTCATGTACCTCGTGCGGCAGGCGGCTCCGCGTCTTCGACAACCAGCTATGATCAGGGACCTTGTCGCGGCTCGACAGTCGCAGGAACTCCCGCAGCGACAGCGAATCCGAACAGCGCCAGACAATCCCGCGTTCGCTGTCGATGCCCTCGAAATAGCCGATCAGCAGCATGCGGAAATAGCGGCCCGGCGGCAGCGACGGGGCTCCCATCCGCGGCGCATAATAGGGCTTGCACGTCTTCTCGACAAAGCCATCGAAGCCCGCCTCGGCCAGCAGCTTCTGGAGCTTGTCGTAGAAAACATGCCCCGGTGAACGCGGTATCTCCGCCCACGTCACGATCAAATCGGACTGGACCTCGCTATCACGCCCCATCGCCATCGCCGCTAACCCGCCAGACAATCCCACTGCCGCACTGAATCAGCCACCGCCGACTTCGTCAACGGCCTG
>NZ_AUWY01000069.1 GCF_000447205.1 Sphingobium ummariense RL-3 | reverse complement strand
GGTTCGAGCGCAGGCGCAGATCGAAGGTGCGCTCGATTGCGAGGAAGAAGTCGGTGTCGTCGCCATCACCGACCCAGCCAACCGTATCGAGCACCTGCATGAACCCGGCTCCTCAGCGGTTCTGCAAAACGACCGTTTCTGACGAGCCGATCGCCTTGCTGGGCCGGCAACGTAAATCTGCGGGCCGCACTTTGTCAAAACTGTTCTGGAAACCCGCGTCGCAAAACGGTATGCCCCGCACGAGTTTGGAGAAGATCAGACGCTCATGCGGGTCGGCTATGCCAGGGTCAGCACCAGCGACCAGAACCCCGAGCTCCAGCTCGATGCGCTGCGGCGGGCCGGCTGCGAGCGGGTGTTCACCGAAAAGGCGTCGGGCGCGCGCGATGACCGGCCCGAACTGGCGCGCATTCTGGAAGACGTGCTGCGCGCAGGCGACACGCTGGTTGTTTGGAAGCTCGACCGCCTCGCCCGCTCGCTCAAGAAGTTGATCGCCACGGCCGAGGATCTGGAGCGCGAGAAGATCGGGCTGGTGTCGCTGACCGAGAGCATCGACACGACAACGCCGGGTGGCATGCTCACCTTTCACGTGTTCGGCGCCATCGCGCAGTTCGAGCGTGCCCTGATCCGCGAGCGAACTACCGCGGGGCTAGTGGAGGCGCGCCGGCAGGGTCGCAAGGGTGGCCGCCCATCGGCAATGCGCCCGAGCGACGTCGCCGCGGCACGGGCGATGATGAAGGAGGGCACGTTGCCGGTGCGCGACATCGCCAAGCGCATGGGCGTGTCGGTCGCGACCCTCTATCGCTATGCAGGCAAGCGCGGCAGCGGTGCATCGATCAAGGAGGCTGCAACAGCCCATGGCTGACCGGGCGAAGCGACCGCCTGGAGAGGCGCTGATCGATCTTCGCCGACGGTTGTCGCTGTTGCCCCCACGCGACCCCGGTCGCACCGAGATCATCGCCCGTGCGGCCGAGGCCTATGGCATCTCCATCTGGACCCTTTACCGGGCGTTGCGCGAGCTGAACCGCCCCAAGTCGGTGCGCCGGTCCGACCATGGTGCGACGCGGGTTGCCCCGCAGGCCGAGATGGAGCGCTACGCCGAGATCGTCGCCGCACTGAAGATCAGGACCACCAACAAGAAGGGCCGGCACGTTTCGACCGCCCGCGCCATCGAGTTCCTGGAAACCGATGGCGTCGAGACGCCGGAGGGCCTGGTCAAGGTAGCACCCGGCCTGCTGAAGCGGGCGACCATCGACCGGCTGCTCCGCTCATCAGGGCTGGACTATGCCCGCGTGACCCGCCCCCACGCAGCCGTTCGTTTTCAGGCGCGGCGATCCAACGAGCTGTGGCACTTCGACATGAGCCCGTCCGACCTCAAGCAGGTCGAGGCGCCGCTCTGGATCGAGCAGGGTCGCGGCAAACCCACGCTGATGCTGTTCTCGGCCGTCGATGACTGCTCGGGCGTGGTCTACCAGGAATATCGCAGCGTCTATGGCGAGGATGCCGAGTCCGCGCTGCGCTTTCTATTCAACGCCTTCGCCGCCAAGCCTGAGCCCGAACTGCCGTTCCAGGGCCTGCCGGTCACGATCTACATGGACAACGGCCCGGTCAGCCGGTCGCGCGTGTTCCAGTCGGTGATGGGCAGCCTCGGCGTGCGCGTCCTCACCCATCTGCCGCCGAAGGCCGACGACCGGCACACCGCGGCCCGCGCCAAGGGCAAGGTCGAGCGGCCGTTCCGCACGGTGAAGGAGGTGCACGAGACGTTGTACCACTTCCACAAACCCAAGGACGAGGCGGAAGCCAATCTGTGGATGCGGCGTGCGCTGGTCACCTACAACAACGGCGACCATCGTTCCGAGCCACACGCGCGGATCGAGCACTGGCTGCGGCACCTGCCCGGCGATGGCGTGCGGGCCATGTGTTCATGGGAGCGGTTCTGCGCCTTCGCTCGTGAGCCCGAGCGGCGCACCGTTGCGGGCGACGCGACCGTCTCGGTTGAGGGCGCTTCCTACGAGGTCGAGCCCGAGCTCGCCGGCGAGACGGTGACGCTGCTCTGGGGGCTGTTCGACCAGCAGCTCTTCGTGGAGCATGACGGCAAGCGGCATGGCCCTTACGAGCCGTCGCGCGGCGCCGTGCCGCTCTACCGCTATCGCAAGTATCAGAAGAGCCGCGCCGAGGAGCGGCTCGACAAGGTGGTCCGGCTCGCTGACCAGCTGGGGCTGCCCCGCGCGACCGTGACGGGCGGCGACCGGCCGCTGCCGTCGCTGCCGCCCTCCACCGCAGGGCTCGCGGTGCGGCAAACACCTTTTCCGGAGCCGGCGGTCGAGACGGCATACCCGACCGGGCTCGCGGCGCGCCACGCCATCGTCGACCAGCTCCGGCGACCGCTCGGCTCGCTGCCTGAGGCAGACCGCGCCTTCATCGACGCGCTGCTGGGCGAAACGCTCGACAAGACCATCATCGCTGACCGCATCCGAGAGCGGTTCCAGTCAAGACGGGGGACAAGCTGATGCTCGCCGACGTTCAATCCAGCTACGGGCTCGCCCGCCCGTTCCAAGGCGTCGGCAACTTCGAGACAGAGCATCAGCGCAACCTCGTGCGCGAGGTCTGTGCGGCCGTGCAGACCGGCAGGTTGATCGTCGTCTCCGGCCTGGTCGGATCGGGCAAGACGCACCTGCTGCGCCGCATCGAGGACGAGCTGGCCCGGGCGGGCAAGGTCGCCGTCGCCAAGTCGCTTGCGGTCGACAAGCGCCGCACCTCGTTGCCCTCGCTGATCGAGGCGCTGTTCTACGATCTCTCGCCCGGTGACCGTGCCCAGGTGAAGATTCCCAAGCAGGCCGAGCGCCGCGAGCGCGACCTGCGCGACATCATGCGCAAGGGCAAGCGCCCGGTCGTACTGGTGGTCGACGAGGCGCATGACCTGCACCACAAGACGCTGACCGGCCTCAAGCGGTTGATGGAGGTGGTGGCTGATGCCGGCGTGCTGCTGTCGGTCCTTCTGGTCGGCCATCCTCGGCTACGCAACGACCTGCGCCGCCCGCAAATGGAAGAGATCGGCTACCGCACGACCACCTTCGACTATGAGGGCATCGGCGCCGAACGCCGCGACTATGTTGCCTGGCTGCTCGGCGCCTGTGCGGCCGAGGGGGTCAAGGTTGCCGACTTGATGAACGAGGACGCGATCGACCTCATCGCCGAGCGCCTGCGCACCCCGCTCCAGATCGAGATGCACCTGACACTCGCCTTCGAGCAGGGCTTCCGCTTCGCTGCCAAGCCCGTCACGGCCGAGATCGTCGAGCAGGTGCTGTCGCGGGCGATTGACGACCTCGAACCCACGCTGACGCGCAACGGTTACGATGCGGGCGCGCTCGCCAGCCAGCTCAACACCCGGCCGTCCGACATACGCGCGTTCCTCGCCGGAACGCTGGACGCCGAACACACCCGCGACCTGACCGAGCGGCTCCGCGAAGCCGGTGTGCCGATATGATACTGGCTGTCCTCGCCTTGGTATCTCCCGCACGCGGACGCAACGCATGTCGTCTGTGCCACCGATTGTGGACGTTGCGCTTCTCTCATAGCCTGCCGGCATGAACAGGCATCTTACCGCAGCTTCTTTATCGATCGTCAGCTTGCTCAGCGCGTGCTCGGCCTCGGCCGAGAGGAGGTTGGAGGGACGAGTCTTCGACATCCCGAGAGCCAACGACATATCCGACAATGATAAGCCGTTCTTTCTACCAGCGCTCGATCCCAGCGACGGGTTCTCGTTCTACCTAAATCCGAGCGCAAGCTTGCCGGAGCGAAACTTGGTGGGCGTGGCAAGCAAGAAGCGGATGTGTGCCCGCGCAGCGGGAACAGAGGCGCTTGTCAACTCGACTGTCTGCGCAAGTCGCCCGCTTTCATGGCGCGGCCGAACACTGCGCAAGGTAAGTGATGGTGTTTTCTGGACATACCAGTTGCCAGCCGAAGCAGGTCAGAAGCGTCCTCCATCGCTGGCGAGTTGCTCCGCCATGGGCGGAGGCTCGCGGCCGGGGCTCTGCACGGCCAATCTGCCGTATGACAATCTCGTGCTGACGATTCACTTCCGAGACAATCAGGTCGGCTCGCTCCAGGCATTATACGATCAATCCGTTGCTAGCCTGAGGAAGTGGGAGCGCTGATGCTTACGGCAAACCCGGCGGGAACGATCGCTGCCAGACCGCTCACCGGCACTCCTCGCTATTGGCAGAAAGCGAGAACAGGCCTTCTCCGTTTGCGAGCAGGCGCGGATGATGGCGAGCACATTGTCGCATAGCGTGAGCAGCATGGCCCACCTGCTGTCAGCAAATCTGAGCAGAAATCCGCGCTGTTTGCGAGCAGAGGCCAGTATCTTTGCAATCGCCTACATCTATCAATCCTTCTAGGTGAGAATCTGGATGCCGCGCCGCTTCACCAGCGTCAGCAAGGCGAGCGCCGCGCCAGTCGGCCGCATCGTGCCGGCCTCCCAGCGCTGGACCGTGCGCTTGTGCGCCCACAGCAAGCGCGCAAACCCGGCCTGGCTCAAACCGCTCTCCTGGCGCACCGCCGGATTTCGGCCGCCTCCATCGGTGGATAAAGGATTTCGCCGTTTCGATCAGTCCCCGTCATGGTCGTTCATCCCGGCCATGCCGGCTGCTGCGCCGGCTTCGGCGATGGCGTCGTTGATTTCCTCGATCGTGAACCGCGCGCCGTTGCCCTTCACTATCCCGCGCAGGTCATCCCACGAGCTTTTGCGCGGTGCCGGCGGCGCGATGCCCGCCGCCGTCGCGGCGGTCATCAGGTCATCCAGCGAGAATCTGTTAAACTTCCCGCGCAGGAGGTCGTTGAGGCGGGGCGGCGTCAGCCCGAGCCGCTTGGCGGCCTCGCCCAGCGGCACGTCCCACGACTTCACCCGCGCGGTGATGCCCCGCATCAGGTCCGCGCGCGTCCTCAACTCCGTCGCCTCCTCCGGCGTGTCGGCGATTGCGTCAAAGACGCAGGCGAAGGTTTCGACCTTCATGTCGTCGGCGTTCATTGCCCTGCCTTCCAAACGTTCGGCCGTCGAGCCGATTACTCGAACAGTTCCGAATGGGTTCCCGCGCGCACGAAGTTCACCAGATTGCCCTCAATCGTGTAGATCAGCAGGAAATCGCCGCCGATATGGCACTCGCGATGATCGCTCCAATCGCCCTTGAGGGCGTGGTCCAGCCATTCCGGGCCAAGCGGCGCATCGTTGGCGATGAGCAGCATCATCGCTTCCTTGAGCTGGTTCATGTTGTAGCGGCCGCTGCGCGACAGCCGCTCCCAATCCTTGACGAACCGCTTTTCGTAGGATGCCTCTCTTGGGAACGAAGCCCGCTTACTGCTGGCGGGCTTCTTGGTCGAGGGCATCGAACAGTTCCTTGGGATCGGTGAAGCGCGCACGACGCGCCTTCATGGTCGCGCGGGACGATTCGATCGCGGCGCGCGTCTCGGCGTTGGGCACCTTCAGCTCGAACGGCAAGGCATGGTCCTTGGCGACCCGCGTAAGCGTCATGCGGACCACATCGGAAACCGTCAGCCCCAGCTCGGCTAGGACGGCGGCGGCTTCATCCTTCAATGTTTCGTCGATGCGCGCACGCACGAACGCGGTAGCAGCCATTGGAATCTCCCTAGTCAGACGAACGATGTAGCTCATTTGAGCAACAATTTCAATCTAGGCGAGGAGACTGCGCCTGCCGCTGCGCGGCACCGTGGCTCTACTCGCTTCGCTCCCCAAGCCCGCAAGCGGTCTTGGCCGAAGGTGACGACCCACATGGCGGGGCCGAGATCGCAAGCGGATCTCGGGCATGGTGCCGGCGTGCGCCGGCATGATGTTCGTTCGCATGGGGAAAGGCGGTCCCGGCCGCCTCTCCCCAGCAACGGCAATCAGCGGGACCGGGTTGGCGCGAAGCGCCCGCCCGCACCACTCCCGCAGATTCCCGCTGCCCCCCTCTCTCGCCGGCTGCTCCGCGCGAACTCGGGAGCGATGGCCGCAGCCATCGCCCCGCAGGGCGATTTGAAGGGAGTAGAAGGTATGGAACAGGACAACCGGGAAAGCTGGCTCAATCGGGTGGCGGCGGGCATGGCCCCCTTGTTCGCGGCGTTGGACGCTCCCCTGCCCGCGCGTATCCGCGTGGCGATCGGCTTCACCAGCTCGGGCCGGAAGGGCAAGGCGATCGGCGAGTGCTGGGATAACCGGCTGAGCGCGGACGGGCATTTTGAAATCTTCATCCGGCCCGACCTCGCGCACGCGCCTGACGCCATGCCGGCGCAGATCGCGGCCATCCTCGCGCATGAGCTGGTCCATGCCGCCGTCGGCATCCCGGCAGGGCATGGGAAAGCGTTTAAACGGATCGCGCTGGGGCTGGGGCTCGTCGGGCCGATGCGCGCCACCACCCCCGGCGAGGCGTTTCTTGCGGCCGTCGCGCCGATCTTGGACGCCGTTGGCCCCCTCCCCCATGCCCGTCTCGACACCGATGGGGAGTCGACCGCGCCGAAGAAGCAGAAAACCCGGATGCTCAAATGCGAGTGCGCGACGTGCGGCTATACCGTGAGGACCGCGCGCAAATGGCTTGAGCTGGCCGGAGCGCCGCTTTGCCCGATCGAGGATCACGGCCGCATGGAGCATGAGCCGCTGGACGACGGCAGCGAGGATGAGGGCGGCGACGACGGCTAGACCGCCCTCCCCTCCCCGCAATTCGGGGTTTCATTGACGCTGCGCGCCAGTTCGGGGTTTCGTTGACGCAACCGGAGCAAGCCAGTATGACCACATGCAAACATGCGATCATGTAAGGATATTCACATGCCAACAATCGCGATCATCAGCCAGAAGGGCGGCGCGGGGAAAACCACCCTCGCCTTGCACCTGGCCGCCGCCGCCGAGGATTCCGGGCATACCGCCCTTGTGATCGACGTCGACCCGCAGGCGACGGCGAGCCAGTGGGCGGCATGGCGACAGGATGCGCCCCCGGTCGTGATCGACAGCGCGCCCCCTCGCCTTGCCGCCAAGATCGAGCAGGCGACGGGCCAGGGCGCGGCGTTCATCGTAATCGACACCCCGCCCCACGCCGACAGCGCCGCCAGCGCCGCCGTCGAGGCGGCCGACCTAGTGTTGATCCCTTGCCGCCCCAGCGCGTTCGATTTGGCGGCGATCAAGACGACCGCCAGCCTTGTGAAGATGCGCGGCAAGCCTGCTTTCGTGATCTTCACGGCGGGAAGCCCGACCGCGCCGCGCATGTATGACGAAGCCGCGCAGCTCGTGCAGGATTATGGGCTTGACGCCTGCCCCCACCATATCGCGGATCGCGCCGCCTTTCGCCACGCGGCGGCCGAGGGCAAGACGGCGATGGAGATCGAGCCGAGCGGCAAGGCGGCCGATGAGGTGCGCCAGCTTTACAAGTGGACATGCGAGCATGTAAACATGCAAGCATCTAGGAAGCGGAGGGCCAACGCATGAGCCGGAAGGGATCATTGCTCGCATTGCGGGATCGCGATGCAGCGCCAGCGCCGGCGATGGTCGAGCCGGAGGGGAGGGCGGCCGCGCCGATCGCCCGTGGCACTGGCGCAGGCTCCGGCAGCGGATCGAGCAGCAACCCGGTTGCGCCGAGCCGTCAGGGCAAGAAGGCCATGACGGGCTATTTCAGCCCGGAAATGTCCTTCGCCATGCACATGACCGCCCGCAAGCACGGCATGAGCCTACAGGACGCGATGGCCGAGGCGTTCAACGACTGGCTTCGCAAGATGGGGGAAAGCCCTGTAGGCAAGTGAGCATGTCCACATGCAAACATGCGGGTAAGTAAACATGGCCGCTTGCCCGCATAGAGCAGGGGATCAGCGTAGTGGTTTGCGTTCGTGCCGTTTCTTGCAGAAGCCGAGGAAGGCCCCGGCAGGGCTTTTGAGTTCGGGCTTGCCCATGTCGTGCCACCACGACACCCATTCGTCATAGAGCGCATACACGTCATAGCCTGGCGCGGCCGTCTTGGCGTCGTGCATGGTTTCCGGGTCGATATAGGGCGCATCGTCGCCGGCGCTGGCGACCGGATCGGGCTTGGATTTGAGGCCCGAGCGGTTGCGGAACAAGATCACGTCATCATCCATCGTCACCGCATAGTCGGGGAAATGGCCGTGATCGGCGTCATGCTCGCAGACCTTCTTGACCAAGGCCCGGAACACTCGGAGCGGGCTGTTCGAGCCGCATTTCTTCTGTAGCAACTCTAGGCCGATCTTCCATTCGTCCTTCACGCCGCAATGCTTGCGCGCCAGTTCATACATGCGCCGCTCGAACGGCTTGCGGAGCCGGAAATAGTCGCGGTGGAGCGTCAGGACGTTCTTGCTGATGACCGAGCGATAGACCCAATCCGACAGGGTGATTTCGAGATCAAGCATCCGGCCATCGAACGTCTTGCGCGTGATCTTGGCCTCTTCGATCAGGCCGAAAATCCGCGTTTCTTCGACACCGCCCGTTTGAATATTGGTCCGCACCGTGGTCCCGCGCAGGCGGGTGAGGGCGTCGGCCATCAGTCGATAGCCTTCGCCGCTGGTTTGCCGGTTGGTGGCGACGAGCATGTCATAGGCTTGCAGGCGCACCGTGCGGCTAGGTTGCTCGCCCTGGTTCATCTTCGCGACGAGCTGCGAAATGCAGTAGATCAATATGTCCTTGTCGTGGATCGTCGCCAGCCCCTTGCCCGAGGGGATAATCTCGATGACGTTGCCGTTATGCTCGTAGCGCCGCGTCCGGTTGTCGGGCTTGGTCGAGAGCGAAAACACCGGATGCTCCATTGAGGCCATGTCATCCTTGGGGATGGCGTCCAGCACGTCGCAGATGAACAAGTCCTGGTTGGGATGGCGCACCGGCAGCAGCGGCGTGCGATCGTCGCCGTCCACGGCCGAGACCGGCGCGGCGATCGGCGCGTCAAACAGGGAAGGGGAGGGGTCTATCGTCATTTCACTAACGCTAGGGCTACTATCGTCATTTCACATACGCAAGCGGATTATCGTCATTTCAGATTCACCGCCGCGCTATCGTCATTTCGATTACGCTTGAGCGCGGCAGGGAAGGCCTGGCGCTATCGTCATAGTGGATTCGCCTTTTCGTCACTCTGGATTCGCTTTTTCGTCAGAGCGGATTCACCGCGCGGCAAATTTCTGCCAAAAAAGCGAGGATTTCTGCGCCTTTCCGGGCAGGCCGAATTTCCGTAACACATCACTAAACCCATATTTTAACACTAGGCTGACCTGTGGATAACTTCAGCGGAAGATTATGACGAGAGGCTGGATCATCGTGGTTTCACCCACCAGCGTCCCGCCAGATCGGACAGCTTGTCCCGAAAATCGGGACAACGGCAGCGCGACTCACCAGCGCCGCGCTTCAGGCACAATCAGAAAGAAGAAAAACACCGCCTCTTGGGGCTTCGCCCCGCCGGCTCGCGGCCTTCGGCCGCCCCGGATCGCTTTAGCGATCCTCCCACCCGGCATCCCCATGATGAGCCGGCTTCGCCGGCACGCTTTTTGTTAGAAAGGGGATCGTTTAAACGCTGCGCCTCCATCGCAGCCACAGCGCCAGCAGCACCGTCGCAATTGGCTTTCCAGAAAAGCCAGGCGGATAGGACAGCGATCAATCCGAGAGGGCAGGGCAGGCGGAAATGTCGCCACAGGCGCGATTTCCGGGCCGCTGGGCCTCATTTCAGACGTTCGGCAAGGTCGGGGAGGGTTCGGCCGGCATGGCGCTCTACGGGCTTCCCAGGCGGCTGATTTTTTGGAAAGCTAGATCCTCGCGGGGTCAGAGGATCTAGCGCGTAGAATTTGAGCCGGTCCTAATGGCGCGTCCGCTTCTGTGGCGGCGGCGCTGCCATAAGCCCATCAAAGGCGGAGTCATCGCCCAATGCGTAGCGGCGCAGCGGATCATCCTCCGTCATGCGACCGGCCTGCACCTCGCGCCCGGTCACATACCGCAGCCGGTCCCGGTCCAGCACGCCATCGACAAGGCATTCCGCGCGCAGGAACATCCATATCTGGCCCTGGCGGTGTTGGGCGAAGGCTTCAACATTGCCGTTCGTCTCTTGGAGATGCACGGCCACCAGGTCGCAAACGAGATTGAATATCCGCATGAGGCCAAGCCGGCTTTCCTCATCGGTAATCGCCGCGTGCAGCTCCAACACTTCATCGCGGATCGCGGGGAGAGGGGCGGAACCGCTCTCTCCATAGGCCATGAGCCGGTCCCAAAGATCAATGACGCGCTGATCCATATCCTATCCTTCCGCCCTTGGCGGCGGTTCTGACACTATACAACAATCGGCCTATCCCCTTGCTCGATAGTCCGGTTCACGGTTTGTCGAATCTCCCGGCGAACTCGCGATCGGCATAGTAAGCGAGCTTGGTCGCGACGATCGGGCGTTGCCCCGCGAGGAACAACAATTCCAGATTGGCCGGCATGGTGCGGACCTCATCGGGCGTGAGTAGGGGCCGCGCGACATGCTGCGACCCGAACGATATGCCGGTTTCCTCCGCGTCGATCGCGCGGCTCATGGTCTCGAACACGACCGTCTCCTGGCCGAGCAGATCGGAGACGAGCTTGGCGCTGTCGTGATCGTTGACCCCGAATATCTGCAAGACGCCGGCGTTGGACAGGAAGGTGCCGGCGCGGCGCTCGTAGAGCGCGCGGAGCTGGTGAACGTCCTGCAAGATCGGCCAGAGCTGGATGCCGTAACCGGCCATCAGGCCCATAGCGCGCTCGACAGGTTCGAGGCGGCCGAGCGCGGCAAATTCATCGAGCAGGAACAGGACGGGGCGGGCAGGGGAGGCGGGTGCGCGCGCCAGATCGGTCAGCCCTTGCGCCAGCATCAGGCGCAGCCAGCGGGCATAGGTGGCGAGCCGATCGGGCGGCAGCACCAGATAAACGGTTGTGGGCTGCGCCTTCACATCGGCGAAGGTGAAATCCGAGCGGCCCAGCACGGCCGACATGCGCGGGGAATCGAGAAAATGGGTATGGCGCTGCGCGGCCGACAGCACGCCGGCTGCCTCGCGGTCGGACTTGCCCAGGTGGCGGTTGGCGGCACGCGCGATCAGGCCCCGCGCCTGCGTGCTGCGCGACATTTCCCGCAGCATCCGCTGGAAATTATCAGGGGCGAAGGTGAGGCAGTCGCGCAGGGCTTCCAGCGTGCGATCCTGGCCTTGCGCTTGCGGGTCACAGGCCACCCACAGGAGGATGCCGGCGATCAGCGCCTTGGCTTCCTCGTTCCAATGCGCCTCGCCGGCTTCGCCGGGAGCGTCATAGACCAGCGCATCGGCCAGAGTCATCGCGTCGTCGGCGAGATCGAGGCCGGCAGGGTCGAGGCGATCGAGCGGGTTGAACGCGGCCGAGGCGATGCCCGTCACCCCGAAGGGATCGAGGACATGGACCGGGCCGAACCTGGCGCGATGGCGGGCGGTGATGCGGGCGTTCTCGCCCTTGGGGTCGATGCAGATGACCGAACCGGGATAGTCGAGCAGATTGGGAATGATGGTCCCCACGCCCTTGCCGGTGCGCGTCGGCGCGATCGTCAGCAGATGGGAGGGGCCGGCGTAGCGCAGCAGCTTGCCCGACTTGCGATCACGACCGATCAGCAGGCCGTCGCCATTTTGGGCGAGGGGCTTTGTCTCGCGATCGGTGGCGAAACGGGCCCCGTGACCGCGAAGCTGTGCAAAATGGCCATTTGGGATTTCAGCGCCAGAGTCCCTCGAACCGGCGTCCGGCCGTACGCGTGTAGCGGACGGTGTGTTTGGGGTCACGGTGGCCGAGATAGTCCTGGATCAGGCGAAGGTCGTAGGCGCGGTTCGCAAGCGCGAACCCGCAAGAGTGGCGCAGCATGTGCGGGTTGACCGACGGCAGGCTGGCGCGCGCTGAGGCCTGGGCCAGCAGGTAATTGACGGCCTGGCGGGTTAGCTGCGCGCCGCGCTCGGACACGAACAGCCAGGGCAGGTGATCGTCGCGCAGCGCGAGGTAGCGCCGGATCGCACGCAGTTCGTCGCCCGCGATCGGCTGTTCGACGGACAAACCGTTTTTGAGGCGACGCACCCACAGGCGCGATACGGCAAGGTCTACTTCATCGCGCCGCAGCGCGGTCGCCTCGCTTACACGCAGTCCATGACGGTACATCATCAGCAGGAGCAGGTGATCGCGTAGCCCATGCCGTCCGGCCTTGGCGGCATTGAGCAGGCGGTCGATCTCGGCTGCCGTCAGGAAATCCTTGCGGCGTTCGTGGGCATCGGCGGCCGTATCCGTGTCACTCTTTACATTTTGCCGGTTGATCGCCTTCTCGGCCATGCTGTGTTCCCTTGGGTGCATTCCCTTGCCGTCGGCGTCACTCTTGACGAAATGCGCTTTTTGTAAAGAGTGGCTGGGTACGCCGAGGGTCACGCGGCGATCCTGGCCTCGATGTCGAGCCGCCGCTCCATATTCAGGTCGAACGCACCATACGGGCTGACATGCGCCCAGATGAGCGGGGTCAAGCCGCGCTCATCCGCTGCGGTCATGCGCCCGCGCCAACGCTCCTCGGCAAGAACGCGCTGGAGCATCAGAGTGTTGACGTACACCAGGCAGGACTGGAGGAGGTGCAGCGCCGCGACCGATGCCTGCTGCTCGTCGAGCCGGTTCGATGCGACCTCGCCGCCCCGGCCGAAAAAGATGAAGCCGTTGGCCGAGTTCCAGGTCTCTACGACGTTCAGCCCCTCGTTGATTTCGCGGCGCAGGGCCTCGTCGTGCAGGTAGCAGCACAGGAACGCCGTCTTCATCGCCTTGCCGAGCTCGGCAAGTGCCTTGTAGGTCGGATGCTGGACGTTGTTCCTGGTGAACCGCCGGAGGATCGCCTCGGGATCGGCGGTGCGCTCGGCCATCGCGGTCGTGTAGCGGACCATCTCGTCATACTGCCGCTCGATCAGCGGCCAGTCGATCGGGCGCGTCAGGATGCAGGCGAGGTTGGGGTAATCGTCCGCCGTGCCAGGTCCGGGCAGATAGAGCTTCTGGCCTGCGATGGCCTTGAGCCGCGGCAGCAGCTGGAACCCGAGCAGCTTGCAGAACGCGAACGCCACCTCGCTCTGCCCGTGGCTGTCGACGTACTGGCGATCGATCTCCATCTCGGTGTCATGCGCGAGGACGCCCTCGATCATCGAGGCGACCTCGGACGACGAGCAGCGCTTCAGGCGCGAATGGATGCACACCGACTGGCGCTCGACGTGCCAGTAGATCATCACGCCCCGCCCGCCGTAGCGCACATGCCACTCGGTCATCAGGTTCTGGTCGAAGGCGGCGAAGTGCGTGCTGTCCGACGCGCACGCGGTCGTGCCCTCGCCCCACACCGCTGGATCGCGCGCGGCGAGCGTGGCGTTAACGACGCGCCTGGTCGCGTCCCGCAAGGACTCGGCGTCGATATAGCGGCGACGGGTGTGGAGCAGTTCCTTATAGGTGAAGCCGTGGTCGCCGACGACCAGGCGCTTCAGCCCGGCATTGGTGCCAAGGCCGTATAGGCAGAGCAGTAGACGTCGCCGGACGTCGTCAGGGTCCGTCGCCGCGCGCGATGCCGCCGTCGAGAACGCCTGGGTGAAGCCGATGCGGAGGTCCGCCTCCTTCAGGATGTCGAGCAAACCCGTCATCGGCCAGCGACGACCCAGCTCGCCGCCGAGCGCCTCGAGGGTGGGAGGTGCCGGAAGGGGATCGAGCGGGGTCACGACGATTGGATGACGGCGGCGCGGATTGAGTTTGACCCTGGTGTTGCCCGGCATGCCGCGATCGAGCATTGCCAACGCCTGCTCCATCTCCGCCTTCACGGAATCGGTGAAGGCGCGCGCGTCGGTGGTAAGGCCGAGCCGCTCATAGCATTCGGCGCGTCGTTCGTTGAAGTCGGCAGGCAGATCGTCGTCGGGGTTGCGGAACCGACCCGCACCCGCGACCCACACCTCCTTGCAGCGGAGCTTCTCGCGCAGCGTCTGGAGCACGCAGATTTCGTAATTGATCCTGTTGACCCGCTCCGAGCCATCCGGCGCTTCCTCGATCACGATGTCGCGCCATTTGGGGCGCACGACGCCGTCGATCGCGACCTCCGCAGTGCTGAAATATTGCCGTCCGTCATTCTCGGCCGCGCGGATCTTCACCAGCGCGTCGGTGAGCGGCTTGTGTGCGCTGTTGTTCGAGCGGAAGTCGAGCGCGGCGAGGAGTTTCGGCATCATGCGCCGGTAATAGGCGCCGTAGGAGGCGCGGACCGCCTTGTGGACGCGGCGCGACGGCGCCGAGCCGGTGGCGAGCGCTTCCTTGACCAACGCCTGAAACGTGCGCTCGTCGACCACGGGAAAGATCACCTCGCGCACGGAGCCGTCGGGCGCACCGGTGACGGCCGACGCCACCTTGAACAGGATACCGCTCTTGCCCCTGACCGCCTTTGCTTCCTCCAGCAGCTCGGTGACGACGCGCCGCTCAGCCTTGACCGTGATACGGTGTGTGATCTGGATGAGCAGGTCGACCAGCCCGTCGACGATCTCCGCCTCGCGCGGGACGCAATAAAAGGTGAGCAGCGGCAGCCTGATACGATCCGGGTGGCGGCGCAGTTCCCAGGCGCTTTCGACTGCGGCCCGCCTGCGAAATCGTTTCACGAGGTCGGGATGCACGTCGCCAAGCAACGCAGCCGACAGTCCCAGCCCACGAACTAGGTCGAGCTTGGCGACCTCGGCCAACAGGCTGTCGAGCCCCGGCTTTCCGGGATCGGCGGACAATCGCGTATAGCCCGCGCCCTCACCATCATCGGCCAACAGCGCGTTCAGGCGTGCGCGGGATCCATCGTCAAGGCGATCATAGACCCCGGCGAGCATCGCATCGTCGTGGCTCGAGCGAAGCGAGCGGACGAGCCGGTCGAGGCGGTAGGATCCGGGTCTGACGACCCGCCTCGCGGCGAACCATCCGGTGATCTCATCCTCAAGCGCGGATGGTGTCGGCTCGCGGGGGAGGATATCCGATAGCAGCCACGACCGAAACGCCGCTTCGGCCGCATGGTCGAAGGTGCCGACCGCCAGATGATCGAGAACACGCTGGCGGTGCCGACGTCCAGAGCGACCGGTGAACGCGTAGCTCTCGACGTCCGCCGCCACGCCGATCTGGTCGGCGAGGTGCGCGATCACGGCCGGAGCGAGGTCCGCTTCCTCATCTGGAAAACGACCCTGCGACCGCCAGAACGTCAACTGACAGGCGAGCCCCAGCCTACCGGCATCCGCATTGTCGGCGATGAACGCGACATCGTCGGGCGACAGCGTCCAGAGTTCACCCAGCTCGTCCGCCGACCACAGCCGCTTCATGCACGCTCCCTGATCCATGCCGAAACGGCATTCTAACCCGGATCACCGGGCGCGCGAAGTCAAATGGCCATTTTGCACAGCTTCGCGGTCACGGGGCCA
>NZ_AUWY01000068.1 GCF_000447205.1 Sphingobium ummariense RL-3 | reverse complement strand
TTATGGCCGCTTCGACCTCGACCTGAACGACCGGATTGATTTTGGACGGCTTGCAGCGTGAGGCGGCTGATCGGCCTATAACATTTGGGTACACCCCAGAGTGATAGGGCCGAGTGACACCATTCGTCTGTCACAAAAGGGTGGGTTTGCGCTCAATGTGACGATACACTGCAAGAGCCACCCTAATGTGACGGATTTTGCACTTGGCTCGTTGCGTGGCGACAACTACGATGGCCGGTTGAGCGGCAACTATGATGGCCGGTAGGATCGGTTGTCTGGGCTGATCGTAGGGAGGGGCGTAGCCCCGACCGGAGAGCGGACCAGACAACCGGTGGCGATCTTTTTCCCCTTCTTTCGGGGGGGCTGATCGGGGCTGTGGCGGGCGGTGGTATCGGAACACTCATCGAACAACGAGCGATGGGTTTGCGATGCCGGGCCACCACATTTCCGATCAGCAGGTATTTCTCTTCATGACCCATCGTCGCCAACACACCCAGGCCGTCGCGGCTGCCAAGGCCGGTATCAGCGAGCGCAGCGCACGCCGGATCGAGAACGATCCGCAGCTTCCGTCCCAGAAGAAGAAGGAGCGCCACTGGCGCACCCGCGCCGATCCGCTCGAGCCATTCTGGCCACGCGTCGAGGAGTTGCTCCAGATCGACGGTATCATTGCCGTCACGGTCTTCGAGACGCTCCAGGACGAGTTCGGCGAGGATGCTGTTCCCGATGCGATACGACGAACACTTGAACGCCGGATCGCCCGCTGGCGGGCACTGCACGGCGGCGAGAAGGAGATCTTCTTCCCGCAGCATCATGAGCCCGGTCGGCAGGGCCTGTCGGATTTCACGGTATGCGACAGTCTCAAGGTCACCGTTGCCGGCGAGACCCTGGCCTATCGCCTTTACCACTTCCGCTTGGCGGCGAGTGGCTGGGAGCATGCGGCTGTCGTGCTGGGCGGGGAGAGCTTTGCCGCCCTTTCGGAGCACCTGCAGGATGCCTTGTGGAAGCTGGGCGGCGCGCCGGCCGAACACCGCAGCGATTCCCTGTCAGCCGCCTACAAAAACCTCGACGCCGATGCGCAGCGGGATTTTACCCGAAGCTATGACGAGCTGTGCCGTCATTACGGCATGCTCGCTACCCGCAACAACCGCGGCGAGGCGCACGAGAACGGATCGATCGAAGGTCCCCATGCCCATCTCAAGCGACGGCTCGATCAGGCCTTACGCCGGCGGGGAAGCCGCGATTTCGTCAGCATCGAGGCCTGGCGCGAGTTCGTTGAGGCGCAGGTCGCCAGACAGAACCGGCGGCATGCTGCGCACATCGATGCAGAACGCAGGGTACTCAAGGCGCTGCCCGCAAGGCGAACCACCGATTTCGCCATGGTCACCGTCGATGTCACCCGCAACGGCACCGTCGCCATCGATCGGGTTACCTATTCGGTGCCTTCCCGCCTCGTCGGACGGCGCCTCAACGCGCATCTCTTTGACGATCGCATTGAGCTCTTCCTCGGTCCGGACAGGGTAATGTCCACGCCGCGTGTGCGGATCAGCCATCCCCACCGGGGGCACAGCATCGATTTCCGGCACATGATCGGTAACCTGCGCCGCAAGCCTGGTGCGCTGCGCAACCTCGTCTACCGCGAAGCCCTGTTCCCCGATCACGCCTACCGGCGGGCCTGGCAAGCCTTCGATGCCCAACTCGATGGACGGCAGGCCTGCCGCGATGCCGTCGCGCTGCTCGATATCGCCGCCAGGGGCGACTGTGTCGACGTGCTGGCCCGGCGGATCGATGAGGCACTCGACAGAGGGCGCTTGCCCGATGTCGATGCGCTCAGGGACGAGTTCCTGCCAACCGCAAGATCGCAGCGCGATGTCACTATCCCGCCTCCCGATCTGCACAGCTACAACAGCTTGATCGCCAGCGGGGAGGTGTACTGATGACCCGCACCAAGGACCAGGCCGCCGCCGTGCTGCCTACCCTGCTCAAGGCCTTGCGCCTGCCGAGTATCAACCGCAACTGGAAGCGCCTCACCGACACCGCCGATCGCGATGGCTGGCCGGCCGCCAACCTGCTGGCCTCGCTTCTCGAGATCGAGATGGCCGATCGCTCCTCCCGGCGCATCCAGCGCCATCGCGACCAGTCCGGCTTGCCCGCAGGCAAGACCTTCGCCACCTTCGATTTCGACGCAGCCCCCGGCATCCGCAAACCGCACCTCTTGTCCCTCGCCGCCGGTGACGACTGGATCGAGAGCGGCGGCAACCTGCTGCTGTTCGGCCAGAGCGGGACCGGCAAGACGCACGCAGTTGCTGCCATTGGTCATGCCCTCATCGACACGGGGCGGCGCGTCCTGTTCTGCTCCACCACCGACATGGTCCAGAAGCTCCAGTCCGCGCGCCGCGACCTCAGCCTACCCGCCATGCTCGACAAGCTCGACAAGTTCGATCTCATCGTGCTCGACGATCTGTCCTACGTCCGCAAGGACCAGGTCGAGACCAGCGCCTTGTTCGAGCTCATCGCCCACCGCTACGAACGCCACTCGCTCGCCATTACCGCCAACCAGCCATTTTCGGCATGGGACAACGTCTTCCCTGATCCCGCTATGACTGTCGCCGCGATCGACCGCCTCGTGCACCACTCGATCATCATCGAGATGAACGGCGAAAGCTACCGCAAACGTTCCGCCGTCGCCCGTATCAACGCCGGCGATTACGACCCGCCGAATGGCGCCCCGGACCGGCCATCATAATTGTCGCTGGCTTCGCGCTCGGGAGCACCCTTGCTGAGGCAACGGGTAATTGTCGCCAGCGGCAATTACATGCCAACCATCCCATGCGCTTCAGACCCTCGCTTCCGGCCAGCGTCAGCGACAATTACCCAGCGTCGTAATTGTCGCTCGACGGTTGCTCCCCGCAACAGCAAATGGTAGCCAGAATTCACCAACCGGCGCGGCCACCTATCGGCCATCATAATTGACGCCGACCGGACTCCGTAATCGTCGCGCTACAGCTCGTATCGGATATGCCCGCGTCAGCACCACGGACCAGGATCTGGATATCCAGATTGGCCGCCTCAAGAATGCAGGTTGCGAAATTATCCGTTCCGAGACCGGATCGGGGGCCTCGCGGAGCGGGCGCACGGAACTGGAAACGATCATGCAGTTTATGCACACCGGCGACGAGCTGGTCGTGCTGCGGCTCGACCGGCTCGGCCGCTCCACGCGCGATGTCCTGAACCTGGTGCATGAGCTTGATGAAAAGGGAGCTTCGCTGCGCATCCTTGAGCCAGAGGTGACGACGGCGGGCGACATGGGGCGAATGGTCATCACCATACTCGGCATGGTCGCCGATATGGAGCTGAAGTTCATCAAGGATCGTCAGCGCGCCGGGATCGAAGCGGCGCGCGCCGAAGGCGTTTACAAAGGCCGGAAGAAGAACGTCGATGACGATGAAATCCGCCGTCGCCTTGCCGCCGGCGCCAGCAAGGCCCGCGTTGCCCGCGACCTGAAGGTCTCACGAATGACCGTCTATCGGGCGCTCGACATTATTCCGTCACAGACCAAACTGCCGGAAAAGCCGCCCACTGCCAGCATCGCCCTGCATCTGATTATCGAGAACTTCAACAAGCGTGGAAGAGGTAGAAAACCCGCTCGGGAGCGGATTGAGGCGATGCTGGAACGCGACTACGCCATGGTAAAAAACGGCAATTGTGATTACAAACTGACCGTCGCCTATGACCCCGATCCGGATGGCATTTCCCTTGATGAGGAAATCCAAAGCCTCCTCTCCGAGATGTTCAACATCGCAGAGAGCTACAATTGCTCCATGGAAGCCGATATCTACGAGGTCGGTGGTCAGCAACGGTCCTGGTAGAATCAATCAAGCGTTCAGTGTTCGTTCTTCAACCTGGCCAAAATCGCAGCTTCGGGCCGACTGGGCCGAATTGGACCGAAATACTTTGGTGGCCTTGCTCGACCGGATGATACGCGCCGAGGCGCTTGGCGATGCCCCGCCCCAGGCCGAACGGGGCGACTGGATGTTCGGCAGCGTCGATCCCACCGAGTTCACCGAACCCGATGAGCATGGCTGGATGGCGATAGTACCGTCCTCCCTGCCCAGGATATGGATACCGCGCGCGCTGTGCTTCTGGCGCATGGTGGTGTCGATCGGTGGCACGATCAGCTTGGAGCAACTGGCGCATCCCGCCCATTCGTTGGCGCGATGGCCGGCGATCGAGCAGGCCGTGCGGTCGTATCTGGCGATTTCCGCCCCCGATCTCATCCTCATTGATTCAGCGCGTGAATCAGCGACGCGCCATTGAGTCAGATAAGTCGTCGGACTTCGCAAAGCTGATTTTGTAGGCTCCGCGCCATGTTCGGCGCGAACCTTCCTCTGCCTGATCCGATCGAGCTGGTGGCGCTCGACCCGGCCCGCAACATTCGCCGGCGCTACAGCATCACCGCCAGCCTCGACCTCTTTGGCATGATCGTCGTCGAAACCCGCTGGGGGCGGATCGGCGCGCGCGGTCAGGCGCAGGCCCGAGCCTTCGCCGATCGCGCGGCGGCCGAGCGGCATATCGCCGCGACCCTGAGCCGGCGCGATACCGCCGAGAGCCGGATCGGCGTCGCCTACCGTCCGCTATAGGCATCTCTAGCATTGACTTCGCCTCCCCCTGCAGGCGGAGGAATAAGGCACTTTGGAAGCGATCAGGCGCGAGTTTCCGTGATATAGAGACGAAGCACGCGATTGATCTCGGTCTGGTATCCTCGACCTTCCGCGTGATCCTTAAACCAGGCCACGACATCGGCGTCGAGCCGAAGCGTGACCGGCTTCTTGACGGGCTTGTAAAGGCCAGGTCGGCGCGCATGCAGCCAAGCCTCAGGGGAAGTCTCATGAGTATCGACAGTATCGATCTGATCATCCGGCAGTGAAGCCAGCTTGTTGAGTTGATCCTGCAACGCGGCCTCAAGGGGTTTCTTGCTCATATCGTCGTCTCTCGTGCTTTGTTACCTTGCAGGCGCTGACGATCGGGTTAAAAATCACCGTTTGGCTTTCGCTAAGCGTTGCTCAGCGTACCATCTATGGCCTTTCCTCGGATATTTAAGAACAAGGGGACGGAAGCGAGCTTCCATCCCCTTGGGTAACATCTACGTTAGTTCATTTTGGTCTTTGGGGGTCAGAACCGGACGTTGATGCCACCACGCGCTTCGGCACCCTTCTGAGAGCCACCGAAATTGAGACCGCCTTGGACAAAGACGCCGATGCGTTCTTTGAACAGTGCGCTGATTCCGCCGTCAATGGAGCCGAAGCCCTTCGGATCGACACCCTTCAGAGTGAATGGGCTTCCACCCGTCGCGAAGGCAAATTCACGGCTGCTGCCGACATCCCCCTGGAAGGTGTAGCTCAGCTTGCCGAAGGGACGGATGGAGACGTCGCCGCCATTGGACAGTTCTGCACCCAGGCGAACGCCCAGTTCAGGCACGAATACTGTCTTGGAGTCGCGTCCGGCAGTCAGGCCGATACCTGCTCCACCCTGTTCGGTGAAGCCACCCAGCGTCCAGTGACGTAGCGCCAGCTTGCCAAAGGGCAGGACAGTGACGCCCGAACCGGCCAGCACGTCATAACCCAGTTCGACATTGCCGTCCCACTGGCGACCCTTGAAGGATGCCGTGATCGTGCGATCAAGCACGGTCAGATCGCGGGTGACGTCGAAGTTGGAAAAGCCATAGACGAACTGTGCACCGGCCTGGATCGGTCCAAAGACATGCTTCCAGTTGACGCCGAGCGAGTAGGTCTTGGCTTTCGCCGTTTCTGGGGTGCCGCGAGCGGCAATGTCGTGTTCAGCATAGGCGAAGCCGATACCGAAGGTGCCATTGTCCGCATAACCCAGGTTCAGGCCGATCGCTCCGCCATAGCTGTTGTCACGAATCTTCGATGCGCCCGAATTCGTGCCGCCATAGCGGGCGAAGCGACCAACCGGATTGATCCACACGCCGTTGCTGCCAATGGCTGCTGCGGTCTCGAACGATTCGGTCAGGGCTGAATTCTGCTCGATCGCCGCCAGCGAACCATAGATTTCCGCCGATGACAGTTCATTGAACACCTGCGCCGCGCCCGCTTGGCTGAGACGCCAGTCGAGACCCGAGATGATGTTCGCGGCATCCTGCACCAGGCCGATCTCGCTCACCGTGGTGAATACCGATCCGCCATTGGCGTCGTCACTGATCTTCTGGACGATCGTTGGGATCAGCGCATCCAGTGCATTGGCGGCCGATACGGCATTGGGGTTAGTCGCCGCAGTAGCGTAACCGACACGTTTGGCGACGATCTTGACGGTCTTGGTCGCGTCATCCTTCTGCAGATCGAAGCTTACAAAGGGTGAACTGATCGACTGGTTGACAGTCGCGCTCACAGCGCTGTCCGTATCGCCATAGGTGAACAGCGTATAGCCATCTCCCGCCGAATAGATTGCATCCTTAGTCACATCGACCAGCACCTTGCCGCTCAGAGTGACCTTGCCCGTCACGTCGATACGCGAGGGGGTGGACTGAGCGGAGAAGCCATTGGCCGGCGTGGTGAAGAAGGGCACGGTCGCCCCTGCTTCGATCGGCCCAAGCACTTCGCTGCCGCCATTGGCCGTGCCGACCGACACCGGAGCGAAACGCACCAGTGACGGGCTCACCCCGACCACAGTCGTGCCCGTGTCCGACTGGCTATAGTCGCCATTCAGTACAACATGCACGCCAGAGATCGTTTCCACGCCTGCAGAGGTGATGCTGCCTCCGACAAGGCCACCGTCGATCAACGTCCGGCGACCGAAGACCAGTGAGCCGCCATCGACGACAATGTTACCCTGAATACCGATATAGGCACCATCTGCGTCGGTTGGGTCATAGGCAGGTCCCGTGATCTGCAATTCACCAGCACTAACGTTGATTGACCCGACATCGGCACTCCAGCGATTGAGGTCTACAGAATCCTCAATATAGGGGGCAAGATCGAGAACGAAAGTGCCCGCATCGGCCTTATTGACGCTGTTGACGCCCAGAATACGTACTGCACCGGTGCTATAAGTACCGAAGCCAAGTTCCTGTGCTTCCTTCGGCAGCACTGCTTCGGGAGTGTAGGTGGGTGAAGTCGGGGTTTTGAGGTTGAGGACATCAGCCCCCAGGAAACCCGATCCGTTGAGGTTCAGGACCGTATCGGTCAGGAATGCACCCGTTTCAGCGTCACGCTGGCCGACGATGTTGCCCAGTGTGACCGACCCGGCATTCAGGTTGACCGTTGCCTTCACGTCACTCGTCTTGATGTCTGGGGCGTCATCCCTACCGAAGGGGTCGGTAATAGTCGCATCGCCGACATAGACGCCGCCGCCCAGGAAGTTATTCTGGTCGAACGTATAGGTTTGCGCTGTCAGTGCTTCGGCAGGCGTGACCGTCTGGGTGGTGGTGGTGACGGTATCGATTTGGGTTTGGCTGTGATTATCGATTGATTGGCCCAACACCACCTTGCCCGCAATGCCGCCGCCATTGGTAAGGATGCCGGTCGCACCAGCGACATAGACATCGCCCCCGATCAGCGCGCCTGCGGCGTTGGTGACCGTCGCCGCGCCACCGATGCCGGTATATGCATTGGTGGTTTCGTCCTGGCGTAGGCCGACATTGTTGAGGTTGGTGCTCTTCGAGGTCGATGACACTACCGAATGCAGGGTATCGGCAATGACAGACCCCTCGATCATACCGGCATTGCTGACCGTGGCCGTCTTGTCGCCATCGGCATAGACGCTGCCGCCGATCTCGCTCTTGGTGCCGACCGCTACATTAGCGTCACCGCCAGCCAAGGTTGTGGCGTAAGACGCGCTGTTTTCGGTTGCTTCACCGGCGCTATTGTAGAGCGTGGTCGCTTCGCTGGCCGAGTTGGTGAAGTGGCTGTAGGCTTCAACGTTGCCATTTACTTTGGAACCATTGGCAATCGTCGCTGTGGCGGAGGAGAGGCCGGTTGCATAGACCGAACCGGATACCCCAATCTTGTCAGCCTTTTGCAGATCGCTGGCCGTATCGACCAGGATCGAAGCTGCGCCGCCGACATTGTTGCTGGTGGAACTGCTCACTTGCTTGGACACCTTGGGTACCAGCGAACCAAAGCTGGTCGAACCGGAAGCCGCTACCTTGCCCGCATAGTCAGTCGTGCTGCTAGACTGATAGTCGTTGCCATAGGCTGCCGTGGCGACAGCGTCCCCGCCGATAGTGCCGGTGACGGTGGTCGTCGCCTTTCCGCGCGTGGTGGAGCTTTCCGCGTTGCCAGCCACGGTTCCGGCGACTGCTACAGTTGCATCACCTACATCGGCGCTGGTGGCATAGCTGGAGGTGTATTTGTCGGAAGCTGTTGCTGTGCCCTCCGCCGGAACGCGCGTGAAGCTTCGCTCCTGTTTGGTGGTATAGTCAGTGCCATCCGCATTGGCATAAACGCCGCCAAAAGGATTGTCAGCGCTGCTGCCGACCACGCCGCCCTTGGCAACCGTGACGCTTGCGCCCGTTTGGCCATAGGCATTGACATTGCCAGACAGCGTGGCGGCCTTGCCCGTGGCCGCAACATCGACGGTGGAGGCACCGCCGACCGAATTGTAGCCGTAGTCATCAGTTCGCGCCAGACTGTCTGTGCGCGCTACGCTGGACGTGATCGTCTGCGATGCCGTCTGGGTGGAAGCACTGCTGACATCAGTACCCGATGCGCTCGAATATATCCCGCCTTCGACGGTGCCCGAAAGGGTGACACCGCTGTTGCCGGTGGCATAGGAGGACAGCGAAGGCACTACTCCGGCCTCGCCCTCAGCCAGCTTGCCGCTGACGGTGACGCTGCTGTCGCCACCTGCATTGGTGGTGGACGAAGAACTGGACGCGCTGGTCAGGCTGCGCGTGCCGTTGCCGCCCGACAAAACCTCAACCGATTTGCTTTCGCTGTTCGACTGGCTGTTCGCCGAGCCGGCTTGCGACGTCAGGCTACCATAAATTACGCCGGAAACGGTCGCGCTGCTCGCCTGGTCGGCGAGTTGGTTTACCGATCCATTGCCGTTGACGCCGAAATTCAGCGTGCCGTTGGCATTGGCATAAGTGCCGGTGACATTGCCGCCGGTGTGTGTCGTGACGGTCGTGGATTTGTCTTCGACAGAGGTCGTTACGACATCCAGCGCGGGCGGCGTCGCGATCGCGGTCGAAACCTTGGTCGTGTTGCTGCTGGTCGTCGCGTTGTCCGTGCCTTGACTGACCAAGCTGGTCGAACCGAATACAACACCGTCGTTGTTGTAAGTCACGTCACCACCCGCGCTCAGCGAGACATTGCCCTGCACTTGCCCACCAACTTCGTTGACGAAGCTGGCGGTGCCAGTGGTGGTTGCGCTGCGTGAGGTCGATTCGCTCTGGCTGGTTGTCTCGATCAGCGTAGCGCTGGTCGTGGTGCTACTGCCGACCTTGCCGCTGGAATTTGTCAGAGACCGGCGCGACGTGCCTGTGACATTGCCCTTGATCGTCCCGGCATTGTTCAGAACGACGCTATTGTCCCCGATGGCTGTGAAGTTGCCATCGACCGTCCCGGTCGCGCCGACCGCGCCGGTAGCGGCGCCGCCCGCCCCAACATTAGTGTCGCTATAGGTGTAGCCCGTGGGGGTCGAAGCATAATCATAGGCATTATTTGTAGCAGTCGAAGTAAGACTGACATTCCCGTCAACCGTGCCGTCGATCACTGTCGATGCGCTGCCTTGGCCATTTACGCTGACCGAACCTCCGACGCTGCCATCTTCGCCGACAGAAACGTCGGCGGCTTTGCCAACGGCAGTGCTGGTGGTTTTTGTTGAACCGCTGACCGGGACGGCGCCATCGACGACGCTGATATCCGTGTAGGTGGTAGAAGTGCCGTTCGAACTGGCATTCACATTGCCCGCAACCGCACCATCAATGGTTGCGCTGGCACCCCCGATGCCGGTCGCGCTGACAAGGGCCACATCGCCGTCACCGCCGACAGTTACATTGGCCGATCCGCCCCCGCGCGTGACGTCGTTGCGGACGGTGGTGGTGGTTACAGTGCCGCTGGTCACTGCATTGCTGCCGCCCACCGTTTCGGTCACGCCGCCGGCCGACGCGATGACATTGCGCGCCTTGGCGGAAACGGTCACTTCCGCGCCATTCAGGCCGGTCGCGTTCAGATTGCCGCGTACGCTGTCTTCAGCATCCGCCGCATCGCCGGCCTGCACAATGCTGGCTTTCCCACCAGCAAAGCTGGTCTTTGTAACGCCATCAACTGGCGCAGCGGCGGTATCCACCGTGATCGAGCTTGCCACGACATTACCCGACCGCACCGCGCCCGCAGCCGATGTCGTGATCGACACATTGCCCTGACCCGATGCCGTGATGCCGTTATAGATTTCGCCGCCATTAGTGATGGAGGCATCGCCGCCGAAGCCAACGGTGCGCAGCCCACCAGCGATCAGGCCGTTATTGGTGCCTTTGAAGCTGTTCGCTGCACCAGCCGCCGCACGGCCGTTGAAGATTGCGCCTGCGCCATCGGTCACTGAACCAGTCGCTGCATCGACCGCGCCGATCTTGCCATCGCTCAGAAATTCAATCTTGCCATCGCCTTGACCGGTGTTGGGATTCAGCACGATCGAATCGCCCAACACGACACCGGCTGACGGCACCGTCAGCTTTAGATTTGCGTCGTCGGGGGCCGTGATTGCAGTCACGATCGCCGCATTCACGGTGGTACCGGGCACCGACGTCGCGGGTGCGACTGGAGCGGGCACGCTGACATCACGCGCTTGTGCGGCGGAAGCCGCCATAAAAGCGACCGGAATAGCTGTCGAAATAAGCAGCGATTTTTGGAAATTCTTGAGCATGTTTCTACCATTTCCTTAGTGTTCTCAGGCGGCATAAAATGCCGCGCCCATTCGCTAATATTTAGCGGAGGGCGATCTGAGTTTTTTAAAATATGTGATTAGTTGGCGGTTGCAGCCATATAAATATTGGTCACGACATCAATTCCCCCCGGAAACCTAAATGATTGCACGCGACTGCATAGCTACGATATGATCGTAGCTTCGCCGTCAATTTGCGGGTGTATTGACATAAATGGCAATCACAACAGCTATCGACTGCAAAAAATGCATGTAAATAGTTCTAATGGTTGCGCGGAATTACAAATATTGTAACTGGCTGCTGGCTGCTGGCTGCTGGCTGCTGGCTGCTGGCTGCTGGCTGCTGGCTGCTGGCTGCTGGCTGCTGGCTGCTGGCTGTTTGGCGGCATCTTTGGGGGGTATTGCAGAGACTTTAGTTGTCTTTGGCGGGTCGCAAATATTCCTGTAATTTAAAGGGTTACCGCAAATGACCAACATAGATAATTTCAATATAATTGAAGCTAGCAAAAGTTTTAAAAAAAAATACGGAATAGATCTCCTTAGGGAAGAGGCTAAAATTCTCATTCTTTTGGAAAAGCACGGCGGGCTTTCTACAAAAAACCTAATGAGTTTTCTAAATATATCAAACAGGGGGTTTTATTTAAAAATAAAATCCTTAACTGAAGAAGGGAAAATATATACTGAGGAATGCAAAACAGACAGAAGAGTTAAAATAATAAAGATAAAAAATTAAATTAATTAATAATATGAGGTTGGCACGCCAAATTTTATTGAGTGAGGTTTGCTTGATCCAAAAATCACAAGTTTTGCATAAGTCGGAAAACCACCTAAATCTGCGGCTCTCGGGTATGCGAAAGATATTTGCATAAAGAAGGGCATTTCGGTTATAGTTTGGGCATGACCATTTATGGCTATGCCCGCGTCTCAACAGACGGCCAGACTCTCGATGCACAGCGAGCGGCACTTGTCGCCGCTGGGGCTGCGAAGGTGTTCCACGAAACCGCGAGTGGCATAAAGAGCGATCGCAAGGAGCTGGCGAAGGCGCTCAAGGTGCTGGGAGCAGGGGATACGCTGATCGTTACCCGTCTCGACCGACTGGCGCGCTCAACGCGCGATCTGCTCAACATTCTCGACACGGTGGCAAGGGCAGGGGCGTTGTTCCGCTCGCTCGGTGATCCGTGGGCCGATACCACAACCCCACATGGCCGCTTAATGCTGACGGTGCTGGGCGGGCTGGCCGAGTTTGAGCGCGAGCTGATCGTTACGCGGACAGGGGAGGGGCGCGCCCGCGCCGTGGCGCGCGGACAGCATATGGGACGCCCGCCAATGCTCACCGCCCATCAACGCACCGAAGCCCTGCGCGCGCTGGCCGATGGCAGCGCAACGCAAGCGGATCTCGCGCGCCGGTTCAACGTCAGCCAAAGCACCATATCCCGCCTTGGGAACAAGCTCATCCCCGCAAAGGCCCAACCACCATTGGATTCGGATACTGAGCGCGCAGCGCGGGTGTTCATGAGCCGCATATCAGGCCGCTACGCCGTTGATCGCGCCATTCTGTTCGGAAGCCGCGCCCGTCGCACACACAACGCGACAAGTGACGCTGATATTGCCGTGGTGCTGAAAGGCGAACACGGCAAACGGTCAACCACGGCAATCGACATGGCGGGCATCGCGTTCGACGTAATGCTGGAAACCGGAATCCTGGTCGAAGCCCTGCCGCTGTGGGGCGACGAAATGGAAAACCCTGAACAATTCAGCAATCCCGCCCTGATCCGCACGATCCAGCGTGAAGGGGTAGCCCTGTGAGCAAGCCCGTCACACCGGCATCCTATATGCGGAAGGCGGCTCAAGCCTTGGCAAGCGCGCATCAATTGCTTGCCGGTGGTGATGCTGATGGCGCTTGTAACCGCGCTTATTATGCCATGTTCGACGCCGCTCACGCGGCGCTCCGTTCTGCCAACGTCGCGGAAACCGCTTCCGCTACCAAAACCCATAGAGGATTGATTGCGGCCTTCGGTCAGCATCTTGTCCTTGGCGGACACGTCGCGTCAGAACTCGGCAGTTCGCTTAACAGGGGATGCCCCATAGTGGCAGGCTGTTCGGTTCCGGCGCGCGGGCGATCAGCTCGGCCGCAGCCTTGAACAAGGCAGTGATCGGCGCGCGGGCGATGAAGGTCGCCGGATCGGCCTTGTCCATGCGCTCGGCGAGCATGGTCAGCAGTTCGGCGGGCGACCAGCGCCGCTCGGCATATCCGCGGCGCAGCGTCGGGATATCGATCATCTCGGGCAGCATCAGTTGCCCTCGCCGAGCATCGAGATATGCGCACTCACCACACGCCAGCCTTCGGGCATGCGGACCCAGCTCTGGCTCTGGCGGCCGGGTCTGGGCGCGCCTTCGCGCTGGAACTCGGTGTTGGCTGTCGCGAAATCAGTGCCGAAGGTGGTGATGACCGTGTTGAAGATCGAGCGCTGGGGCGATCCGCCGACCCGCGCCACGCGAAACGCGGCGATCGCCTCGAAACCATATAGAGTTGGATTTTGCCTTCTGCAACAGCTTCAAGCGCGCTTTCACATGGACGAGCTTTCCATCGGCGAAGACGCCATAGACCAGACCGGGCACATGCGCGTCCAGCTGCCACTGCGCGAAGATATGATCGACCTCGGCCAGCGCCGCCGGATCGGGGCCAACGGCGCGAAGCGGCATTGCAACCAGCAACAGCCCGAGCGTGAAAAATGTTCTGAACAAAGCGGATCTCCAGGTATCCCGATCCGCCGGCTCCTAGCCGAAATTCAGGCGATGCCCAATCCGGGGGTCATGCGGACGGGCGATCCCAGCGGCGCAGCGCCATGCCGATCAGCGTCACCGCACCGGCGCCCAGCATCAGCAGCGGCACCGCGACATGCGGGGGCACCGGATGCAGCGTGAAGACGAGCCCCGTCGCCGCCGCGGGCGGATGGACCGCACGGGCCGCCATCATCAGCAGCAGGCCGAGCGTGGCGGCGATGATCGCGACCAGCACCGAAGCGCCGAACATCCAGCCGGCCAGCGAACCGACGAACGCGGTCGCGGCATGCCCCGCCATGATCGGCCAGGGCCGCGCCGAGGGAGCCGAGGGGGTCGTGGCAATCAACGCGACCGAATTGACCAGCGGCATCCACATCGCAACGATCGCGAAATGATAAGCGAGCCCACCGAACAGCGCGAGGGTGGCGAGAAAGACCGAGCCTGCCAGCCCGATCCGCCGCCACGACATCGCATCGGTCGTCGCCCACTTCATCCTGCATTCCCCAAGTGGCGTGTCGTTTGAGGTGAAGATCGCCTGTATCCGAGCGCTAGACAAGGATTTTCTGCCGCAAGCGGCACCTGCGGTCGCGCAGACTGCTGGATCTGGACGGATCAGACCGCGAAGCCGCTGTTTCCTTGCCCAGGGGCGGCGTTTTTCAGCGCAGCGGACAGATCTGTCCAGCCGCTTTCGTTCAGTTTGAGCGTGGATCGCGATCATGCGCATAGCGGTGGCGCTCGCAATCGGCGGATAGCGGCGAGGATGGCGCGTACCATCGTGCCGGTGACAGCGACCTCGGCCAGCTGGAAGGTGATGGTGCGGGCGTGACGGACCACACGTGCCCCGATCTTGATCAGCTTCAGTTGCAGGCTGGTCAACGACCAGTCGGCCATGGCCTCGGGCAGCTCGATGCAGCGCAAGAAGGTGGCCAGGTTGTACGCCAGGGCGTGCAGTTGCAGCCGCACCTCATTGTCGCGGAACTTCCGGCACGACAGCCGCGTCCAGCGAAAGGCGTATTTGCCCTCTTTGATGTGCTGCTCGGCGGTGCCGCGCTGGTTGTAGAACCGCACCACCCAGTCCGGCTCCATCGGCAGGTTGGTGACGATGAAGCCGACACGCGGGAACAGTTCGCCCGGATGCCATTCGATCTTGGCGATCACCCGGCGTTCCTTGTCCCAGGACGCCGCCTGATACTCGAATTCCTCGAAGAACCGCTTGACCTTGGTCAGTGACGGCCGCCCGACAGGGCGCGTTAGCCGATGCGCGATCTTGTCCTTGAGGACCGCGTTTGCGGGCAGCCGGATGGCGTAGAAGAACCGCGCTTCTTCCAATCGCTCATAGATCGCCGGGATCGCGTAGGCAGCATCGGCCCGGAAGAACCTGCCACCAAGGTCGCGCTCCGCGTAGCGCGCAATGACGGGGTCGAGAACATCACGCCAGCCATCGGCGCTGTGGACGTTGCCATGGCGCAGGGCGCAGCGTTCCAGCATCCCGAACTGGTTGAACAGAAAGTTGGGGTGATAGCAGCTACAGTCGAAATGGCCATTCCAGGCGGACCCTTCCTGGTCGCCATGGGTCGGGCTGACCGAGCTGTCCATGTCCAGAACGATGTACTTCAGCCCGTTACGGTCATGGAACCGGTCGATCCATTGCCCGTTCAGGTCGGCCAGCGCGGCACGGTTCCCGGCCAGAGCCAGCGTCTCGGTCTCGAACCGTCCCATCTGCGATGCCGAGGCCGCTTGTGCATCGACCGCTCTGCCGCCGACAACTTGGCGCATGACCGGATCGCAGGCGAGACGGTTGGCGTCGTTGACATCCTCGTATCCGGCCAGCCGCCCAAAGACTGATTGCCGGAACAGGCCGTCGAGCCGATGGACCGTGTTCTTGCCAGAGCGAGTATCGCGCAGCGCCGCTGACGCCAAATCGGACAACCCGAGCGCGTCATCAAGCTCGCGCATCACCAGAAGGCCGCCGTCGGAACTGAGCTGCGTGCCGCGAAATTCCAGCCGCACGCGAGGGTCGAAATCCACCCGATCTGCCCGTTGCAAGCCCGCACCCTCTGGGTGATCCATGAAACGCGCCCCTCGCAGCCTTCAACACCATGTTTTATATAGGAAATATAATGGTCAGGACAGCGAAATCAGCGCCTTACTTGGGAAATGTGGGTTAACAAGGTCGAGCGTCTCCGCCTGCTCGCTGATTACACGGGTGATCCTGTCAGCGACGATGACGCCGTATGGGCAGTCGGGCAGGCTGATATTTTCGTTGCGGCAATCCGCGATGCATTCGGCATCGCGTAGCCGCCTGCTTTCCTGAATGTTGACGCGCCGCTTCAAATCGGCAAACTATCAATAATTCATCCCTGAAAGTTTGCAAACATGAAAATTATCACGATTGCAGCGCAGAAAGGCGGTGCAGGAAAAACAACCCTGGCCGTTAATCTAGCTGTTGCCGCCCAGGCCGGAGGGATCAAAACTGCTCTGATCGACCTCGATCCGCAGGAAAGCGCAACCGCGTGGAGCGAGAGGCGAACAGCTGAACTGCCCCACGTCGAACCATTAAGCGCCCGTAGATTATCTCCCTGGATCAATGCAGCTGAAGCCGAAGGCTTTGCGCTGGCGATCATCGACACACCGCCTGCGGCAGGCGCAGAAGCAGCAGAGGCCGTGCAGCGTTCGGATATGGTTTTGATACCATGCCGACCTTCCCTGATCGACCTAGAGGCAATCAAACGCACCGCGCAGCTTATCACAGCGACCGGCAAGCAGGCCTTCGTCGTCCTGAATGGCGCACCGCCAACCGCCACTGCCTTGTTAGACGATGCTCGCACGTTGGCCGAGGCAACCGGCTTACAGGTTGCCCGCGCGGTAATCCGTGAGCGTAGTAGCTTTCGAGCTGCGTGGCCGTATGGCCTAGGCGTGATTGAGCATGAGCCGGAAGGGAAGGCCGCATTAGAGATTGCAGCTTTGCGAGATTTCATATTTGAATATTTGCAAATTATCAAACCGTCACATGTGAAGACGAAAGGTAAGGCTGCACATGGCTAGAAAATCCCTATTATCCGCCGCTATCGAGCGGCCGCAGGCCGAGGCTAACGAAAACACTATCCCGCAGCCTGTGGCAGATGCTGTACGGGCAGAGGCCAAGCGACCTAACAGTAACGCAGGCAAGTATCACTTGGGCGGCTATTTCGATCAGGATGATCCGACCGCTGAAGCCTTCCGCGTATTGGCTGCAAAGACCCGCCGCAAACAACAAGACTTATTGGGGGAGGCAATCAGCGACCTTGTGGCGAAGTATGATGCGCGAGCTAAATTCGGGTCATGACAAAACGCATCCGCGATCCCATGCTGGCACTGCTAGCGCAATGGATTACGTTCGTGTCGCTTTTTGCACCAGCCTAGAAAGGCAGCATCCGCATTCTTGAGGGGTTGCTGCCCCTTGTCATCCCAGAAGGCGAGATAATCACCCTTGAGCGCGTAAACATCATATCCTGGCGCGACCGTGCGGGCCTTTTCCAGGGCCTGGTTGGAGATCATAGGGAACAGCGTTTCTTGGGGCAGGGCCTTTCCCGCGCGGGGCGTGAAAGTCACCTGATCGCGGGTGTTGTCAAAGCTCAGCGCATAGTCCGGAAAATGACCATGGGCATCGTCCTGGTCCACAATTGTCTTGATGAGACGCCGAAACTCAAAGTCGGTCGATTTGGACCCGCATTTGCGTTGCAGCGTATCCAGACCGAATTTGACAGCTTTGCCCGGCCACCCGCAATGCTTGCGGGCAATCTCGTATAGCCGCCTTTCCAGCGGCTTCCGTAGCCGAAAATATTGGCGGTTCAGGGTCAGCACTTCATTGGAACGGATCGCGTTGAACACCCAATCCGATAGCCGCACCTCGACCTCTTGCATCCGGCCTTCTCGCGTTTCGCGCATGATCCTCACACGATCGATCAGGCTGAAAATATCCAGCGCCTCAGTCCCACCAGTCAGGATATTGGTTTCAATTTGCGTTCCCTGAAGGCGTTTAAAGGCGCTGCGTAGCTGCTCATAGCCCCGGCCATCAGTTCCCCGATTGGTCGCCACCAATAGGTCATAGGCCTTGAAGCGCACGACCTGGTTGACTGGCTGTCCGGAGTTTAGCGCCGCCATGAGCTGGCTGATGCAATAGATCAGCACATCCCGGTCGTGAACTGTCGCCAGCCCCAGCTCGCCGGGAGACACGCGAACGAAGGTGGAGCCGTTGCGATATTCCCGCGCGGTCAGATCAGGCTTGGTGGAGATGCTGAATAAGGGATGCTCCATCGAGGCCATGTCCCCTTTGGGAGCGGCATCGAAAACGTCGCATACGAAAAAGTCCTGCTGAGGATAACGATCCGGTAGGAGAGGGGAGCGATCATCTGGATTCGTGTTATCACCCATAGCTGATACCTATCGTGTTTTCACCCATGGACCAATAGGCTTCGTGCTTTCACCCATTGAGCTGTGGACAACCCCTGTTTTCCTTTCGTGTTATCACCCATGATCTTTCGTGTTATCACCCATGATCTTTCGTGTTATCACCCATGAGAGTATTTTATAACTAACTGATTCAAAACAGAAAATCGGCACTTTATTTCAGCGTAACACAGATTCTAACACAATATAACACAAGGGCATTTTGGGAAAGCGAGGTGCGTTCCCCCACAGTAAAGCAAGGCAAGCGGAATTGGCCTAACGGCCAATGCGCTGTTTGGTGCGTGACGGCGATGCCGTCACAGGGCGACCTGCGGTCGCTGGGCTTCCGAGGGGGAAGTGGGGCGGGCGCAGCGTCCAATCGGACCCTAGCGCCTTGTGGAGGGGGCAGGGGCCGGCCAGGAGGCGAGGATTGGGCCTTCTCCCTTCCGCTGCACCCTTAGTTCCGATCGCGTGCCCTGTGGCCGCTCAGCCGGGAGCGCATGGCCGCTGTCGTCGTCGGTCAGCGCCCACATATCGGCCCCGTGACCGCGAAGCTGTGCAAAATGGCCATTTGGGATTTCAGCGCCAGAGTCCCTCGAACCGGCGTCCGGCCGTACGCGTGTAGCGGACGGTGTGTTTGGGGTCACGGTGGCCGAGATAGTCCTGGATCAGGCGAAGGTCGTAGGCGCGGTTCGCAAGCGCGAACCCGCAAGAGTGGCGCAGCATGTGCGGGTTGACCGACGGCAGGCTGGCGCGCGCTGAGGCCTGGGCCAGCAGGTAATTGACGGCCTGGCGGGTTAGCTGCGCGCCGCGCTCGGACACGAACAGCCAGGGCAGGTGATCGTCGCGCAGCGCGAGGTAGCGCCGGATCGCACGCAGTTCGTCGCCCGCGATCGGCTGTTCGACGGACAAACCGTTTTTGAGGCGACGCACCCACAGGCGCGATACGGCAAGGTCTACTTCATCGCGCCGCAGCGCGGTCGCCTCGCTTACACGCAGTCCATGACGGTACATCATCAGCAGGAGCAGGTGATCGCGTAGCCCATGCCGTCCGGCCTTGGCGGCATTGAGCAGGCGGTCGATCTCGGCTGCCGTCAGGAAATCCTTGCGGCGTTCGTGGGCATCGGCGGCCGTATCCGTGTCACTCTTTACATTTTGCCGGTTGATCGCCTTCTCGGCCATGCTGTGTTCCCTTGGGTGCATTCCCTTGCCGTCGGCGTCACTCTTGACGAAATGCGCTTTTTGTAAAGAGTGGCTGGGTACGCCGAGGGTCACGCGGCGATCCTGGCCTCGATGTCGAGCCGCCGCTCCATATTCAGGTCGAACGCACCATACGGGCTGACATGCGCCCAGATGAGCGGGGTCAAGCCGCGCTCATCCGCTGCGGTCATGCGCCCGCGCCAACGCTCCTCGGCAAGAACGCGCTGGAGCATCAGAGTGTTGACGTACACCAGGCAGGACTGGAGGAGGTGCAGCGCCGCGACCGATGCCTGCTGCTCGTCGAGCCGGTTCGATGCGACCTCGCCGCCCCGGCCGAAAAAGATGAAGCCGTTGGCCGAGTTCCAGGTCTCTACGACGTTCAGCCCCTCGTTGATTTCGCGGCGCAGGGCCTCGTCGTGCAGGTAGCAGCACAGGAACGCCGTCTTCATCGCCTTGCCGAGCTCGGCAAGTGCCTTGTAGGTCGGATGCTGGACGTTGTTCCTGGTGAACCGCCGGAGGATCGCCTCGGGATCGGCGGTGCGCTCGGCCATCGCGGTCGTGTAGCGGACCATCTCGTCATACTGCCGCTCGATCAGCGGCCAGTCGATCGGGCGCGTCAGGATGCAGGCGAGGTTGGGGTAATCGTCCGCCGTGCCAGGTCCGGGCAGATAGAGCTTCTGGCCTGCGATGGCCTTGAGCCGCGGCAGCAGCTGGAACCCGAGCAGCTTGCAGAACGCGAACGCCACCTCGCTCTGCCCGTGGCTGTCGACGTACTGGCGATCGATCTCCATCTCGGTGTCATGCGCGAGGACGCCCTCGATCATCGAGGCGACCTCGGACGACGAGCAGCGCTTCAGGCGCGAATGGATGCACACCGACTGGCGCTCGACGTGCCAGTAGATCATCACGCCCCGCCCGCCGTAGCGCACATGCCACTCGGTCATCAGGTTCTGGTCGAAGGCGGCGAAGTGCGTGCTGTCCGACGCGCACGCGGTCGTGCCCTCGCCCCACACCGCTGGATCGCGCGCGGCGAGCGTGGCGTTAACGACGCGCCTGGTCGCGTCCCGCAAGGACTCGGCGTCGATATAGCGGCGACGGGTGTGGAGCAGTTCCTTATAGGTGAAGCCGTGGTCGCCGACGACCAGGCGCTTCAGCCCGGCATTGGTGCCAAGGCCGTATAGGCAGAGCAGTAGACGTCGCCGGACGTCGTCAGGGTCCGTCGCCGCGCGCGATGCCGCCGTCGAGAACGCCTGGGTGAAGCCGATGCGGAGGTCCGCCTCCTTCAGGATGTCGAGCAAACCCGTCATCGGCCAGCGACGACCCAGCTCGCCGCCGAGCGCCTCGAGGGTGGGAGGTGCCGGAAGGGGATCGAGCGGGGTCACGACGATTGGATGACGGCGGCGCGGATTGAGTTTGACCCTGGTGTTGCCCGGCATGCCGCGATCGAGCATTGCCAACGCCTGCTCCATCTCCGCCTTCACGGAATCGGTGAAGGCGCGCGCGTCGGTGGTAAGGCCGAGCCGCTCATAGCATTCGGCGCGTCGTTCGTTGAAGTCGGCAGGCAGATCGTCGTCGGGGTTGCGGAACCGACCCGCACCCGCGACCCACACCTCCTTGCAGCGGAGCTTCTCGCGCAGCGTCTGGAGCACGCAGATTTCGTAATTGATCCTGTTGACCCGCTCCGAGCCATCCGGCGCTTCCTCGATCACGATGTCGCGCCATTTGGGGCGCACGACGCCGTCGATCGCGACCTCCGCAGTGCTGAAATATTGCCGTCCGTCATTCTCGGCCGCGCGGATCTTCACCAGCGCGTCGGTGAGCGGCTTGTGTGCGCTGTTGTTCGAGCGGAAGTCGAGCGCGGCGAGGAGTTTCGGCATCATGCGCCGGTAATAGGCGCCGTAGGAGGCGCGGACCGCCTTGTGGACGCGGCGCGACGGCGCCGAGCCGGTGGCGAGCGCTTCCTTGACCAACGCCTGAAACGTGCGCTCGTCGACCACGGGAAAGATCACCTCGCGCACGGAGCCGTCGGGCGCACCGGTGACGGCCGACGCCACCTTGAACAGGATACCGCTCTTGCCCCTGACCGCCTTTGCTTCCTCCAGCAGCTCGGTGACGACGCGCCGCTCAGCCTTGACCGTGATACGGTGTGTGATCTGGATGAGCAGGTCGACCAGCCCGTCGACGATCTCCGCCTCGCGCGGGACGCAATAAAAGGTGAGCAGCGGCAGCCTGATACGATCCGGGTGGCGGCGCAGTTCCCAGGCGCTTTCGACTGCGGCCCGCCTGCGAAATCGTTTCACGAGGTCGGGATGCACGTCGCCAAGCAACGCAGCCGACAGTCCCAGCCCACGAACTAGGTCGAGCTTGGCGACCTCGGCCAACAGGCTGTCGAGCCCCGGCTTTCCGGGATCGGCGGACAATCGCGTATAGCCCGCGCCCTCACCATCATCGGCCAACAGCGCGTTCAGGCGTGCGCGGGATCCATCGTCAAGGCGATCATAGACCCCGGCGAGCATCGCATCGTCGTGGCTCGAGCGAAGCGAGCGGACGAGCCGGTCGAGGCGGTAGGATCCGGGTCTGACGACCCGCCTCGCGGCGAACCATCCGGTGATCTCATCCTCAAGCGCGGATGGTGTCGGCTCGCGGGGGAGGATATCCGATAGCAGCCACGACCGAAACGCCGCTTCGGCCGCATGGTCGAAGGTGCCGACCGCCAGATGATCGAGAACACGCTGGCGGTGCCGACGTCCAGAGCGACCGGTGAACGCGTAGCTCTCGACGTCCGCCGCCACGCCGATCTGGTCGGCGAGGTGCGCGATCACGGCCGGAGCGAGGTCCGCTTCCTCATCTGGAAAACGACCCTGCGACCGCCAGAACGTCAACTGACAGGCGAGCCCCAGCCTACCGGCATCCGCATTGTCGGCGATGAACGCGACATCGTCGGGCGACAGCGTCCAGAGTTCACCCAGCTCGTCCGCCGACCACAGCCGCTTCATGCACGCTCCCTGATCCATGCCGAAACGGCATTCTAACCCGGATCACCGGGCGCGCGAAGTCAAATGGCCATTTTGCACAGCTTCGCGGTCACGGGGCCA
>NZ_AUWY01000067.1 GCF_000447205.1 Sphingobium ummariense RL-3 | reverse complement strand
TTGGTTTTGACGGCATCCTCAAATTCATCGAACAGGACGCGGGCGACCCGTTCCAGTTCGCGGCGCTTGGCGGCGGGAAGATGATCGAGATCGGCCCGCATCGTCATCCGATCGTTGCCGGCGTGATCGCCAGCGCCGGGTCCGCGTCGGGATGATCGAGCAGCTTGAGGACGATCGCGGTGGCGAGGGGAGGGGGGACAGCTTCCGCGCGCAGCATGTCGAACAGGGCGTGTTCGTCGGCGTCGAGGTCCATGCCTTCGATCGCGAGATTGGCGCGGGCTTCGGCATCGCCTTCGCGCCACATCGCGACTTCGGCGGGGGTGCCGCGCACATAATCGAGCGCGCGGACCTGGGCGCGGATCGCCCCGATGTCGAGGGCGCGCGTCACGGTTCCTGTCCTTCGCTTGCCGGCAGCGCGATATGGGTGATGCCCGGAGCGGCGGCGATTTCGTCCACCAGGCTATCGACGGTTTCCATGCGGTGACTGGGCCAGTCGCGCGAGACGGTGACATAGCCGGCATCGGTCTGGACATTGATGGTCGCGGTGGCGGGAAGCAGATCGAGCAGCGAGGCGAGCTTGTCCTGAATGTCGGGGGTGATCCGGTCGATTCCCGGTCCGACCATCAGGAGCTGCCAGGAGAGGCGCGACGTGTCAGTCATGGGCGTTTCCTTCCGCGTTGTCCTGTCCTTCCGCTTCCGCGTCGAAGGCCCGTTTGCCGCGCCGCTTCCAGAGCGCGAGGGCGTTGCCATCGCCTTGCGCGCGGGCGGCCAGATCGAGCATCGCGCCATAGAGCGTTGCTCGATCGTCGTCGGTCAGTTCGACGAGCCCGGCTTTCTGGACGAGGCCGCCCAGCTCTATGAGATGGCGGGTGCGTTCGCGACGCTGCACGACCCATCCTCTCGTATCGGTGCGGCGCTTGGCGGCTTCAACCCTGTGCCTCGCCTGCGCCAGCTTGGTTTCCGCCTTCGCCGTTGCCGCCAGCGCGTCGCCCAGCCTTGCGCCCGCGTCCTTGAAAGAAGGCCGCGCCCCGCGAGCGCCACGCCTCCCTTTCCTCCGCGTCGGCCGATTCCACGGCGGCGAGCAGCGCACCGGCGAGCGTGTCCAGATCGAGCGCATCGGCCCCGGTCCCCGTCACCAGCTCGCCGAGTTGCTGTATCTTCTTCGCCTTGATAGACTTGGCCTTGTCGCTCAGTGCCCGCAATTCGGCGTCATAGTCGCGCGTCTTTCGCATCATTCTCTCCCTCGCGCCCGTCGAACAGAAGCCGCACAGTAGCATGATCGCGCTGGCAGGACAGCGGTTCCGAACAGAAATACGGTGAAGTCAATCACGCGAACGGCAGTGAGTGGTGAGTGCGCGCTTATACGTCGTTGCCGACGTGCGCTTGAGAAGGCAGTATAGCGGCCGTTATGGCGATCTACCATTTCTCGGCCAAGGTCATCAGCCGCGCCAACGGATCGAGCGCCGTTGCCAGCGCGGCCTATCGCGCGGCGGAACGGCTGCACGATGACCGGCTCGGGCGCGACCATGATTTCTCGAACAAGGCCGGCGTCGTCCATTCGGAGATCATGTTGCCCGAAGGTGCGCCGGAGCGTTTAAGCGATCGCACGACGCTGTGGAATGAGGTCGAGGCCGGAGAGAAGCGGAAGGATGCGCAGCTTGCCCGCGAAGTCGAGTTCTCGATTCCGCGCGAGCTGAACCAGCAACAGGGTGTCCAGCTCGCGCGCGATTTCGTCGAAAAGCAGTTCGTCGAACGCGGCATGGTGGCCGACCTCAATGTGCATTGGGACATGGGGAAGGACGGGCAACCCAAGCCGCACGCGCATGTCATGCTGTCGATGCGCGAGGTAGGGCCGGAGGGTTTCGGGCAGAAGGTGCGCGAGTGGAACAGCACGGCGCTCTTGCAGGAATGGCGCGAGGCGTGGGCCGATCACGTCAACGAGCGCCTGGCCGAGCTGGATATTGACGCTCGCATAGATCACCGCACGTTGGAGCGCCAAGGGATCGACCTTGAGCCGCAACACAAGATCGGGCCGGCGGCGTCGCGGATGCCCGAACAGGGGCTTGAGGCCGAGCGGGTCGAGGATCATGCCCGGATCGCGCGCGAGAATGGCGAGAAGATCATTGCCAATCCGTACATCGCGCTCGATGCGATCACGCGCCAACAGGCGACGTTCACGCGGCGCGACCTGGCGCAGTTCGCGTTCCGGCACAGCGACGGCAAGGATCAGTTCGACCAGGTGATGCGCGCAGTGCGGATCTCGCCCGAGCTGGTGGCGCTGGGGAAGGACGGGCGCGGCGAGGATCGCTTTACCTCCCGCGACATGATCGAGACGGAGCAGCGGTTAAGCCAGGCCGGCGATCGGCTTGCCGATCGGGCGGGGCATGGTCTCTCGGCGGCGTCTCAAATGGGGGGGCGAGACACCGCCGAGAGTGGAAGCCTTGCGCTGGGAAGCCAGCAAAAGGACGCCCTGGCGCATATCACCGGCAAGAACGACCTGGCAATCGTCGTCGGCTATGCCGGCACCGGCAAATCGACCATGTTGGGCGTGGCGCGCGACGAATGGGAGCGCGCCGGCTATCAGGTGCGCGGCGCGGCCTTGTCCGGCATCGCGGCCGAGGGGCTTGAGGGCGGTTCCGGCATCCAGTCCCGCACGATCGCGAGCATGGAATATCAGTGGGACCAGGGCCGCGAGCTGCTAGGCCCGCGCGACGTGCTGGTGATCGACGAGGCGGGCATGATCGGCACGCGCCAGATGGAGCGCGTATTGTCCGAGGCCGAAAGGGCCGGCGCGAAGGTGGTCCTTGTCGGCGATCCCGAGCAGTTGCAGGCGATCGAGGCCGGGGCGGCGTTCCGGTCCCTTGCCGAGCGCCACGGCGCGGCCGAGATCAGCGAGGTTCGCCGGCAGCATGAGGACTGGCAGAAGGACGCCACGCGGGCGCTGGCGACGGGCAGGACCGGCGAGGCGATCCATGCCTATGCCGAGCATGGCATGGTCCACGCGGCCGAGACGCGCGAGGCTGCGCGGGCCGAGCTGATCGACACATGGGACGCGCAGCGGCTTGCCGATCCCGAAAAGACGCGGATCATCCTCACCCACACCAATGCCGAGGTTCGTGATTTGAACCAGGCCGCGCGCGATCGGCTGCGCGAAGCCGGCGAGCTGGGGCAGGACGTGCGGATTTCGGCCGAGCGGGGCGCGCGCGAGTTCGCGACCGGCGACCGCATCATGTTCCTGAAAAACGAGCGCGGGCTAGGCGTGAAGAACGGCACGCTGGGGAAGGTCGAGCGCGTGTCGCCCGACAGCATGGCGGTGCGGCTCGATGATGGCCGACAGGTGGCGTTCGACCTCAAGGACTATGCCCATGTCGATCATGGCTATGCCGCGACCATCCACAAATCGCAGGGCGTGACGGTCGATCAGGGGCATGTGCTGGCGACGCCGGGGATGGACCGCCATGCGGCCTATGTGGCGCTGTCGCGGCACCGTGAGGGCGTGCAGCTCCACTATGGCCGCGACGACTTCGCCGACGATCGGCGGCTTGTCCGCACGCTGTCGCGCGAGCGGGCGAAGGATATGGCGTCGGATTATCCCATGTATCGGGACCGCGACGCCGAGGCGCAATCGTTCGCCGATCGGCGCGGTCTGTCGGGCGAGATCCGATTGCCGGATGCGCCCGAGCGCAAGGGTGTGGAGCTTCTTGGCCCGCGTGCTGGCACCATGCGCCAGATGGGCGGAGATCCACGCCCACGCGAGATCGGCGAGGGCCGCGGCGCAGGGGATGCGAAGGCCGCGGCCGAGCGACAGCCGCGGCGCGGCATGTTCGACGGCTTGAAGCTGTCGGCCGAGCCGGCGAAGGCGGCCGAGCCAGCGCAGGGCGCGAAGGAAAAAGCGGCTCCCAAGCGGGGCATGTTCGATGGGCTGAAACTGTCGTCGCGCACGCCGACGCCGGCGAAGGAAGCCCCGGCGCGTGCCGAGCAGGGCCTTACCCATGATTTCCGGCGCGCGGTCGAGCGGGCCTCGCGTTCGGCCGAGGCGGTGTTGCAGGCCCGCGCATCGGGCGGGCCGGTATTGGAGCATCAGAAGGTCGCGCTCGAGCGCGCGACCGAGGCGCTGGACCAGATCAGGGCGGGGGCTTCGCGCGATATGGCATCGGCGTTCCAGCGCGAACCCGGCTTGCTCCATGAGGCGGCGGCGGGGCGCAGCGGCCCGATGATGGATGCGATGGCGCAGGAGGCCAAGGTGCGGGCCGATCCGAACTTGCGCGCCGATCGGTTCGTGGAACGCTGGCAACAGCTCTCCCAGGA
>NZ_AUWY01000066.1 GCF_000447205.1 Sphingobium ummariense RL-3 | reverse complement strand
TGGCCGCCAGAGGACCGTCTGACGGACACGCAAAGCGAAGGAGATGATGCTTGGCGAGACGGCGACTGGTGAGCCTGGAAATCTGGGCGAGGCATTATGGCGCGCCGCTCGATGAGCGCGAGATCGCGCGTCATTATACGCTGACCAGCGACGACCTGGAAATTGTCGGCCGCCGTCGCGGCGATGCCACCCGGCTCGGCTATGCGATGCTCATGCTATATATGAGATGGCCTGGCCGTGCGCTGGAAGCGGGCGAAGTCCCGCCCGCTCCTGTGCTCGCCTATGTGGCGCAGCAACTCGGCGTCGCGCCGGCAGCCTTCGCGGATTATGCCCATCGGGACCAGACCCGTCGCGAGCATCTCGTCGAAATCCGACGATCGCACGGGTTCAGGATTTTTGACCGCAACGCTTTCCGTGAAGTTGTCGCCTTCTCGGTCCCAATCGCGCAGACCATCATACACCCCGGCCAGATGGCAGACGTCATCGTCGATGAACTCCGGCGCCTGCAGATCCTCCTGCCTTCTCCGTCGATTCTCGAAGCGGTGCTGCGGCGGGCGCGCCAGCAAGCCGAACAGCTTACCTATGAAGTGCTCACGAATGGCCTGCTGCCTGACACCCTTCAGGGCCTGGACGATTTGCTGGCCCGACGACCGGGGCAGGTCGCGACATGGCTATCCTGGATGCGCAATGCGCCACAATCGCCGGCAGCGCGCAACATCCTGCGCCTGATCGAACGGCTCGCCTATATCCGCGCGCTGGGCCTCGATCGCGCCCGTGCCGACATGATCCCGGCTTTGACTTTTGACAGGCTGGCGGACGAAGGCAGCCGCATCACACCCCAGCACCTTGGCGAACTCAATGCCCTGCGCCGCCATGCGACGCTGGCGGCAACCGGCATCCGGCTTGAGGAAAGCCTGACCGACGCCACCCTGACGATGTTCGACAAGCTGTTGGGCAGCATGGCGCGCCGCGCCGAGAACCGGACCCGCGACAAAGCCCTCAAGACGGTGCGCGAGTTGCAAGGCCACCTCCGGACGCTCACGGGGTCTTGCCGCCTCCTCATCGACGCGCGCAGCAAGGGCGTGGATTCTCTGGCGCAGATCGAGGCGCTGGACTGGCAGCACTTCGCCGTGGCCGTCGAGCAGGCCGAAGTGCTCGGGCGACCGGAAACCGTCGATCGCACCGCCGAATTGATCGAGCGGCATCGGACGGTGAAGCTCTTTGTCGGCGCTTTTCTCAACGCCTTCGAGTTTCGCGGCGCCGGCGCGGTTCAGGGGCTCCTGTCAGCGCTGGCCATCAGCGCGGAGCTATATCGGACCGGCAAACGGCGCTTGCCTGATCGCGTGCCGCTACGCTTTGTGCCGCCCGCATGGCGCCCGTTCGTCCTGCGGGATGGCATCGTTGATCGTGCCGCTTATGAACTATGCGCCTTGTCGCAACTACGCGAGCGGTTGCGAGCCGGGGATATATGGGTCGCGGGAAGCCGGCAGTTTCGCGATTTCGACAGCTATCTCATACCGCCGGCGACCTTTGCGGCGCTGCGCGAGAAGGGGCCGTTGCCGCTCGCCATCGAAACGGATTTCGAGCGCCATATCGAGGAACGGCGCACCAGGCTCGACACGGCGATCAAGCAGGTAACGGTCCTTGCACGGCAAGGGGAGCTGCCCCAGGTTAAGCTTGACGAAAACGGTCTCATCATCTCGCCGCTGAAGGCGGCAACACCGCCCGCCACCGAGATTGCCCGTCGCGCCGCCTATGATCGACTGCCGCGCGTGAAGATCACCGATCTTCTGCTGGAGGTCGATGCCTGGACCGGGTTCAGCGAATGCTTCATCCATCGTCGTTCGGGCCGGGAAGCCGACGATCGCAATGCGCTGCTCACGGTCATCCTCGCCGATGGCATCAATCTCGGCCTCACACGCATGGCGGAAACCTGCCGGGGCGCAAGTCTGCGTCAGCTCGCCCATCTTCACGACTGGCACATCAGCGAAGCCGCCTATGGCGAAGCGTTGGGAAGGCTGATCGACGCCCATCGCGCCATGCCGCTCGCCGCGCTGTGGGGAGACGGCACCACTTCGTCGAGCGACGGACAGCAATTTCATGCCGGGGGCCGTGGGGCCGCGATCGGCGACATCAACGCGCGCAGCGGCAACGAACCAGGCGTTGCCTTCTACACCCATGTCTCGGATCGATATGACCCCTTCGCAAGTCGGGTGATCGCGGCGACCGCTGGCGAAGCGCCCTATGTGCTGGATGGCTTGCTGTATCACCAGACCGGCCTGACGATCGAGGAGCACTACACCGATACGGGCGGGGCATCGGACCATGTGTTCGGCCTCATGCCCTTCTTCGGCTACCGCTTCGCGCCGCGCCTGCGCGACATCAAGGAGCGTCGTTTACACCTCCTTCCCGGCCAAGAATCCGGCCCCTTGCTTGCCGGCATGACGGCCGAACCGATCGCATTGGGTCATGTCGCGGCGCATTGGGACGAACTGCTGCGGTTCGCCACGTCGATCCGCACCGGCACCGTCACTGCTTCGGCAATGCTGCGCCGCTTGTCCGCCTATCCGCGACAGAACGGACTGGCCCTCGCACTACGCGAGCTGGGCCGCCTCGAACGCTCCATTTTCATGCTCGACTGGCTGCGCGACATCGACCTGCGCCGGCGCACCCAGGCGGGCCTCAACAAAGGCGAAGCCCGCAACGCGCTCGCCCGCGCGCTCTTCTTCAACCAGCTCGGCGAACTGCGCGATCGTCGGTTCGAGAACCAGACCTATCGCGCCTCCGGCCTCAACCTGCTCGTCGCCGCCATCATCTTGTGGAACACTCGCTATCTCGAAATGGCGCTGGCGGACATCGGCACAGCCGACGAAATCGCACGCCACATCGCGCCATTGGGCTGGGAGCATATCTCGCTGACCGGTGACTATAGCTGGAATGTTGAAGATCAACCCGATCCGGACGCCTTGCGACCGCTGCGCGCCGTCAACTCCCTACTTGCCGCGTGACGTTCGCTATCCGTTCGCCCTTTCCGTGCAGATACGTCACTTTCGTGTAGTCACCCCTTCGGGGCCGGCGATTGGAAACGGTGCGATGACCGGCGCAGCGCCCACACCCCCGCAACGCCGTCCCGTCATCAGGGCCGTGAGCTTCGATGAGGCCGGCGCGGCGATCGGCCGCTTGCTCCCCATCGCCATGCCGCCCACGCGCGCGGCCGAAACCGGCGCATCGGGCAAGGTCGCGGATTTCCTGCTGGCGTGGTGGAACGGCGACGAGTGCGGCCATTTCCCGATCATCCACTTGTGCAACCTCGATGCCGTGATCGCCGAGGATATGCTGACCATCATGGCCTATCTGGCGCAGGAGCCGACCACCTACGCCGACGCATGGGGCTATCGCGACGCGATGCACGACCTTTGGGTGCGCTATCGCGGCGACCCTGCCGAGAGCGTTTAAACGTGCCGGAGATCCACGACCAAAAGGGAGTCCTATGACCGACGACGAGTTGCCCGACGACAACCCCGCCGAGCGCGCCCAGGCCAAGGCGCTGCGCGAGCAGGCCCGCGCGGGCGGCTTGCGCTTCGAGGCGTATCTACCCGGCAGCATGGCCGATTGGCTGCTGGCGCAGGTCGAGCGGGGTAGGTTCGCCGACCCTTCCGAGGCGGTGTTCCTGATCGTCCAGAACTTCATCGAAATGGAGCCACACCGCGACCTACAGGACGAGCTGCTGCGCCGGATATTGCAGGCCCGCATTGACGATCCGAGGCCGGGGATTCCGCATGATGAGGCTTGCGCCAGAATCGATCGCTTGCTTGCCGAGCCTCGCCCCGATCCGGCACGATGGGAGAAGATCGCGCGATGAACCAGCTCGCCCCCCTGCCCTCGCCCGTATCGTCGCCGGCACTGGCGCTGCCGGCGTTGATCGCGACGGCCGACGATGACACGCGGCGGCGCTTCCTTGAGTTCTTCGCCGTCACCATCCGCAACCCCCACACGCGGCGCGCTTATGCGCGCGCAGCGGGCGACTTCCTCGCCTGGTGTGAGGCGCGCGGCGTCGCCTCGCTCGCCGGCGTGCAGCCGCTTCATGTCGCGGCCTGGGTCGAGGCGCAGGGGGGCGAACTGGCCCCGCCCAGCGTCAAGCAGCAGCTCGCCGGCGTGCGGAGCCTGTTCGATTGGCTGGTGATGGGTCAGGTGGTGCCGGCGAACCCCGCCGCGTCGGTGCGCGGACCGGCGCATAGCCAGCGGCGCGGCAAGACGCCGGTGCTGGCCCCCGACGAGGCGCGGCGGTTGCTCGACAGCATTGACGTGACCACCCATGCCGGCCTGCGCGACCGTGCCCTGATCGGCCTCATGGTCTATAGCTTCGCCCGGATTGGTGCCGCGCTCTCCATGCGCGTCGAGGACGTGTTCGTGCAGAACCGCCGCCTATGGGTGCGGCTGCACGAAAAGGGTGGCAAGCGCCATGAAATGCCCTGCCATCACAATCTTGAGCATTATCTGGTCGAATATATCGACGGGTGCGGTTTGCGCGAGGACCGCAAAGGGCCGCTGTTCCGCACCATCGCGCGCGGCACTAAGCGACTAAGCGATACCCCCCTGCCCCAAGCCAATGCCTTCGCGATGGTGCGGCGGCGCGCGGCGGCGGCCGAGATCGGCACGGCGATCGGCAATCACAGTTTCCGCGCGACCGGGATCACCACCTATTTGAAGAATGGCGGCACGTTGGAGACGGCCGCGACGATGGCGAACCACAGCTCGACGCGCACCACCCAGCTCTACGATCGACGGCCTGATGACGTGACGCTGGACGAGGTGGAGCGGGTGTTGATCTAGGCGGCGACCGCTGGCCCACAGGCCCAGCGGTCGCCCTGCCAATGAAACCCCACCCGCTGCGCGTTGCCGATCGCGGGCGGCTCCCCCTTGCGCCAGAACGCGCGCATCTTGGCCCGGTCATCCATATGAGCGTCGGCGACGATTGCGCGTGCAGCCTGGATGAATTGCCCATGCCCGAACACATAGGCCAGCGAGTCAGCAGGCATGGCGGCGAGACGCGCCAGCGCGGCCTCGCAGCGCCGTAGCAGCGTGCCGAAGCTCTCCGCCCCTTCCCCGTCGCAATAATCAGGATCGGCCGCGCTCCAATAGCGTTCGAGGTGCGGCATCCTTTCGGCGCTGCGCGTGCCGTTCCATCGGGAGGGTTGGAGATAGGTAAATTCTTCGATCGGCCACGTCTCCACCGGCACGCCGGGAAAGCGCGCGATCGTCGGCGCGGCCGTCTGCCGGGTGCGGGTATAGGGCGACGTGACGATAAGCGCGGGCGCTTCCGTCCAGCTCGCCGCGACCGCGCGGGCCTGTTCCTGGCCGCGCTCCGTCAGCTCGATCGTCGCCAGATCGTGACACGGCACGCCGGCGTTGCCGGTGCTTTCGCCGTGCCGGATGAAGATGGCCCTCATGCCGGATTACTGGCGCAGGCGATCGAGCGTCCAGCCTTCCGGCAATTCGTCGCCGGCTTCGGGCGGCCGATTAGGCACCTTGTCGAGAATACGGCCCAGGCCGCTGCCGGTGTGGCCCTTCGCGCGGCGCGTGAAGAACTCGGCCGCCGTCTCGACCGCGCCAATTTTCTGCGCGACCGCCGTTGCGATCCATTGATTGAGGCTAACGCCATCTTCCTTTGCCAGTCGCGCCGCTGCCGCCTTGATCGAGGTTGGCAGCTTGAGCGGGTAGGTCGCCTTGCTCATTGTCATAACTCCTTCAACAGATCGGCGGGCTGCATCAACCGGATTCCGAAGCGCGGGGCTGCGCCCCGGAAATCGCGGATATTATAAGTCACAAGCGCATCGGCCCGCCCGTTAATCGCTGCTTCCAACACCATTTCGTCGTCGGGGTCGCGTAGTTGCGGCCGCCACAGCAAATGCACCTCCACCGGCTCGATCAGCGCCGCCAGCTCGCCAAGCAGTTCGTCCACGGCCTCCAACGTCAGCCCCGACACTTGCCGCTGCTCCGGTCGTTTCAGTACGTCCTCATATTCGAGGAACAGCGACGGCGTGGCGAGTATCTTCAAGCGGCCATACTCGACGGCGCGCAGTAGGGCGAAGCTCGCTCCCGTTTGGCTCCGCAGCGCCGTGGCGATAACCGAGGTATCTAATACGACTCTTTGCATCGCGCTTAATATAACATCCTATGGGATGTTTTTCTAGATGGCTCTAGTCCGCCACTGGCGAAGCGATGAGCCGGCGACAAGGCGAGTAGAAATCAATCATCTGTATATCATAACGCTATCGTTACGCTGTCATATGGACATTAAAAGGCAATATCGGGCGCGACCCTTCGGGCACGGCTCTATCTCCGCGTGACCGCTCCGACCAAGCCCGCAAGCGGTCTTGGCGCATAAGCGTGACGATCCTCGCGTGAGGCAGGGGCCTTGCCCCTGCCCTGTCGTGCCGGCGTGCGCCGGCGTGTCGTTTATTTGCGTGGGCAGAGGGGGGCGGTGAGAGGATGGACAAAAACGTACGCTAACGCTTGTTCAGAGGGCTTTCAGGGTGTGGAGCAGTAAGTGTGAAGCCCGTTTGATCGCGCCATCGTAACGGCCGAACGCGAACGCCACCGCCTCTGTCTGCCTCTGGATCATGCCGGAATGCCGTTCGAACGCCCGATCGACTGCGGCGAGAACATCGTCGGCACCTGATGCGACCTCTCCCAGATGCCAACCGGCATAGCGTGGATCGTCCTGCCAGCTTACGTCATGGGCATTGATGAAAGCGACCGGTCGAGGCGTGGCGATAAATTCGTAAAGCTGGCTCGACATGTCGCCCAGATAGAGGTCGGCCGACCTCGAATAGGTCATGTCGAAGAGCCGGGGAGAATCCAGATCGACGGCGATGTGCCCCGGCACGGCAAGTTCAAGCCATTGCGCCCGTGCTGCCCGATCCAGGTTCTCGAACGCGCGGACGTGGGGAGCGAAGACTAGGTTATATCGCTCCTGTTCGCGGAAGCGGGCGATGACATCGCGAGCGATGCCGATCGAAGATAGCGCGGGATCGAAATGGGGATTGTACAAGACGGTCGGGCGATGATTATCGAACAATCGTGGCCCAGCTGGCAAGGCCTGCAGATAGTCCATCTTCACATAGCCAATGGCCGAGAGCCGCTTCCGGTCCAGGCCCTGCGCGACGGCTCGCTCGATGTCCTTCTGTCCGGGCACGAAAATGGCGTCGAAGGCTTTCAGCCTCGCTTCGGAAGATGGCGCGCGATCACCGGCGCCGTGGCGGAAATGCACCAGTGGACGCCGCCATCCCAGCCACCGCAAGGCAGCCGAGGTTCGCTCCGGGACGATGATGGCCTCAGAATTGCGGGCTAGCCATCGGATCCGCGCCAGCAAGGGGCCTTTCGCCGCCGAGCGGATGCCCGTCACGCGCGCTGCGATCCTGCCTGCCCAAGGCCAGGCGATCTGCGTCACGGTCATCGCGCTGGCTTTCATCGCCGCGCCCACCGCGCCCAGGGCGGCGGCAGTACGATCGTCGGCGCAAATGCAGCAGACTGTGATATCCGGATGACTCAGGCTGAGTTCGGCAGCGACTGGAGCGAGATGCAGGACCTGATGCTCCCCTCCAATAAAGATGAAGGCGAGATTGTTCAAAATCGTCATGACTTATCCAGTGATCGCGCCTTTCGAGCGAGAAGCTTCTGTCCGTCCGCCCGGATTTCCCCTTTCGGCGTGACATGTCGGTAGAGTGTCTGCCGGGTGATGCCCAACTCGGCGCATAATTCGGCGACTTTTGTCTCTGGCTTCCCCATCGCGGCTTGGGCGAGGCGCAGCTTGGCGGGCGTCATTTTAAAAGGGCGTCCCCCATGCCGCCCGCGCACGCGGGCTGAGACGAGGCCGGCACGGGTACGCTCGACGATCAGCTCACGCTCGAACTCGGCAAGGCCGGCGAAAATCGCGAAGATCAGCCGACCATTAGCAGTGGTGGTGTCGATCGACGCGCCTTCACCCGCCAGCACCTTGAGGCCGATGCCACGCCTGGTCAGGTCGCCGACTGTGTTGACGAGGTGACGCAGATCGCGGCCGAGCCGGTCTAGCTTCCAGATCACGAGCGTGTCGTCGCGGCGTAGCGCTTTCAGACAGGCGTCCAGCCCCGGTCTCTTGTCGAGCCGGCCAGAAGCAGCGTCCTCATAAATGTGGTCGGGATCGATGCCGGCCGCGATTAGCGCATCGCGCTGGAGATCATGGACCTGGCTGCCATCCGCTTTGGACACCCGTGCATAACCGATCTGCGTAGTCACATATAGGCCCAGTCGGCCCGAAGCTGCGATTTTGGCCAGGTTGAAGAACGAACACTGAACGCTTGATTGATTCTACCAGGACCGTTGCTGACCACCGACCTCGTAGATATCGGCTTCCATGGAGCAATTGTAGCTCTCTGCGATGTTGAACATCTCGGAGAGGAGGCTTTGGATTTCCTCATCAAGGGAAATGCCATCCGGATCGGGGTCATAGGCGACGGTCAGTTTGTAATCACAATTGCCGTTTTTTACCATGGCGTAGTCGCGTTCCAGCATCGCCTCAATCCGCTCCCGAGCGGGTTTTCTACCTCTTCCACGCTTGTTGAAGTTCTCGATAATCAGATGCAGGGCGATGCTGGCAGTGGGCGGCTTTTCCGGCAGTTTGGTCTGTGACGGAATAATGTCGAGCGCCCGATAGACGGTCATTCGTGAGACCTTCAGGTCGCGGGCAACGCGGGCCTTGCTGGCGCCGGCGGCAAGGCGACGGCGGATTTCATCGTCATCGACGTTCTTCTTCCGGCCTTTGTAAACGCCTTCGGCGCGCGCCGCTTCGATCCCGGCGCGCTGACGATCCTTGATGAACTTCAGCTCCATATCGGCGACCATGCCGAGTATGGTGATGACCATTCGCCCCATGTCGCCCGCCGTCGTCACCTCTGGCTCAAGGATGCGCAGCGAAGCTCCCTTTTCATCAAGCTCATGCACCAGGTTCAGGACATCGCGCGTGGAGCGGCCGAGCCGGTCGAGCCGCAGCACGACCAGCTCGTCGCCGGTGTGCATAAACTGCATGATCGTTTCCAGTTCCGTGCGCCCGCTCCGCGAGGCCCCCGATCCGGTCTCGGAACGGATAATTTCGCAACCTGCATTCTTGAGGCGGCCAATCTGGATATCCAGATCCTGGTCCGTGGTGCTGACGCGGGCATATCCGATACGAGCCAAGTGCAAAATCCGTCACATTAGGGTGGCTCTTGCAGTGTATCGTCACATTGAGCGCAAACCCACCCTTTTGTGACAGACGAATGGTGTCACTCGGCCCTATCACTCTGGGGTGTACCCAAATGTTATAGGCCGATCAGCCGCCTCACGCTGCAAGCCGTCCAAAATCAATCCGGTCGTTCAGGTCGAGGTCGAAGCGGCCATAAGGGTTCACATGACTGTAGATCAACGGCGTGAGACCACGATAATCTTCCGGCGTCATCCGCCCCGCCCACTTCGGCTCAACCAGTACGGTCTGAAGCATGCGGGTGTTCACATACACCAGCGACGCTTGCAGGAGGTGTAGCGCCAGAACGGAGATTTCCTGCTCATGGATGCGGTTGGTGGCGATCTCGCCGCCCTTGCCGAAGAACACGAAACCATTAGCGCCGTTCCAGTTCTCAACCACATTCAGCCCTTCGTGGATCTCGCGGCGGAATGCCTCCTGACGCAAATACCGGCATAGGAAGATTGTTTTGACCGCGCGGCCGAGTTCACTCAGCGCCTTGTAGGTCGGGTGCATCACTTCGGCTCTGGCAAACCGGAGCAGGATCGCTTCCGGATCGGCGGTGCGCGATTGCATGGCAGCGGCATATTTGACCATTTCGTCATATTGTTGCTCGATCTCGTCCCAGTCGATCGGGCTGGAGAGGATCGGCAGTAAATTGGAAAGCCGCGTGCGCATGCCGGCTTGGGGAAGGGCCAGTTTCTGGCGTGCCACTGCTTTCAGCCGCGGGGCAAGCTCAAATCCAAGGAGTCGGCAGAACGCAAAGCCGACTGCGCTCTGGCCGTGGCTATCGACGTACTGGCGCTGGATTTCCATGTCGGTGCAATGGCGTAGCACGCCTTCGATCATGGAGGCGACCTCCGAGGAAGAGCACCGCTTGAGCTGGGAATAAACGCAGGTCGCGCGCTTCTCCACATGCCAGTAGATCATGACGCCACGGCCGCCATAGCGGGCGTGCCATTCCGTCATCAGGTTGCGGTCCCACGCGCCGAACTTCGTTGAATCGGACGCGCATGCCGTGCCCGCATCTCCCCATACTGCGGCATTGCGGATTGCCAGTGTCGCGTTTGCTACCCGCGCGCACGCCTCCCTCAGCGCTGGCGCGTGGATGAAACGGCGATGGACATGCAGCAATTCCTCGTAACTGACATCGGGTGTTGCGCCAGCGACCCGCTTGAGCCCGGCGTTCGTGCCCAAGCCATAGAGACACAGCAAAAGACGCTGAGCCAAGGCTGCTTTCGACAGGGTAACCCGCGAGGCCGACGTTTCGAAAGCATCCATCAATCCCGTGTCCAGAGCAGCCTCTTTCAACACGTCCAGCAGTCCGGTCATCGGCCAGCGCTGACCGATCTCGCTTTTGATCGAAGCGAGACCCTTCGGTTCGGGCAAGGGCTTGAACGGTGTAATCGATATCCGGTTGTCGCCGCGCCACAGGAGCCGGACCTTGTCGTTTTGTGGAATATTGGCATTGAGGAGCAACAGTTCCCGTTCAAGCTCCTCCCGGATCGAGGCGCAAAACGCCTGCGCATCTGGCGTCAGGCTGAGGCCGGAATAGTACGCATCTCGCCTGATCTCGAAGTCCTTGGGAAGATCGTCATCGGGATTGCGATAGCGATCCGCCCCGACCACCCAGATTTCTTTGGAG
>NZ_AUWY01000065.1 GCF_000447205.1 Sphingobium ummariense RL-3 | reverse complement strand
TGAGAACGGCGGAGCAATATTCGACCACGGTAGCGGCGGGATAGTCCTGCTGCGGGCGGCGTAAAAGTCGTCCACCTTGAAGCCTTTCTGCCGAGTCAGGGAGGTGTGGGGATCTACAGCGTGGAACTTTATCTTCAGGTCCGTCTGGCTTGCGCGGATGGCATGAGCCAACGGGCGGCGGCGAAGCGTTTCAATGTGTCGCGCGATACGGTACGCAAGATGCTGTCGTTTTCATCGCCGCCGGGTTACCGGCGCCAGTCCGTACCGCAGCGCCCGAAGCTGGACGGGTTTGTGGCGATCATTGATGGATGGCTTGAGGGTGACCGCAGTGTCCCGCGCAAGCAACGCCATACGGCGAAGCGGGTATTCGACCGTTTGCGCACCGAGCATGGTTTCACCGGCGGCTATACGATCATCAAGGATTACATCCGGGAGCGCGAACAGCGCAGCCGGGAGATGTTCGTGCCGCTGGCGCACCCTGCGGGAGATGCGCAGGCCGATTTCGGGGAAGCGCTGGTGGAGATCGGCGGGGTGGAGCAGAAGGCCTACTTCTTCGCGCTCGATCTGCCGCACAGTGATGCCTGCTATGTGCGGGCCTATCCGGCGGCGGTGGCGGAGGCCTGGGTGGACGGACACGTGCATGCCTTCGCGTTTTTCGGCGCGGTACCGCGCTCGATCGTCTATGACAACGATCGCTGCCTTGTGGCGAAGATCCTGCCCGACGGCACGCGGCAGCGTGCAACATTGTTCAGCGCTTTCCTGTCACATTACGTGATCCGCGACCGCTATGCTCGCCCGGGCAAGGGGAACGAGAAGGGCAATGTGGAGGGGCTGGTAGGCTATTGCCGGCGCAACTTCATGGTGCCGATCCCGAAGTTCCCGACCTGGGAGGCGTTCAACCTGTGGCTGGAGGAGCAATGCCGCGAGCGCCAGCAGGACAAGGTGCGCGGGCAGAGCGAGACGATCGGTGAGCGGCTGCAGCGCGATCTTGCCGCCATGCAGCCTCTGCCCGCTACACCCTTCGAGGCCTGCGATCAGAAAGGCGGGCGGGTCTCCTCGCAATCCCTGGTGCGCTACAGGACCAACGATTATTCGGTTCCGGTGGCCTGGGGCCATCAGGAGGTCTGGATCAGGGCCTATGTCGATGAGGTGGTGATCGGCTGCCGCAGCGAAGTCATCGCCCGTCATCCTCGTTGCTATGCCCGCGAGGAGGTTGCCTTCGACCCGCTCCATTATCTCCCGCTGATCGAGCAGAAGATCAACGCATTCGACCAGGCTGCGCCTTTGCAGGGCTGGGACCTGCCCGAAGCGTTCACGACACTGCAGCGGTTGATGGAAGGGCGCATGCACAAACATGGCAAGCGCGAATATGTGCAGGTACTGCGCCTGCTGGAAACGTTCACCCTCGCCGATCTCCAGGCGGCGGTCGAACAGGCCATCGATCTTGGCGCCATCGGCTTCGATGCCGTCAAGCACCTCGTCCTGTGCCGGATCGAACGCGTACCGCCCAGGCTGGACCTGGACGTCTATCCCTTCCTGCCACGCACCACGGTCGAGAAGACCTTTGCCAGAGCCTATCTGAGCCTGCTCTCCGACCGGCAGGAGGCCGCATGAGCGATCAGGCCCCGGAGATCCTTCTCGCTCACCATCTCAAGGCGCTCAAGCTGCCTACGTGCCTGCGTGAGCATCACAAGCTCGCGCGGCAATGTGCCGCTGAAGGCGTCGATCATATCCGCTTCCTCGCCCGCCTCGTCGAGATGGAAATGATCGACAGGGAGCGTCGCATGGTCGAGCGGCGCATCAAGGCCGCGCGCTTCCCCGCCGTCAAAAGCCTCGACAGCTTCGACTTCGCCGCCATCCCCAGGCTCAACAAGATGCAGGTGCTCGAGATGGCGCGCTGCGAGTGGATCGAGCGGCGTGAGAACGCCATCGCTCTGGGGCCATCAGGCACCGGAAAGACGCACGTAGCGTTGGGGCTCGGACTGGCAGCATGCCAGAAAGGACTGTCGGTGGGCTTCACCACCGCGGCAGCGCTGGTCAGCGAAATGATGGAGGCCCGCGACGAGCGCCGTCTTCTGCGCTTCCAGAAGCAGATGGCCGGATACAAGCTGCTCATCATCGACGAACTGGGCTTTGTGCCGCTCTCCAAGACCGGCGCCGAACTGTTGTTCGAGCTGATCTCCCAGCGTTACGAACGCGGCTCCACCTTCATCACCAGCAACCTGCCCTTCGACGAATGGACCGAAACCTTCGGATCTGAGCGTCTCACAGGCGCGCTCCTCGATCGCCTGACCCATCACGTCAGCATCCTCGAGATGAACGGCGAAAGCTATCGCCTCGCGCACAGCCGGGCCCGCAAGGCCAAAACCAGACCCTGAAAATTACACCAATGCCGGGGGGAGTGGCCCTCGGGCTACGCCCTCACGCCACTACCCCCGGCATGTAACACGATGGCCTGGTTTTACGCCGCCGAATGGCCGACTTTTGCTCCGCCGTTGACACTTGCCTCGGACGAATCTAAATACGTGACCGGCGCCGAACTGGTCATCGACGGCGGCTGGTCCGTCAGCGCTTGAACTCGATCACAATCACAGAGGAGTAATCATGTCGAATCTAGAAGAGGTGATCAGCAGGTTTGCACTGGCCGATCTTGTGTCGGATTATTGCCTTGGCGTGGACAAGCATGAACTGGAGCGATTCCAGGCGATCTGGTGGGAAGATGCAGTCTGGGATATCGAGTTTGTCCAGAAATTCAGCGGTATCGACGAGATCAGCGGCGCAGTTGAAAATCTGATCTGGCCGATGTGGCAGAGCACCAACCATTATTGCACCAATCACCGTCTTGAACTCAACGGCGATACCGCAAAGGGCATTTGCGACGTCTACTGCATCGGCAATCTTGCCGATGGTCAGGCCGCACATGTCGTCGCGAGCTATCATGACGATTATGAACGCCGCAATGGCACATGGAAGATCAGCCGCCGGTTCGTCAACCAGCGCGTTTTCAGCCCGCTCACCGGATTGAAGCTTTCACCTCCGGGCCAATGATTGCCGGCTGGTAAAACGCATCAACTCTCAAGCGTGATATTTGGAGGAGAGACATGGCAAACCGATTGACCGGCAAGATTGTCCTTGTAACCGGAGCGGCGAGCGGACTTGGAGAAGCACAGGCCCGGGTCTTTGCACGCGAAGGCGCGAAGGTGATGCTGGCCGAGGCTCTGTTGCAAAAATCGTGAAGCTTGAGCATGCTTGGCGGAGATTGGACGGACGGAACGATGACGGATTTCAAGTGGCGCCATTTCCAGGGTGATGTGATCCTGTGGGCGGTGCGCTGGTATTGTCGCTATCCGATCAGCTATCGCGACCTTGAGGAAATGCTGGCGGAACGCGGCATTTCGGTCGACCATACGACGATCTATCGCTGGGTCCAGTGCTACGCCCCGGAGATGGAGAAGCGGCTGCGCTGGTTCTGGCGGCGTGGCTTTGATCCGAGCTGGCGCCTGGATGAAACCTACGTCAAGGTGCGGGGCAAGTGGACCTACCTGTACCGGGCAGTCGACAAGCGGGGCGACACGATCGATTTCTACCTGTCGCCGACCCGCAGCGCCAAGGCAGCGAAGCGGTTCCTGGGCAAGGCCCTGCGAGGCCTGAAGCACTGGGAAAAGCCTGCCACGCTCAATACCGACAAAGCGCCGAGCTATGGTGCAGCGATCACCGAATTGAAGCGCGAAGGAAAGCTGGACCGGGAGACGGCCCACCGGCAGGTGAAGTATCTCAATAACGTGATCGAGGCCGATCACGGAAAGCTCAAGATACTGATCAAGCCGGTGCGCGGTTTCAAATCGATCCCCACGGCCTATGCCACGATCAAGGGATTCGAAGTCATGCGAGCCCTGCGCAAAGGACAGGCTCGCCCCTGGTGCCTGCAGCCCGGCATCAGGGGCGAGGTGCGCCTTGTGGAGAGAGCTTTTGGCATTGGGCCCTCGGCGCTGACGGAGGCCATGGGCATGCTCAACCACCATTTCGCAGCAGCCGCCTGATCGGCGCAGAGCGACAGCCTACCTCTGACTGCCGCCAATCTTTGCAACAGAGCCCAGCCGATCAATCCGATCGCGTTCATTGCGGAATGAGTGGCGTTCGCCGACCGGCAAGCTGCTGAACTCTGTTTGGGTCAGCCGCATCGGATCGGTCGCTACGTCCCGAATGTAGACTTCATAATGGAGATGGGGACCGGAGGAGAGGCCGCTATTGCCCGAAAGAGCGACCAGCTGTCCCTGCTGAACCGTCGCGCCGGGGGTGACCCCGGCCGAGAATCGAGACAAGTGGGCATAGGCGGTTTCGCTACCGTCGGCATGGCGGATGCGGAGATAATTTCCATATCCCCGCACGCTGCCTGCGATCTGCACCACGCCGTTGCCCGACGCATAGACCTGCGTCCCAATTGGCACGGCGAAATCGACACCCCGATGCAGGCGGGTATAGTGGAGGACCGGATGGAAGCGCGGACCGAAGGACGAACTGACCCGCGCGCCATCTACTGGCGTGCGGAGCAGCGATCGTGCCGCGCCGAGGCCATTACCGTCGAACCAGCTGGCCTTGCTGCCCGGCGCTGGCGAGTAGCGGTAAAGGGCGATCGTGCGCTGGCGAGTCGTCAACGACGCGTAGAGCAATTGGCTTTCCTGCGTGCCTTCATCGGTTGAGTAGACGGCCTGGAATATGTCGCCCGGCGCAATTTCCCGCTGGAAGTCGATGTCATGAGCAAAGGCAGCGGCAAATTCGGGGATTAGGCTGTCCGTCATGCCTGCTGCGACGGCGGACGAATAGAAGCTGATGCGGTCTACCTCGCCCCTGATCACCTTGTAATGCAGGGCCGATTGAGTGGCCGACTGGTGAACTTTTGCGCTTTGTGCATCCCATGACAGCGCGACCGGCCTGCCGCCTGGCTGCTGCACCATCAGGGACGTAACAGCGCCTGCCCCATCACGACGAAGGATCACGCGCATCGTTGCGTCAGCACGGAAGGCTGGAGCGCGTCTCAATTGTCCCACGATGACGGCTCGAAGGCGTGGTGCCATGTGCGAAGCGGCCATGACCTGATCCAATTCGCTCAAGCCCTGAACGACCGTTCGCACTTTGCCACCCGTTCGGAGGCTTGCCGACGGCCGAGCTTCGGCTAGACCGCCTGCCGGGTGCGGCGCAGGCGAAGGGCGATTTTCCGCTTTTCGATGAAGAAGGACGCCCGCCCCCATCGCAGTGCCCAGCAGCAGTATGGCGACCAGCTTGGCGCGCCGCCGATGGAGCCGGGGCGGCTCTGGCGACGCGGGCACAATCCAGCTTCGTGGGTCGAACGACGGCTCTGCATCGGTCGGGGGAGAGGGGAGGGGCATGAGGGCCGCCTGCCCGATGCGCGACCGGCCTTCCACCCCACAATCGGCCTGCATGACAACCGTAATGCAGTGATGCTGCGAAGGAAACGCGCCTGCAACCGGGCTGCCCGAAAACGTCCCTGCTTGAACAGAGCATATTATCCCCAGCGTGATCGGAAAGCGTTATGGCTGCAAAGAAAAGCGGGCAGCGGTTCATCAAGGAGAATCGCGCCCCCCGCGTGCATATCGAATATGATGTCGAAACCTACGGCTCGCGCCAGAAGGTCGAAATCCCCTTCGTGATGGGCGTGATGTCGGACCTGTCCGGCAAGTCCGAAATCGAGAAAAAGACCCTCGGCGACCGCGACTTTGTCGAATTCGACATGGACAATTTCGACGAGCGCATGGAGCGTATTGCGCCGCGTGCGACCTTCAACGTCGAAAATTCCCTGACCGGCGATGGCCGGCTGGGCGTGGACATGACCTTCCGCACGCTCGACGATTTCACGCCCGGCCAGATTGCACGCAAGGTTCCCGCGCTCGCCAAGCTGCTGGAAGCGAGGGAGCAGCTCAACGACCTCATGGTTTATATGGATGGACGCGAAGGCGCGCAGGATCTGCTCGGCCGTATCCTGAAAGACCCGGAATTGATGAAGAGCTTGGCCGCGGCACGTCCCGCCGACGATGGCGCGTTGACCGATGACGCCGATCCGGCGGTCACGCCACAGCCTGAAGCCTGATCGGAGACAAGCAAGATGGAAAAACTGCTACAGCAGCAGTCCGAAACGGACGCCCTGCATCTGGACAATGATGATTTCGCACAGCTTTTGCAGCGCGAATTCAAGCCCAGCAGCGACGCCAAGCAGGCGCGCATCGAGGAAGCGGTCAAGACGCTGGCCCAGCGCGCGCTGGAGGACAGCTCGATCATCGGCGAGGATGTGTTCGCCGCCGTCGACGCACTCAAGGCTGCGATCGACCGCAAGCTGGCTGAACAGGTCAACCTGATCCTGCATCATCCCGAATTCCAGCAGCTCGAATCCGCCTGGCGGGGGCTATGGTATCTGGTCGGCAACACGTCGACCGGCAAGGATCTGAAGATCCGTGTGCTCAACATCTCCAAGGATGAGACGCGCAAGATGCTGCGCCAGTATCGCGATGCGGCCTGGGATCAAAGCCCGCTCTTCAAGAAACTCTATGAAGCGGAATTCGGCCAGTTGGGCGGCCAGCCCTTCGGCGCGATCACCTGCGACTATTATTTCGACCATAGCGGCCCGGACATCGAGATCATGAAGGGGTTGTCGAAAATCGGCGCCGCGGCGCACGCGCCCTTCCTTGCCGCCGCCGCGCCGCAGCTGATCGGCATGGACAGCTGGAGCGAGCTTTCCAATCCGCGTGACCTGGCCAAACAGTTCGACGCCACCGACTATATGGCGTGGCGGTCCTTCCGCGATTCCAACGACAGCCGCTACATGGCGCTGACCCTGCCGCGCTTCCTGGGCCGCAGGCTCTATGGCGCGAACACCGAGCCGGTCGAGGATTTCGCGTTCGAGGAAGATGCGCAGGGCAGTCACGACAATTATCTGTGGCTCAACGCATCCTATGCGCTGGCGGTGCGGATCACCGAAGCGTTCAAGACCTATGGCTGGTGCACCCGCATTCGCGGCGTGGAATCGGGCGGCACGGTCGAAGACCTGCCGACCGCGACCTTCCCGACGGACGAAGGCGGCGTAGACGTCAAATGCCCGACCGAAATCGCGATTTCGGACCGGCGGGAGGCTGAACTGTCCAAGGCGGGTCTGATGGCCTTGGTCCACCGCAAGAATACAGACCACGCCACCTTCATCGGTGCGCAGACGCTGCATTCGCCCAAGGCCTATGAAGATCAGGATGCGACCGCGAGCGCAAACCTGTCCGCAAGGCTACCCTATATCTTCGCTAGCTGTCGCTTTGCCCATTATCTCAAGTGCATCGTGCGCGACTGGGTGGGCAGCACGCGGGAAGCGCCGGTGCTGCAACGCGACCTGCAAAGCTGGATCATGCAATATGTCGACCTGCAGCCGGACTTTTCGACCGAGCAGGACAAGGCTCGCAAGCCGCTCAAGGGCGCGTCGGTCGAGGTGATCCCCGATCCCGAAAATCCTGGCTATTATCGCGGCCTGTTCCGCATGATCCCGCACTATCAGCTCGAAGGCATGGACGTGTCGCTGAGCATGGTGTCGCGCCTGCCCAAGGGCAATGGCTGAGCTCCCTTCTCCCTTTTAAGAATAAGTGAGGTAAATCAATGTTGGTCGATATTTTCCTGAAACTTCAGGGCATCAATGGCGAATCCGAAGACAGCAAACACAAGAAGGAAATCGACGTGCAGGGCTGGAGCTGGGGCATGGCCAATATGGGCACGGCCCATATGGGCGGCGGCGCCGGCACGGGCAAGGCAAGCTTCAACGACATTGTCGTCACCAAATATGTCGACCTCGCCAGCACCTCGCTGATGAAGGCCTGCGCTAGCGGCAAGCATATTCCCGAAGCCGTGCTGACGGTTCGTAAGGCTGGTGAGAATCCGCTGGAATATGTGATCATCACCATGAAGAAGGTGTTCATCGCGAATATCCAGGTCGGCGGCAACTCCGGTTCGGAACAGACGGCGGAAAATATCACGCTAAACTTTGCGGAAGTGGATTTCGCCTACAAGGGTCAGGGTGGCGCGGGCACCGCCGAAGGCGGCGATTCCTTCAAATGGAATATCCCCGCCAACGCAGCGTCTTAATCCCGACCTCACATGATGGGCGGCCTCGCATGGCCACCCATCATCTGTTGCGCATCGGTAATTTCCCAGCGAGTGCTTCATGCCCAGAAACGAAATGTTCGCCCAGTTCAAAAATGACCGGCTCGGCCAGTATGTCAGCCCGCGTCGGATGGCGCATTCTGCATCCGATTTTTTCCGCTCGACGAAGCCAGCGCTCAACTACGCGCATGCAAAAGCGGACGCACTGAGCAACAATGTGCCTCATCCGCATCGTCAGGGTATGGCAGCGGCGATGAAAGGCTTCGGCTCCGATCAAATGATGGGGGCCGGCGGGCATATAGCGAATGTCACCGGGTTGGGGCTGGGCACCGGCGGCATGGTCGTCGGGGCAATGACGATTGCTGGAGCTGCGGGCGCGACGACCTTGTCGGCCCTGACCGTAGCCGGTCCGCAGGTCGCCGTGACGGCCGGCGTGTTGGGCCTGGTCTTGGCAGCCAAGGCGCTATATTCCAATCGCGAGGCCGCTCATGCCGAACTCACGGGCTATTGCTGGAGCCTGATTGATGATGAAGCGCCCAAGCCGCTCACTGCCGCGGGCCTGAAGACGGCAAGCGAAGCTGCGCTGACCCTGATTCAGGATGGTCAGGACCAGATGATCTTGACGGCCGAAAAGCTTAGATCGGCGGCGCATAAGCTGGATATTTTCAACGACAGTCTTGAAGCCTCGATCGCGGAGCTCGGTCGCATGGATCCAAACAAAGTGGCCGTTCAGCAACGGATTCTGAAGGAAAAAGTGAATGCAGGATTGGCTCCTGACGGAGCCATTCGGGAATTCGCGCGTCGAGTTGTGCATACTGGAAACTACATCCAGGCACCTCATATCTATAATATGAGCATGCGGGAAAATTTAATGCCGGGGATGTTCGCAAATGAGTCAAATATAGACTATTTTGCAAATACAAATATCGGTCGCGAAATGAGAAAGATTTTTGTCGATCTTGAGTCGTTTTATACGTCGATTCTGAATATGTAGAGATGCCCTTGCCGGGACGTCGGATCGCCTTCTGCAATGACGTCCAGCAGCCCGTACCTGGTCTCTCCGCACCGGCTGATCAGACAGGTTACAATTGTCATCAAAGGATGACCGTCTGACAATTTTCCGTAGCGTCGCATCCACAGGAAAGCTGCGTCGAAAGCAGATCTGGCGGAGCAGGAATGGTCGGTGCTTATCCCATAAGGCGACAGCATGGTCGCAATATCCAAGGGCGTTGCGACGCCGCGCTGGCAATGGGTCGCCGTAGGGGGCCGGGCTTGGATTTCCCCCGGCTTGACGCACCTTATTTCCTTCTGCTCGCTGGCCGGCGTCCGGCCCGCTATGTGCCGGGATCTGTAGGGCATGGCAATTTGCCACGCCGGGACGGTACTTGGCCAGTCACGGCGTCTGACCGGGGCGAAGCCTGCTTGCTTCGCAGCATTCCGATCCAAGATGTGAAGATCGCATGACCTTGAACATATCCACGCCTGTAGAAGCTAGCGGCCAGCTGGGTCGTGTCTTGGTCATTGATGACGACGCTGCCATGCGGCAGACCATCTGCACCTATCTGGAAAGGCATCAATGTCCGACCGTTGGCTTGTCCGACCCGGCGTCGGTCATCCAGCAGATCGAAAGTGGCGCGTTTAGCGTGGTGCTGCTCGACCTGCAACTCGGGCAGAAGGATGGGCTGGACGTCCTGCGCCAGATCCGCGAGCGATCCGACATTCCGGTCATCATCATAACCGGGGAGCGTCAGGACGATATCGATCGCGTTGTCGGCCTTGAACTGGGCGCGGACGATTATCTGACCAAGCCGTTCCATCTCCGCGAATTACTCGCCCGCGCCCGAGCCACGTTACGTCGACAAGAGATGGGGCGACTTGCCAGCGGCAATCCGCGTCAGCGCGGTGGTTATCGTTTCAACGGCTGGGAAGTGCGCTGCAAGACGCGATCGCTGCTCGATCCTGCAGGAAATCCTGTGACGCTCACCAAAGGTGAATATGCCCTGCTCGTGGCCTTCCTCGAAGCACCCAGGCGAACTCTGTCGCGCGAACAGCTGCTGCGCGGCACGCGAACCCATGAGGACATCTACGACCGGACGATTGACGTTCAGGTGCTACGGCTTCGCCGCAAACTGGAGAACGACCCAACCCAGCCCCAAGTTATTCGGACCGAGCGTGGCGTCGGGTATATATTCGACAGCAACGTGGAACGGCTGTTCTAACTATGGATGTCCGTCCGCCGGTCCAAGATGGGCCGTTCTTGCCGAAGCTAGCTAGGCTGCTGATCTCTGCCGCCCTGCTGCTTGGTGCTGTAATCGCTCTTGTTCTATTCACCACGCGGCGGGAACCCGCCAACCCACTTGCGAGCGCACCGCTTGCGCCTTGGACAAGCGAACCGATTCAACCTCTCATTGAAGTACCGTCGCTTGACGCGGCAAAAGTAGCGCTGGGAAGGAAACTGTTCGAAGATCGCCGTCTATCCGGCCGCAATAATCTTCCTTGTGCAGCCTGTCATGACGTCGGCAGCAATGGGAGTCTATCGGGAAATCGCACCACCCGTTTTGATACGCCCACAGTATTTAACAGCGTGCTCAGCTCTCGCCTCGGCTGGCAAGGAATGGAATGGACGCTGGAACAGCAGGCGTTGGCCACCATCAAGTCGCCCATGGTCTCGCAAGGCGTGCCTCTGCAGACAATGATTGACCGCCTCGCTCAGGATAGCCGCCTGCGACGGGAATTTGCGGCGATCTACGATCGATCGATCGATATTGATGGGGTAGTGGACGCCATTGCCTACTATGAGCGGTCGTTGGTCACGCCGGGCAGCCGTTTTGACCTCTGGCTCGCCGGGAACAACTCGGCCATGAACGAGCAGGCATTGCGCGGTTATAAACGTTTCAAGCAGCTAGGCTGCGTTTCATGCCATCAGGGGCAGAATGTCGGCGGCAATCTGTTGCAAAAACATGGCATATTCCGCCCGCTTGCGACGCCTGAGCCCCGGATATTGCGCGTGCCCAGCCTGCGTAATGTCGCGACAACCGCGCCCTATTTCCATGACGGAAGCGCCCGGACACTTGATCAGGCGGTCAAAAAAATGGCTGCGTCCCAGCTGAACGTGGACCTCAAGCCGCAGGAGGTCGTGGACCTCGTTGCCTTCCTGAATACGTTGACCGGCAACTATGCCGGCCAGAAAGTGCGCGCGCCGGAATGAAATTTCTCGACCGCTTGGCCGTCATGGCGCTGATCGCCTTGTTGACCTGGCTGCTGTTCATGGGCTTCAGCCATGCTGATCAGCGTGTGCGACATTCCCTGGCGGGCTTGGAAGCTTTCATGACCAGCCAAGGTGCGCTGCACCGCGATATATTGAGTGCGCGCGCTGGACTGCTCAACAATTATGATCCGCTTGATGTCGATATGGCAGGAATGTCGGCGGCTGTGGATGACGCCCTCGTTTCCGCATCATCCAAGCCTGAGCGGGAGCAAGGTCGCAACCTCCTGCTCATCCTCCGTCGGCAAAAGGCACTCGCCAACCAATTCAAATCGACCAACGCCCTTGTCCAGAACTCGCTCGCTTATTTCGCAACGTATAGCGGGCAGGTGTCAGCTAACACTTTACACCCGCAGATCCAGGGTGAGGTGGACCGGTTATCGAGCGCGATGCTGAACCTCAATCTCAACGGCTCCAGGTTGGCGCAGGGCGATGTCAACACTGGCATCGCCCTGCTGGAACAATCCTGCGCGCGCATACGATGCGAGGCCGAAGTCCACAGCCTGATCGCCCATGCCCGGTTGTTGAAGGACCAACTGCCGATCATATCAATGACGATCGAGCAACTGGTGCGGTCGGACAGCGAAGTTCCGGTTGCCGCGCTGCGGGACCTGTTTCTCGAAAGACAGATGGAAAGGGAGGACTTCGCTGCCCGTTTCCGCATTCTCCTATATCTCGCTTCCCTCCTGCTTTTGTATCTGCTCGTGCGTTGGGGCTTGGCTGTTCGTACGCAGGCCGCAGTGCTTCAACGTCAGGTAGCGCTGGAACATGGAGTGGCTCATCTGTCCACACGTCTGATCGGCACCGCACCGGATGAGTTTGCTCTGTGTGTTCGGGACGCGCTCGGGCAACTAGCAGCGGTTCTAGGCGCTGGCTGCATCCTGTTCGTTGGGCGAACCGATCAAGTCTTTGGTTGGCCGGTCACAAGGGACCTGGAAAAGAATCAGATCGAAGCCCTGAAAACCTACAGCATGCCACGGATGGGCGCCGAAGATTCCGTGACGCGGATTTCACGTCATAGCGCCGCCCCGGACAGCATAAGAAAGCTGTTTGAACTGCTGGCGGTGGAAAGCATCTTTTGCCTTGCATCGCCCAAAGCCGAAGGCGGCAGCAATCTACTATTCCTAGGATTTCCAAGGGCGAATGCAGGCTGGCCGGCGCGGCAATTGGCTGTATTGCGCACCGCTCTGGATGCGATCTCCCTGTCGTTGGATCATGCGTCGCTGGAAAATGAGCGGCGAAAATTGGAGGCGCAGCTAGAACATGCCCGGCGCATGGAAACCGTAGGTGCTTTCGCTAGCGGCATTGCTCATAATTTCAATAACCTGCTCGGTGCAGTCAGCGGGCAGCTGGAAATGGCCGAAGACATGTGCAATCTGTCACCGGCGCTGCGTGACCATCTCGATCAGATGCGCATTTCTACCGATCGTGGGCACCAGCTCGTGCAGACGCTGATGTCTTATGGCAGGCGGCACGACAGACATCGGGAAATAACGCATCTCGGTGACCTGGTCCTCGAAAGCCGGAACCTCGCCAGAGCCGCATTGGGCTCCTCCTATCGCATCGATTTAGACGCCGGGGCCGGTGACGCCGTTGTCATGATTGACGGCGTTCAGCTGCAGCAGGTGATTCTCAACCTGTGTCACAATGCCGCGCAGGCGATGGCGGGCGGCGGGGTCGTTCGCATAAGGACAGGAATTAAGCATGTAGATGAAGGACAGGACGGGTCAGGCAAGCGAATCAATTCGGGTGATTATGCTTTTGTCAGCATTTCCGACGAAGGCGTCGGCATCGATGCCGAACTGCGCGGCAAGATTTTCGAACCTTTCTTCACGACCCGGCCATCTGGTACCGGACTTGGGCTTTCTACCGCGCGTGACGTCGTTCGAGAACATGACGGAAGCCTTTCGCTGGAAAGCGAAGTCGGACGGGGAACGTGCGTCACCATCGCGCTCCCCATTCCCTCGGCGGACATGATCTTGCCAGACGTGCCAGAAAGCGTGCGGCAGGGGGCTGGCGAAGCTATCCTCTACGTATCCACCAGCCCAGAGAAGTGTATAGCCGGCGAAGATTTGCTGGCAGCTTTGGGCTATGAGCCCACGGGGGTTGCCAGCTTGGAGCAAGCTATTGCCCTACTGAAGGCTGACCCCAGCCGGTTCGATGCCGTCATCGTCAGCGGATACGCGTTGAACGTTGATGTGAATGCGTTTTTTGACGCGATGCGCGCGTTGGCGCCGCGGACGCTGCGCATCCTTGCTGTCGATCGCCCTCAGATGGAAAATCCCAATATTCTCGCTGCGGCACATATCTCCGCTGTACTACAATTTCCCCTGAATGCGCGAGAACTAGCCAATATACTGGAGAGCTCATTGGGTTGCGATGATTGCCTCCGCCGCGCGTTCACCGATGATGGAACAGGGGGCTTGCGAGTTGCCGATAGTCACGCGAGGCATAATGGATCCATCGGCGATCCGAAGCTGATCGTTCCCGTAAGCCCGCAGTGAGCCATCCACGACCGACATGGCGTCACGACCGTCGCCTGCCTCTTCGGCGAAGAAATCCCAATCGTTGCGATGGCCTCTCGCCCAGACCATGACGTTGACGCTCGAACCGCCACCGAGCGCCTTGCCCATTGACATAGCCAGCGCACGGTCATTGAGATGCGGATTCGGCTTCGCGACGAAACCCCAGTCCCGTTCGCTTCCCAGATTGAGCGGCCACTGACCCGGATCTAGAACCTGCTCAGCGTCATCGCTGGCGCCAGCTCCGATCAGTAGCACCTTCATACCGGGATTTTCGGCCAGACGCCTTGCAACGACCGAACCGGAAGATCCCGCGCCGCAAATGATGAAGTCATAGGCGGCTGGAGCTCGACATTCAGCCGGCTCTGATTCTCGTGCGCGCGCCGTTCGAAGTCCCGATCTTCATGATCCCTGTCGTGTGTTATCTTTTGCTCCTTCCAGGGCCTGCTAAGACTCAGGGTCGCGAACCGCGCACGACACCCCCCGGGACGCCGCGTGTGCGTCCGGCGAGCTGGAGCGGCCCACAAGAGACCTCTTCCCGCCGCGACATCGAGATGCAGGGGACCTTGGTGTCGCTGCCGAGAGGCGGGGCAGGTGCAGCAGCACCCGTCAAGGCCAAATATCAGGTCTATCAAATCCACCAATACTAGCATTTGTCAAAAATGCTTCAGCTCGTCGCTTAGACGGCGCTATGAATCCCAATCGGTGGGTGGAACAGGGTATCGACGCTCAAAAGAACCGATCATCGACGCGAACAGGTCTACATCAAGCGACTCGTCGACTAATGGCATCCGCCGGTTTCCGGAGGGTCAGCATTGTTGTAGTCAAGGCCGCAACCGCAACCAGGGGAAGCAGAGACGTCAGCAGGGATGAGACCTCAGTGCCGACGCTCATCATTACGCCCGCAAGGAGCGGCCCCACGATGCCGCCGAGCCGACCTACTGCGACCGATGCGCCAGTGCCTGTCCCGCGCAGCTCGCTTGGATAGCAGTCGGCAGACAGTCCGTAGAGCACGAACTGTATGCCGGTCACGAAGAACCCGGTGAAAGAGGCGGCAATAATGATTGCAGCGTCCTGGACAATCGCCAGAGCCAGCAGACTGATCCCCAGGCCAGCATGCGCAGCGAGAAGCACTACAGTTCTCGCCCGTCGTGCGATGATGTAGCCGAAGGCAAGCGCTCCAACCGCACCCGCGACGCTGAATCCGAATACAGCCCAAAGGACGTTGCCTTTGTCACCGCCACGCGCCAGCATCAGCGTGGGCAGCCAGTTGAGCATCAGGTAAAGTACCAGCAGGGTACAGAAGGAACTGATCCACAGTGCGACGGTCAAACCAGTGCGCCGTTCACCGAACAGCGCATGCGCGAAACCGCCGGTTTCATTGTCGACCTGCTGGCGAGCGTAGAGAGGCTCGGCACGCAGCCAACGCAAGGCCAGCATCGCAAGCAGGAGCGGCAGCACCCCTCCAACCACAAAAATTACTCGCCATTCCCCCCGTTCGAGCCATTGGGTCAGCAGGGCCGCCATCGATCCCCCCAGCGGCATCCCGGCAGCGATCATCGCAACCCGTCCGGCACGAACCTGCGGCACGCTCACTGCCGCGACCAGAGCGATCAGGTTTGGGAGCGCGCCGCCGAGGCCAACACCTGTGAAAAACCGCATCACGGTGAGATCGGCGAACCCGCCGGTAAAGGCGGATGCGATAGAAAAGATGCCGAAGGTCGCAAGGGCGCTGGCCAAGCCGCTTCTGCGCCCCAGGCGATCGGACAGACGACCGCCCACCATCGCGCCTATGAACAACCCCAGTGTATTGCTGCTGAAAACCCACCCCAGCTGAAGCCGGTCCAATTTGAAATCGGCAGCCATACCCGGACCCGCCAAGCCGGCAGACTGGAGATCATAACCTTCCAACAGGGCTGCAAAAAAGCATACGGCCAGCACCAGGCGCTGCTCGCGCCAACTATATTGAAGCATATCTATCCCATATGTGCGGTTGCCCGCGTATATCCTCCCGACGCATTCCGCTTCGTTTCCGCGCTACCTAGCCTAGGGCTGCCACGGGGACCGAGGTTGTAGCTCTTGCCCCGGCACGCTGTCTGAGGTTGAGCGCGCGGAGAGTATTGCAATCGCCAGCAAGCCGCCGATCATTCCGATATGCTCAGTCGAAGTATGGAGGGCGATCGTCGCGAACGGTTCTTGTGTCTTAGCTCAGGAGCGGTGGACTAGCAGAATGGTTAGGGCGGTAAAGATTCCAAGCGAGCCCGCACCGATCCATGAGCGGCCACCTGTAATGATAAGGGCCGAACCGATGAGCTGCGTTGCGATCGTGAGGATGTTGAAGATGATCGGCGGCTCCAAGCCAGTGTGGGCCATTTCAGCGACACCTTCATTGAATGCGAACATTTTGACAAACCCGCTTGTCCAAAATGGCAGCGTGAGCAGAATACGCTGCTAGTTCTAACGATGGTTGATGCAAGAACCTCGCCATAGTCTTTTCCATAATATTCCTTCGCAGGTCGCTGGGGTGGTTAATTTTCCTCAGGTGCGGGCGCTTCTCGGAACGACTTCCCATAAGTTCACTCCGCCGCGATCGGTTGGCTTGAACCGAAGCAAGCAGTCCCATCCCAACTTGAGTAGGATAATTAGCAAGGCCAAAGATGGCGAAATGCTCTGTAAGCTTCGTCAGAAGAGGCGCATGTAAATCGGGTTTAGAAAAACTTTCGAAGTGCTTTGGTAGCTGCATGGAGCATGACCTACTCGCTAGCGGATACGTCAAGGCTACAGAATTCGAGCCGATAACTACTGATGCAACAAAGTAAGCGTGGTGAGCAGGCCGCCTTGCGCGAGATCGGTAGGATAGGCTGATTGCGGCTCTTTTGGGGAGCGGCGGTTTTGGACGATAGCGAGGCTGATGGGGCGAGTAGTCATACGAGCGGTCATATGACCACTCGGATTGAGGTCGTTGGCCGGATATCGGGCCGGCGGCGCTGGACGGTGGAGCAGAAGCTGGCGATTCTGCGCGATGCGTTCGGTTCGGGCGGATCGGTCCTGGATGCTTGCGAACGGCACGAGGTTGGCAGCGGCCAGATTTACACATGGCGGCGGCAGGCGATGTCGGGCGAGTTGACCGGAGTGCAACTGCCGGCACTGACATCTTTCGCCGAAGTTGAAGTGGCCGGGCCGCCGATGCCGGCCACAGCGCCACCTGAACCGACGCTCACATGTGGCCAGATCGGGATCGAGCTTCCGTCGGGCGTACGTCTGACCGTGGATGGATCTGTCAACACCGATGCGCTGGTACGCGTGCTCGCGGTCCTGACTGCCCGATGATCCCGCTCCCCGGCTTTGCGGGCACAGGCTCCACCCGGATATTCCTGGCCTGTGGCGCGACCGATATGCGCAAAGGGTTCGACGGGCTGGCGGTGATGACGCAGCAGGTGCTTGAGCAGAGCCCGCATTCGGGCGCCCTGTTTGCCTTCCGGGGCAAGCGCGGCGATCTGGTGAAGCTGCTCTGGTATGACGGTCAGGGCCTGTGTTTGTTTTCCAAACGGATGGACCGAGGCAAGTTCGTCTGGCCGACTACCAAGACGGGCAAGGTGATCCTCAGTGCGGCGCAGCTATCGATGCTGCTAGAGGGCATTGACTGGCGCCGGCCGGAACGCACAGCAGCACCATGTTTGGCCGGCTAATGGCGGATTACCGTTGTTTTTGTGGCGCAAAGAGGCACTTTATGCTAGCGGTTCGCCGTGTCGGACGCTGCTTCTTCCCTCCTCGACAAGGACGCCCGGATCGCCGAGCTGGAAGCGGCCTTGGCGGCACGCGACAGCCTCATTGCGGCCCTTCGCGTTCAGCTTGCCCAGCTTCGCCGCATGACCTTTGGTCAGTCCTCCGAGAAGCTGTCCCTGCAGATCGAACAGCTGGAACTGGCGCTGGAAGAACTGGAGGGCGAAGCCCAACTTGCCGGCACGCGTTCGTCCTTTGCGGATCGCAATGAACGCCCGGCACCGATCCGGTCGTTGCCGGCGCATCTGCCGCGCGAGGAGCGTCGTATTGAACCGGCGGCCGGCACCTGCACCTGTCCCGATTGCGGCGGCGCGCTGCGCCCGCTGGGCGAGGACAGCGACGAGATGCTCGACGTGCTACCCGTGCAATGGCGCGTCATGCGAACCGTGCGTCCCAAGTATAGCTGCCGCTCCTGTGAGAAGATCATTCAGGCGCCGGCGCCGCCCAAGGCGATTGCGCGCGGCAAAGCCAGCTTCGCAACGCTGGCCCATGTGGTGGTGAACAAGTTCGATCATCATCTGCCCTTGTATCGGCAGGCCGAGATGATGGCGGCACAGGGCATCGATATCGATCGCTCGACCTTGGCCGGTTGGGCCGGACAGGCCGCCGCGCTGCTCGATCCCATCGTCAGCCGTATCCGCGAGGAAGGTCTCAAGGCCGGCAAGATCCACGCCGATGATACACCCGTGCCGATGCTCGATCCCGGCAGGGGAAGGACTGCCACGGCCAGGCTGTGGGCCTATGTCGTCGATGATCGGGCTTCAGGCGTCGCCGGCCCGGCGCTTGTTTGGTACAAGTTCACGCCCGATCGCAGCGGCATCCATCCGCAGACCGAGCTCAAATCCTTCTCCGGCCTCCTTCAGGCCGACGGCTATGCCGGCTACGACAAGCTCTACGAGGACGGCCGGGTGAGAGAGGTCGCCTGCTGGGCGCACTTCCGGCGCAAGATCTTCGAGAACCACGCCACTAGCCCAACGCCGCTCACGACCGACCTTTTGGAGCGGATTACGCAGCTATATCGGCATGAGGCCGATATTCGAGGGCAACCGCCCGATGTTCGGCGTCAGCACCGGCAACGGCATTGCAAGCCGCTGGTCGATGACTTGCGCACCGCCATCGACGACGCCTTGCGTCGCCTGTCGCCAAAGTCGGCGATGGCCAAGGCACTCGCCTATGGCCGCAAGCGCTGGACGGCGCTGACCCGCTTCCTTGATGATGGCTACGCCGAGATCGACAACAACATCGCCGAACGGGCGATCCGGTCCATCGCGATCGGCCGCAAGAACTGGCTGTTCACCGGCTCGAAGGCCGGTGGCGAACGCGCCGCCGCCATCTATTCCATCATCGAGACGTGCAAACTCAATGGCGTCGAGCCGCAGGCCTATATCGCCGACGTCGTCGAGAAGATCGCCAGCAACTGGCCAGCCTCGCGCTGGGACGAGCTCATGCCCTGGAACTGGACAGCCGGCGGCACGCCCGTCAGCATGGCGGCATGACCGACCAGATCGCCCGGATTCGCATCACACTCGACGACATCAAGCCCGCCATCTGGCGGCGGGTCGAACTGCCCATCTCCAACAGCCTCAAGACCCTGCATCTGGCGATCCAGGCCGTTATGCTGTTCGAGAACTACCACCTGTTTCGCTTCGATATCGGCGAGGCCAGCTACGGCATCCGGTTCGACGATGACTATATGGACCCGCCGACCCGCGACGCCGGCAACCAGCGGCTCACCAAGCTCATCGAGCGCGGCGTCACCGCCTTCTCCTACACATATGATTTTGGCGACGACTGGCGGCACAGCATCGTCATCGAGGAGGTTCTCTCCGCCGATCCGGCCTTGCATTACCCCCGGTTCGTCGACGGCGCGCGCCGCGCACCACCCGAGGATGTCGGCGGTCTCCCGGGCTTCGAGGAATTTCTTGAAGCCATGGCCAAGCCGCGCCATCCGGAACGCAAGTCAGTGCTGCAATGGTATGGGCGTCCCTTTGATCCCGACGACATCAGCCCCGACGAAATCCACACTCGCATGGCCACGCTCGCCAAACGCAGGGCCTCCGGCAAAGCCGCTCACACCATCAACGAGGCCTGATCATCACTGCGGCCCTCAGACCACGCTTACG
>NZ_AUWY01000064.1 GCF_000447205.1 Sphingobium ummariense RL-3 | reverse complement strand
CGCGCGATCCGGGCATGGTCCTCGACCCGCTCGGCCTCAAGCCCCTGTTCGGGCATACGCGACGCCGCCGGCCCGATCTTGTGCTGCGGCTCAAGCTCGATCCCCTGCGCCTCATAGCTGCGATGATCTATGCGCGCGTCTATATCCAGTTCGGCGAGGCGCTCGTTCACATGATCGGCCCACGCCTCGCGCCACTCCTGCAACAGCGCCGTGCTGTTCCACTCGCGCACCTTCTGGCCGAAGCCCTCCAGCCCTACCTCGCGCATCGACAGCATGACATGCGCGTGTGGCTTGGATTGCCCGTCCTTTCCCAAGTCCCAATGCACGTTCATGTCCGCGACCATGCCGCGCTCGACAAACTGCTTTTCGACAAAATCGCGGGCGAGCCGGATGCCCTCTTTCTGGTCCAGCTCGCGCGGAATCGAGAACTCGACTTCGCGGGCGAGCTGCGCGTCCTTGCGTTTCTCGCCCGCCTCGACCTCGTTCCATAGGGTCGCGCGATCGTTTAAACGCTCCGGTGTACCTTCGGGTAACATGATTTCCGAATGGACGACGCCGGCCTTGTTCGAGAAATCATGGTCGCGTCCTAGCCGGTCGTCGTGCAGCCGTTCCGCCGCACGATAGGCCGCGCTGGCAACGGCGCTCGATCCGTTGGCGCGACTGATGACCTTGGCCGAGAAATGGTAGATCGCCATGACGGCCGCTATACTGCCTTTCTTAGCGCACGTCGGCAACGACGTATAAGCGCGCACTCACACTCTCTGCCGTTCGCATGATTGACTTTGCCGCATTTTTTATCCGGAGCTGCTGTCCTGTCACCGCGACCGTGCTACGCTGCCACTCCCGATCATGGGCGCGAGGGAGAGAATATGCGTAAGGTCCGCGACTATGACGCCGAGTTGAAGGCGCTGGGCGACAAGGCCCGCGCCCTCAAGGCGAAGAAGGTCCAGCAGCTAGGCGAGCTGGTCACATCCACCGGGGCCGATGCGCTCGATCTCGATGTGCTGGCCGGGGTGCTGCTCGCCGCCGTCGAATCTGCCAGCGCCGACGAAAAGGAGGCGTGGCGCGCGAAGGGGTCCGCCTTCTTTCAAGGACGCGGCCGAAAGGCTGGCCGAAGCACTGGCGGCAACGCGGGAGGCGGAAGCAAAACTGGCGCAGGCGAGACGCAGGGTTGAAGCCGCACAGCGCCGCACCGATACGAGGGAATGGGCCGTGGCTCGCCGCGAACGCACCCGCCACCTCATAGAGCTGGGCGGCCTGGTCCAGAAAGCCGGCTTGGTCGAGCTGGCCGACGACGATCGCGCCACCCTCTACGGCGCGCTGCTCGAACTGGCCGCCAAGGCGCGCGAGGACCGCGACCGGCTCATGCTCTGGAAGCGGCGCGGCAAGCGCGCGTTCGACGCGGAAGCGGAAGGGAGAGACGCACCATGAACAGGCTCGATGTCGAAGCGATCCGCGCCCAGGTCCGCGCGCTCGATTTCACGCGCGGCACCCCGGCCGAAGTCGCGCTATGGCGCGAGGACGATGCCGACGCACGCGCCAATCTCGCGATCGAAGGCATGGACCTCGACTTGGCTGAACACGCCCTGTTCGACATGCTCCGCGAGGAATCCGTGCCCCCTCCCCTCGCCACCGCGATCGTCCTCAAGCTCCTCGATCATCCCGACGCCGACCCGACGCTGGCGATCTCGCCGGCGACGATCGGATGACGATGCGGACCGGCCTCGACCATCTGCCCGCCGTCAAGCGCCGCGAGCTGGAACGGGTCGCCCGCGTCCTGTTCGATGAATTTGAGGATGCCGTCAAAACCAAGCTCTCGGACAAGCGCAAGGGCGGCCGCATCCTCAAGCTGATCCTGTTCGGCTCCTACGCACGCGGCGATTGGGTCGAGGATCGCGCCAGCGGTTACATTTCCGATTATGACCTGCTCGTCGTCGTCAACGCCGACACCTTCACCGATCTGCAAACATGGTGGGCGGTCGCCGACGATCATCTGGTGCGCGAGCTGACCGTCACCAGGCACCTCGCCACACCCGTCAATTTCATCGTGCATTCGCTGATGGACGTGAACGACCAGCTCGCGCGCGGCCGTCCCTTCTTCGCCGACATAGCCCGCGACGGCATCGCCCTCTACGAAGCGCCAGGGCAAGCCCTCGCCGTGCCGCGCCAGCTCGACGCGCAGGAACGCCACGCCGAAGCCCTGCGCCATCGCGACCACTGGTTCCCGCTCGCCGCGCACGCGCTCAAGCTCGCCCGGGACAGCATTGCCGATGGCGTGCCGCGCGATGCCGCGTTCATGCTCCACCAGGCCGTCGAGCGGGTCTATAACGCCGTGCTGCTCGTCCTGACGCTCTACGCGCCCAAATCGCACCGTCTCGGCATCCTGCGCTCGCTCGCCGAAAATCTCGATCCCCGGCTGATCGAAGCCTGGCCGCGCGATACCCGCGCCGCCCGCCGCCATTTCGCGCAGTTGCAGCGCGCCTATGTCGAGGCCCGCTATTCCCATGCCTATGAAATCACCGCCGACGAACTGGCCTGGCTCGTTGACCGCGTGAAGCATCTCCACACGATCGCCGGCGCGATCTGCGCCGAACACCTCGCCGGCGACGACACCCCCGAGAAAAGCCCCGCCGATGAATGAGCATCCCATATCGGACGACGAACGCGCCCGACGCCAGAAGGCGATCGATTTCGCGCGGACCAATATCGAGCTGTCGGGCTTCGCTCTCTCGCCGGGAATGGCGGCGCTGGGCGTCCGGTTCGTCGCCGGCGAACTCTCCGAAAGCGAATACATCGCCGCCGCGCTCGCTCATGCCAACAGCCTGCCCGCAAGCGCGCCGGCGCAGGACTATTTCGCCAGCCTCGCAGAACTCGAAGCCGCATGGGAGGCCCGCGATCGGCCGTGATCCGCGCCGGATATTGGGAAATGACGATGGGAGGGAGTCCTGATGATGGAATGGTTCCGCCAGCTCGGCCGCGCGATCCGTAACCTTGCGCGCATCGCGCGGACCAACCCGATATGGGCGATCACCGCCCTTGTGGTCAGCCCGGTCGCCCTCATCCGCCATCTGTTCGGCGTCCTGGTGCTGTTCCTCATCACCGCCCTGGTGCTGGGGCTTGGGGTGCCGCTCATCCTCGGCAAGCTGCTCGGCCTGCCCCGCGATTCCAATATCTACCAGATCGTGATGATGCTGACGGGCCTGGTCATCTTCCTCGTCACGCTGCGCGCCCTCTTCCAACCGCTGATCCTGCGTTATGGCGGTCCTGCCGGCGACGACACGCACGGCTCGGCCCGTTTGGCCCCGTGACCGCGAAGCTGTGCAAAATGGCCATTTGACTTCGCGCGCCCGGTG
>NZ_AUWY01000063.1 GCF_000447205.1 Sphingobium ummariense RL-3 | reverse complement strand
CTAACCGATCTTATCGCCGAGCGCGGCAAGCCAGGCATGATCGTCAGCGATAACGGCACCGAGCTGACGTCGAACGCGGTCCTGGCCTGGTGCGCGGAGATCGGCGTGGAGTGGCATTACATCGCCCCCGGCAAGCCGATGCAGAATGGCTACGTCGAGAGCTTCAACGGCCGCATGAGGGACGAACTGCTAAACGAGACGCTGTTCCTCAGCCTAGACCATGCCCGTGTGGTGATCGCCGCATGGGCGGAGGACTACAACCAGGAGCGCCCGCACTCAGCCCTTGGATACGAGACCCCAGCGGCCTTCGCCGCTGAACTGCATAAGCAATGGCCTGCTTCGCTACGCCCTACGGGCTCCGCTGCGCAGGCCATTGCTCAACCCGCGCTCATGCGCAACAAAGCCGCCGGGCTCTAATTGCTGCTGGTGGAAACCAAGGGGTCACGTCACTGTCGGTTGAGCAGGTTCATGAACAGACCGAAATTCCTCCGTGCCTCGTACATGTCGATCTTCTGGTATCGACCTTCATATCCCCCCGAACCGCTGATCCCCTGTTTCAGGGTCAGGGTCACGGCAAAGGGATATGCGAACTGGTTGAGGTTCACATAGGACAGGACGGATTGACGGTAGGCATTTTGATCGGATTTTGTTTGCATAGGAATAGGCACACGGGTGGATGACCCGATACTTAGAATGGATATAAGGGGGGTATGGGCAGACGATCTATAAAATCTGCCTATTCACTCTATCGCATGTGCTGAATCCCACCAATAGCCTGCGAGCATCGAAGTGGAAATTTTTCCAATCCAGGGAAACTTCCTGTTCGAATCTCGGATGTTCGACAGGACCGACTGCCGATTGTGATTGGATCACACCGGAGATCGTCGTGAGACTGGATAAGTTTTAAAGGAAAACTGGTGCCGCTTACGTGACTCGAACACGTGACCCTCGCATTACGAATGCGATGCTCTACCGACTGAGCTAAAGCGGCGTTGGCGCGGGCAGATAACAGCGGTCGGGGCGGAGGACAAGCGGCATTTGCGCAAATCCGCCTCTCCCGTCGGCCCCGCCCGGCCCCTGGAAGCCGTCCCGTCTTTACGCGCTCTTTACCATCCACATGCCATTGTCGGCCCAAGGAAAAGCTTTTCTTCTGACGGGAACCGACCGGATGGACACTCTGCGGGGGCATGACGTCGCCAACGATCAGGATGATTTCGATTATGCCGAGGAGGCGGCAGTCGAAACCCCGCCCCGTGCGATCAGCACCGACGAGCGCCGCATGCAGGTGCGCGCCTATAATTACTGGGCCTCGCTGCTGGGCGACCGCTCCCTCCCGTCTATCGAGGATCTGGTACCCGACGAACTGGAGGACTTCGGCCCCTTCAGCGTGTTGCTGGACTTCAGCGCCGGGCTGGAAAATCCCGCGATCGTCTATCTGGGCAGCGCGCTGCGCCGGGAATGCGAGATCGAGGGCCCGATCACCCATATCGACGACGTTCCGGCCCGATCGCTGCTGTCGCGCCTCACCGATCATTATCTCCAGATCGTCGCGAATGCCGCGCCCATCGGCTTCGAGGCGGAATTCGTCAACCAGCGCGGCTCGGAAATCCTCTATCGCGGCATATTGATGCCCTTCTCCTCCAATGACGAAACGATCGACTTCGTCTTCGGCGTCATCAACTGGAAGGAACTGGTGAGCGGCGAACTCGCCGCGACCCTCCGGCGCGAGGTGGATGAGGCGATCCGCAACGCCCCCGCCGCGCAGGATGTCGCACCCATCTGGGCCGACGGCCCCGCGGCCGGAGAAGAGGAGGCCTTGCCGGGCGAGGAACCTCTTGACCTCGCCGGCATGGAAACGCTGGACGACGACGCCTCGCTGGCCGACTGGCTGGCGCTGGCGCGCGATGGCGCGGAACTGGCCCGCACCAGCGAGGCGCGCAGCCACGCGGCTCTCTATCGCGCGATCGGCCTCGCCTATGACTTCGCGCTCGTCGCACGGGCGCTGCCGGACGATTATGCGGACCTGCTTGCCGACCACGGCATCAAGGCGCAGGCGCGCAGCCCGATGACGGCCATCGTGAAGCTCGTCTTCGGTGCAACCTACGACAAGACTCGCCTTGCCGAATATGCGACCGCGCTCGACCATGGCTGGGCGGCGGGCATGGGCGTGGGCACGCTGCGCGACTATCTCGCCGGCTATGCGGGCGGGCTCAAGGCGCTGGTGCGCGATGAGCGCGCGCTCAAGCGGGCGGAAAGCCCGGCCCGGCCGGACCGCAAGGCGGCTGCCCGTGCTACGCTCAGGGAAGCGCCTGCGCTCGATCCGGTCGCCATTCCCACCGACCCGGACGGGCTAGCGGTGGTCGTGGCCCGGCGCGAAGCGGACGGATCGCTCGCGATCGTCGGGGCGCTCCAGAACGGCTCGGCGCTCGGCCCCAGGGTCATCGCGGCTGCGGTCCGCTGAACCGCGAGCTAATCACTATATTTCAATTCCAAGAAATTTTGTGTCCTCGCGTAGCTTGAGCAGCGCGAGGGACGAGCGCATATAGGGCCGGAAAAAGCCGAGGAGTCGCGTGGCGGCGTTCCTGCCTCTCCTCCGTTCCAACAGAAGCGGACCGCGATCCGCTGAAGCGAGGTATGCGCATGACGGCCGTGGCTGAGCCCCATCTGAAAGAAGTCGACACATCCATCCGCACTGCCGTGGAGGCGGCGCTGTCCCGGGGCGCTCTGCCTGGCGAGAGCGAGGAATTCGACGCCGCAGCCACCGCGTCGGCCGCAGCCTTCCTGGCCCGTACCGCCGGCAACCGTCTTCCCGGAGACGCCGCGATCGCGATCGAGACGCTGGGAGAAGGCGCCAATGGCCGCTTCATGCGGATCGCGCTCGTCAACGACGACATGCCCTTCCTGGTCGATTCCATCGCCAACGCGCTCTCCGCGGTGGACATCACCATCCACCGCCTGCTGCATCCGGTACTGTCGGTGGAGCGCGACGGCGGCGGCATGCTGAAGGCGATCCTGGAGGACGACGCGCCCGGCGCCCGCCGGGAATCGATGATTTATATCGAGGCCGACCGCGCCGACGCGAAGGGACGCCGTGCGCTGGAAAAGGATCTGCATGAAACGCTGGCCGACGTCCGCGCTGCCGTCGCCGACTGGTCCCGCCTGCAGGAAGTGATGATCGCCGATGCCAATGCGATCACCGATGACGAGGGCGCGGCGCTGCTGCGCTGGTTCCTCGCCCGCAACTTCACCCAGGTCGGGCACGAGATCTGCCGCCGCGACGGCACGACGCAGGACCGGCTCGGCATATGTGCCCTGCGCGACAGGCCGCTGATCGCGCCGGCCTCGCGAGAGGCCGCCTTCGCCTGGTTCGAGGAAGGCAAGCGCACTCCGCTCATCATCAAGTCGAACCTGCTGTCGCGCGTCCATCGCCGCGTCCTGCTCGACCTGCTCATCGTCCCCGTCCGGGAGGGGAAGGACGTCACGGCGCTGTCGATCCATGCGGGCATGTGGACCAGCTCCGCGTTGGCCGCACCGCCCGACAAGGTGCCGCTGCTGCGCTCCGCCCTCTCCTCCCTCATGGACAAGTTCGGCTTCGATCCCGCCGGTCATGCGGGCAAGACGCTGGTCCACGCGCTGACCGCGCTGCCCCATGACATCCTGATCGGCTTCGACCGGGAGACGCTGGAGCGCCTTGCCCTCACCTTCATGTCGCTGGCGGATCGCCCGCGGCCCAAGCTAGCGCTCGCCACCAGCGCGCTGGCGCGCCATCTCTATGCCTTCGTCTGGCTGCCGCGCGACGAACTGACCACCGCGCGCCGCGTCGCGGTGCAGGACATGCTGGCCAAGGCGGCCCGGGGCCAGGTGCTGAGCTGGTCGATCGCGCTGGAGGAAGGCGGCCTCGCCCTGCTGCGCATCACGCTCGACCTGCGCGATGGCGGCACCGTGCCCGAAGACGCCCCGCTAGACCGCCAGCTCCGGCAGATGGTGCGCGGCTGGGTGCCCTCCGTCGAGGAGGCGCTGGCCGAGACCGAGGAGCCC
>NZ_AUWY01000062.1 GCF_000447205.1 Sphingobium ummariense RL-3 | reverse complement strand
CGCGGCGCTGGCGCAGCGCTACGCGGGCGGCTTCCCGATGGGCTATCGCAACGGCGCCGGCGCGGCGGAGGCGGCGCGGGACATCCGCCTGTTGCACGGACTGTCCGGTCCCGGCGACAAGTCGATCCGCATCTATCGCAATCCGGAGGACACGGCCGAGCGGCTGCGCCTCAAGCTCTACAGCCATGTCGCGATCGCCCTGTCGGAAGTGGTCCCCGCCTTCGAGAATTTCGGCTTCCGCGTCATCGACGAGATCATGACCCCGGTCGACGGCGGCGCATTGGGCCATGTCCAGCGCTTCGTGCTGGAGCTACCGTCGGGCGGCGATGCGGAGGACGTTGTCGCCCGCGCCTCCGTCGTGACGGAGGCCATCGCGCAGGTGCTGGAGGGCACGGCGGAGAACGACCGCTTCAACGAACTCATCGTCACGGCCGGTCTCGCCCCGCGCGCCGTGGTGCTGTTCCGCGCCCTGTTCCGCTATCTTCGCCAGACCGGATCGGCCTACAGCCTCGCCACCGTGACGGAGACGCTGCGCCGCGAGAGCGCGATAGCGCGCCAACTCGTGACGCTGTTCGAGGCGCTGCACGATCCCGCCCAGACCGACGGCGAGGCGAAGGCGGCCGCCGCCCGGTCCGCGATCGACGAAGGGCTGGAGAAGGTCACCGCCATCGACGAGGACCGCGTGCTGCGCCTGCTACGCGCCGTCATCACCGCGACCCTGCGCACGAATTTCTACGCGCCCGCCGCCGCCGAGGCGCTGGCGTTCAAGCTCGACAGCGCCCAGGTGCCCGGCCTCCCCGCCCCGCTCCCCTGGCGCGAAATCTGGGTCTATTCCCCCCGCGTCGAGGGCATCCACCTGCGCGCCGGCCCGGTCGCGCGCGGTGGGCTGCGCTGGTCCGACCGGCGCGACGACTTCCGCACGGAGATCCTGGGCCTGATGAAGGCGCAGCGGGTCAAGAACGCGGTCATCGTGCCGACCGGCGCGAAGGGCGGCTTCTACCCCAAGCAACTGCCCAACCCGCAGGTCGACCGCGACGCATGGTTCGCGGAGGGGACGGAAAGCTACCGCATCTTCATCCGCTCGCTGCTGTCGGTCACGGACAATATCGTGAAGGGCAAGGTGGTCCATCCGGCCGACGTCGTCATTCATGACGGTGACGATCCCTATTTCGTCGTCGCGGCGGACAAGGGCACCGCGACCTTCAGCGACGTCGCCAACGCGATCGCGCTCGATCGCGGCTTCTGGCTGGGTGACGCCTTCGCCAGCGGCGGCTCCCACGGTTACGACCACAAGGCCATGGGCATCACCGCCAAAGGTGCCTGGATCAGCGTGAAGCGCCATTTCGCGGAGCTCGGCACCGACGTGCAGAGCGAGCCGGTGAAGGTCGTGGGCTGCGGCGACATGTCGGGCGACGTGTTCGGCAACGGCATGCTGCTCAGCAAGGCGATCAAGCTGGTCGCCGCCTTCGACCACCGCCACATCTTCCTCGATCCTGATCCCGATCCGGCGAAGAGCTGGGAAGAGCGCAACCGCATGTTCCAGCTCCCGCGCTCCAGCTGGGACGACTATGACAAGTCGCTGATCTCGCAGGGCGGTGGCGTGTTCCCCCGCTCGATGAAGAGCATCCCCCTCACCCCCGAGGTGCAGGCCGTCCTGGGCGTCACCGCCGCGGAGATGGAGCCAGCCGCGCTCATCTCCGCGATCCTCAGGAGCCCCAACGACCTCCTCTGGTTCGGCGGCATCGGCACCTATGTGAAGGCCGCCGCGCAGAGCCATGGCGACGTCGGCGACCCCGCCAACGACCGCCTGCGCGTCAATGCGGAGGAACTGCGCGTCCGCGTCGTGGGCGAAGGCGCCAATCTCGGCGTCACCCAGGCCGCGCGCATCGCCTTCTCCCTGAAGGGCGGGCGCATCAACACCGACTTCATCGACAATTCGGCCGGCGTCGACTGCTCGGACAATGAGGTCAACATCAAGATCGCGCTCAACAAGGAGATGGCGGAGGGCCGCCTGCCCTTCGACGATCGCAACGCGCTGCTCGAAAGCATGACCGATGCGGTCGCCGACATCGTGCTGGAGGACAACCGGCTCCAGGCGCTCGGCCTCTCGATCGCCGAAGCGGGAGGCGCGGCGGACCTTGCCAGCTATGTCCGCCTGATCGAGACGTTCGAGGAATCGGGCCGGCTCGACCGGCAGGTGGAGGGGCTGGCCGCCAACGACCAGTTGCTGCGCCGCGGTCAGGACGGCCAGGGGCTCACCCGCCCCGAACTCGCCGTGCTGCTCTCCACCGCGAAGCTCGCGCTGCAGGACGCGATCGAGCATGGCGACCTTGCCAGCGACGAGACGATGGGCAGCGAACTCATGGCCGCCTTCCCCCCCGCGATGCAGGGAAAGGAGGCGGACGCCATCGCCGCCCACGCCCTGCGCAAGGAGATCATCGCCACCAAGGTCGCGAACCGCATCGTCAACCGGCTCGGCCTGATCCACCCGTTCGAGCTGGCGGAGGAGGAAGGCTGCTCGCTCGCCGATCTCGCCAGTGCCTTCCTGATCGCCGAACGGCTCTACGACATCGGCACTCTCTGGGCGGACATCGACGCGGCCGAAATGTCGGAGGCCGCGCGCCTCGCGCTGTTCAGCGACATCGCCAGCGGCATGCGCGCGCAGATCGCGGACATCCTGCGCGCCCTGCCAACCGGCACGCTGCCCGCGCAGGGCTGCGCGAAGCTCGCGCAGGGCGTCGGCACGCTGGCGGCGCAGGTCGACGACCTGCTGACCGCCGAGGCGCAGCGCCGCACCGCTGCCGTCGCCGACCGCCTGCTCGGGCTCGGCGCCCCGGAGGATCTCGTGCGCCGCACCGCGGGCCTGTTCAAGCTCGATGGCGCGGTCGGCATCGCCGCGCTAGCCGGACGGATGAAGGTGGACGAGATCGCCCTCACCCGCGCCTTCACCCATTTGGGCGAAGCGGTCGGCATCGACTGGGTCCAGTCCGCCGCTGCGCGGATGGAGCCGACCGATCCCTGGGAACGGCTGCTCATCTCCGGCGTCGCGCGCGACATGCAGCAGGTGCGGCTCGACTTCCTTGCCCATGGCAAGGGCAAGGACATCGCCGTCCATGTCGAGGACTGGCTCAAGGAAAAGGGCAACCGCATCCGCCAGTTCCGCACCCTGGTCCAGCGCGCCAAATCGGCCGCCGCCCCCAATGTCGCCATGCTGGCGGAAATCGCGGGACAGGCGCGGGGACTGCTGGGGCGGTAACTTTCATAGGAAATTGTGCTCCTGCGGAAGCAGGAGCACATCGCGCTTCAATCTCGGCAAGACAGTCTTCGGCGGCTCGTCCATGACGAAGCCCTCACTCCGGCCATTCATCCGCCAGCCAGTTGCGCGACGTATGGATGACGTGAAGGATCGTCAGAACAGTGGCGTCCTCGCTCAGCGCATAAGCGATGATATAGGGAAGCCGGGTGACTGATTTCTCATAGGTGCCACTGACACGACCGGGATGTCCGGTCGCAAACTCGGCTAGGGCATCGCCGGTCGCACGTATCCGCTTCGCCACCCTGTGCGCGGCTTGGGGATTGTCCTTGGCAATGGTGATGACCTGCCGCTCAAGGTCGGCCAGCGCGTCATGCGACCATTGGACATACCTCACGCGGCGTTGCTGCTCGCCGCCTCGATGGCTGCGTCGATCCGGTCCATCGCGTCCTTGTGGGATGTAACCCTCCCCGCCTCCATGTCAGCAAGTCCGCGTTGGATACCCTCAATGATCTGCAACTCGCGATTCACGTAGGACTCGACGGCTTCGGCCGCGAGGTAGGATCGTGTGCGACGGGTTTTATCCGCCAGGCGGCCCAGCTTTTCCTTGAGATCAGGCGTGACCCGGATCGTCATCGTCGTGCTTGCGCCCATGCTATGCTCCTGTATGCGATTGTACACATTGTAACACAATGTCGGCGCCAGCGTCCAACAGATTGCCCCAAATGAGGGAAGGCCCCCTACCGCCCCGCCAAAATCCCCTCGATCAGCACAACATCGTCCGGCTTGTCCGCGTCGATGCACGCCTCCGCCTGGTGCATCGCCACCAGCCGCGCCTCCAGTCCGAAGCGTCGCCCGATGCGCGCGATCCCGCCGCGCAGGGTCAGTATGCGTAGCACCGCCCCGATCAGCGCCAGCGGCCCGAACGCCGCCAGGATCTTCCAGCCCTTCTTGCGGTCCTGTTCGACATCCTGCCACAGCGCGATCACCGGTCGCGCCTTCGCGCTGCCGAACCAGAAGATGTTCGCGCCCGACCACCAGCCGTCGCGGAATTTGAGCCAGGTCCGCCGCGACTGCGGATAGCGCGCCAGCAGTGTCCGCCGCTCGACCATCGCGACGGCGATGTCCGCGCCGGCCGCCTCATCGACGAACTGGTCGATCATCGCCGCGTCCAGCAGCACATGGTCCGCCGTCGTCATCAGCAAGGGGAAGGTCTGGTCCGCGCGGTCCATGAGCGCCAGCAGGGAGGACGCGATGCCGTTCCCCGATGTCTCGAAGAGGATCTTGGGATGCTCGGCGATCCAGGCGGTCTGCGGATCGGCGGCAAAGAGCTCGGGCGCCTGCGTCAGCACCACCACCCGGGCGATCGCGGGATGATCGGCCAGCACCCGCGCCGGATAGGATATCATCGCCTGCCCCGCCACCGGCACCAGCGGCTTCACCGCCACCCCCGCGGCGCGCGCCAGCGGATCGGGGATCGGCCGTGCGCCGGCGAGCAGGATGGCGGTGACGCCGATGGGAGAAGTCATCGTCGTGCGTTAGCCGAGCTTGCGTTTCTCTGAAAGATCCCCGGCACGAACGCGAAAGAGAATGCCCCTCCGTTCGCCCTGAGCGAAGTCGAAGCCTGTCCTGAGCGCCTGCCTTGCAGGCAGTCGAAGGGGGCTCGGCTGAACGATAGCGAAGCCACTTCGCCTTCGGCTCAGTAGAAGGCTTCGACTTCGCTCAGCCCGAACGGACTTTGAGGTTCCCAATAAGCCCGAACAACATCCGTTCGTTTCTGACGAACGCTGCTATTTCCCCGAAACCGGCGCGCCCTCGGCCTTTGCAGTCGCCATCTGCGGCATCCCGACCCGCAGCCCCTGCAACGCCGCCAGGCGCGCGCGGAAGGCCGCCAGCTCGCGTCCGGCCAGCTGCGCGGTGGTCGTGAACTTCACCGACAGCGGATTGATCGTCGCACCGTTGCGATAGAGTTCATAGTGCAGATGCGGCCCGGTCGACAGGCCGGTCGATCCGACATAGCCGATCACCTGCCCGCGCCGCACACGCTGCCCCGGCACCGCCGCGATCCGGCTCATATGGGCATAGCCCGTCGCCAGCCCGGCTCCATGCTGGATGCGCACATAATTGCCGTGCCCGCCATGCCGGCCGGCAAAAGCCACCACGCCGTCGGTCGCCGCATAGATGGGCGATCCGTAGCGCGCAGCGAAGTCGATGCCGGCATGCATCCGGGTATAGCCCAGGATCGGGTGCCGCCGCATGCCGAAGCCGGACGACACATGGCCCGCGACCGGCGACGCCAGCACGCCGCGCCGCTCGCCCACGCCCGACGCCTCGAACCATTCGGTACGGCCGTTGGTCATCCATTTGAGCATGTCGACGGCCTTGCCCCGCGCGCGTTTCAGGCCCGCATAAAGCAGCTCGCCCACTTCCACGTCGCCCGTTTCGGCGCGATGATATTCGGTGATGATGTCGTAGCGGTCGCCGGCCCCGATCGACCCCAGGTCCACCTGCTGCGCAATCACGCGCAGGAAGGCCTGGATCGCCTTGGGCGGCGCGCCGGATGCGCGGGCCGAGCGGTAGATGCTGTCGCCCACCACGCCCTGGATGCGCAGCGGCGTGTCGTCGACCCGGATGGGCACGCGCCTGACCTGCAACTGGCCCCCTGCCCGCGTGATCTCGAGCGCGAGGTCCAGCCGCGCGCGGAAGG
>NZ_AUWY01000061.1 GCF_000447205.1 Sphingobium ummariense RL-3 | reverse complement strand
CGTGCCCGGCTTCACGCCCCCGCTGATGTCGCCGCCGACCATCGCGGTCACTTGCGCGACATCGCCGGCGCTCACCCCGGCGCGCGACAGCGCACGGCCCAGGGAATCGCTGCTGCCGATCTGCGCGTTGAGTTCGATCTGCGGCCGCTCGGGCGTTTCGGCCAGCGGCTGCACCGCGTCCGTGGCGCCCATGTGCCGCCCGCTATCGGCGCCCAGCGCCAGCGGCGTGATCATCTGGCTGCGCACCTCGTCATAGCGCGCATCGGGCATCAGCGGCTCGGGCGCGCCCGGCACCGGCTGAAAACCGGGAGAGAGGTAGAGCGCCGTCGCGCACAGGCTGAAACAGGTGGCAAGCCCGCGGAACCAGGTCAGGCTGCCGATGCGCTGGCCAAGGTCGGGAACGAGCTCCACGTCCTCCGCCCAGTCCCGGATCCGCTCGCGCCAGCCCTGCTTCGGCGCGACGCGCGGCGCCTTCAGCGACTCCGCCAGCCACAGGGAAACGGATGCGCCGCCCTGCTGGCTATCGAACTGGCTTTCCTGAAACAAACCGGCGACCTTTGGGTAAGCTTTGGATTGCCCCGTCCGCAGCGACCCCGCGCCCTGCGACAGGCCCGATCCTTGTGAAGCAGCAGGGTTAAAGTCAATTTAAGAGGAATCGGGCTTTACGGATGCTGCGACGAACCGTGTTGCGAAGTCGATGGAAGACGGCCACGGACGGAACCCCCACGCAAATCGGCAAGCCCCTTGCCCCCGCTGCGTTCATCCCCGACATAGGCCGCATGGCCCAGTTCGCCCGTTCTCCCGTCACTGCCGTGCTCGGGCCCACCAACACCGGCAAGACCCACCTCGCCGTCGAGCGCATGTGCGGCCATTCCAGCGGCATGATGGGCTTCCCCCTCCGGCTGCTGGCGCGAGAGGTCTATGACCGCGTCGTCGCAATCAAGGGCGCTGCCCAGGTCGCGCTGATCACCGGCGAGGAAAAGATCGTCCCGCCCCAGGCCCGCTATTTCCTCTGCACCGCCGAATCCATGCCCATCGGCGCAGGCCGGCAGGCCGGTGCCGCAACCGAAGGACTTGGCGACTATGCCTTTGTCGCCTTGGACGAGGCCCAGCTCGGCGCCGATCCGGAACGCGGCCATGTCTTCACCGACCGTCTGCTGCGCGCGCGGGGCCGTGAGGAAACGATGATCCTGGGCTCGGCCAGCATCGGCCGGCTGGTCAAGTCGCTGGTCCCCGACGTGGAGATCATCGGCCGCCCCCGCTTCTCGACCCTCAGCTATGCCGGCGCGAAGAAGCTATCCCGCCTTCCCCGCCGCTCCGCCGTCGTCGCCTTCTCCGCCGAGGAGGTCTATGCCGTGGCGGAGATGCTGCGGCGCTTCCGCGGCGGCGCGGCCGTCGTCATGGGCGCGCTCAGCCCCCATACACGCAACGCTCAGGTAAAGATGTTCCTGAACGGCGATGTCGACTATCTGGTCGCCACCGACGCCATCGGCATGGGCCTCAATCTCGACGTTGCGCATGTCGCCTTCGCCTCGCTGCGCAAGTTCGACGGCCGTCGCACCCGCCGCCTGACCGTCGCGGAGATGGCGCAGATCGCCGGCCGCGCGGGCCGCCACCACAAGGACGGCACCTTCGGCAGCCTGGGCGCCGAGGATGGCGACTCCGCCTTCCGTCCGGAGGAGATCGAGGCGATCGAGGCGCACCGCTTTCCCCCGCTCGAGCATCTCTACTGGCGCGATGGCGCCCCGCGCACCGACAGCCTCGCCCATCTGATCGCCGATCTGGAGGCCCGCCCCGAGCGCGAGGAGCTGCGCCCCGCCCCGGAGGCCGTCGACCTCGCCGTCCTCAAGCGCCTGGCCGACGACCCGCTGGTGATCGACCGGGCGCGGGGCCAGCGCCAGGTGGAACGCCTCTGGGCCGCCTGCGGCCTCCCCGACTTCCAGAAGCTGGGGGCCGAGCACCACGCCCGCACCGTCAGCCGCCTCTGGCGCTTCCTTTCCGAAGGGAACGGCCACATTCCCCGCGACTGGTTCGCGCAGCAGATCGCCCGCCTCGATTCGGTGCAGGGCGATATCGACACGCTTTCGGGTCGCATCGCCGCCGCGCGGACCTGGTCGTATATCGCCCACCGCCCGGACTGGCTGCTCCATCCCGCCGAGATGGCCGAGCGCACCCGCGCGCTGGAGGAGAAGCTGTCCGATGCGCTCCATGGCGCGCTGATGCAGCGTTTCGTCGACCGCCGCACCTCCGTCCTGCTGCGCGACATCGGCCAGAATGCCAGCAGCCTCCCCGTCACGGTGGAGCCCGACGGGACGGTCTGCGTCGATGGCGAGACGATCGGGCGACTTGACGGATTTCGTTTCTCGGTCGATCCCGCTACGCGGCATCAGGACAGGAAGATGCTGCTGGCGGCCGCGGAGCGCCGTCTTGGAAAGGTATTGCGAGTGAAGGCTGACGAACTGCTGGCTGCTGCGGACACGGATTTCGCGCTTCTGGACGAGGCGGGACAAGCGCCGGGCATCGCCTGGGCGGGCAGCCCGGTCGCGGCGCTGCTGGCCGGCACCACGCTGCTCAGCCCGGAGATTCGGCTGGACCGCGCGCTGCTGGCGCTGGGACAGGACGTGCAGAAGCAGGTGATCGCCCGCCTGGCCGCCTGGTTCGAGGCGCAGAAGGAAAAGCACCTCCTCCCCCTCGTCAAGATGACCGCCAGCGCGTCGGAGCCGGACGTCCCCCCCGTCGTGCGCGCGGTCTTCGCCCAGCTCGCCGACGCGGGCGGCGTCATTGCGCGCACCGACCTCGATTCGGCGCTCGCCCATCTCGACAAGGACCAGCGCCACCTGCTGCGCAAGGCCGGCATCGACATCGGCGTGCTCGATATCTACCACCCCGGCCTGCTGAAGCCCGGCGCGGCCCGCTGGCGCGCGGCGCTCTCGGCG
>NZ_AUWY01000060.1:2500-37823 GCF_000447205.1 Sphingobium ummariense RL-3 | reverse complement strand
AAGCCGCAGCAGATGGGCGCGCGCCTCGCCGGCTTCCGGGGTTTCGGCGAGCAGATGCTGCGCATTGACATGGCCGAACGCATGGCCCGCACCGCGCATGAAACCATCGCGAAGGGTGAGGCCTTCACCGCGCAGAGCCCGCAGATCGTGTCGCTGGGCCTGACCGAGCCATCCTTCCTCCAGCTGATGCGCGCCGCGGGCTTCCGCCCGGTCGAGCCGGCGGCCGAAGGCGGCCCCAACTGGGCCTTCCGCGGCCGGCAGAAGCCCCGGCCGCCACGCGAAAGCGCCTCGAACAAGGGCGCACCGCGCACCGGCGGCAACCGCCCCGGTGCACCAGCCCGTGGCAAGCCCGCGCCAACATCCACACCCGCGCCCGCAGCCAGCAACGCCTTTGCCGGGCTGGCCGAGTTGCTGGGCCGCAATGGCTGACGCGGCGCCGGCGGGCGGCCACGGACCAGCGCTGCGGATCGACAAGTTCCTTTGGTTCGCCCGCCTGGCCAAGAGCCGCTCGATCGCGCAGAAGCTGGCTGAGGAGGGCCATATCCGCCTGAACGGCCGCCGCATCGAGCGTGCTCATGCGCCCGTGCGTGCCGGCGATCTCATCACCTTCCCGCATCCCGGCGGCGTGGTCCGCGTCGTCCGCGTGCTGCTGCTGCCCGCAAGGCGCGGCCCCGCGCCGGAGGCGCAGGGCTGCTATGAGGAGTTGACGATCGGCAGCTGAGGGCGGCGGCTAAAGACCGACGCCCCTCGCCTCAGTCGCGGAACAGCAGCGGCGCCATTTCGCGCAGGCTCCGCCGCCACGTCTGGAATTCATGGGCCGTGTCTTGGGAGACGTAGAAGACGCTGTTGAGGCCCGCCGCCTTCAGCGCTTCGGCATTGGCCTTCGGATCGGGCCGGGGTGCACCATCGGGCGCCCGTGCCCGTCCGCCTTCCAGCTCGCGGCTGCCGAAGCTGACGAAGACCAGCTTCACCTTCTCCTTGAAACCCGGCGTGCTGTTGACGTCCTCCATGGAGAAGGTGCCGCCGCTCAGCAGGCCGATATAGTTGAATTTGTCGAGATGCTTGGGCGCGATCAGCTTGGTCTCGAACCCGCCCATCGACAGGCCGGCCATCGCCCGGTGGCCCGGGTCCGACAGGGTCCGGAAATGCGTGTCGACATAGGGGATCAGCTCGTTGATCAGCACCGTCTGGAACGGCTTGATGTCGAACGCGGCAAGGCCGCCGGGGCTGCCGGGCCGGATGCTGTTGGTCATGCCATAGGTCATGACGATGATGAACGGCCGCGTCTTTCCGGCCGCGATCAGATTGTCCATGATCAGGTTGGCGTGGCCCTGGTTGGACCAGGCCGTCTCGTCCTCGCCCCAGCCATGCTGCAGGTACAGCACCGGATAGCGGGTGGCCTGGTTCTTGTCGTAGCCCGGCGGCGTGTAGACGAAGGCGCGGCGCGACGTCCCCGTGCTCGGCGAAGGGAACAGCACCTGCTGGACATGACCATGGGGCACGTCCTTCAGCGCGTAGAAGTCGGCGTCGTGCGCCGGGATCTCGATGCCGCTCTCCCAGCGGGTCGAACCGTAGAAGTTCAGCGTGCCCGGATCGTTGAACGTGCCGCCGTCGACGGTCAGGTGATAATAATGGAACCCCTCGTCGAGCGGCCCTTCCGACGTGCCCGTCCAGGTGCCGTCGGCCCCTTTGGTCAGCACGGTGCCGCCGCGCCCGCCCAGGCCCAGACTCACCTTTACCGCCTGCGCATCGGGGGCAGTCACGCGGAAACGGGCATAGCCCTGCGAATTGACCTGCGGATATTCCTGGCCGGGCTGGTTCAGGGAGGACGGCTTGAAATCCTCCTTGACCGGCGGCGCGGCGGTTTGCGCCGATGCCGATCCGACGGCCGCTACCGTGAGCAGAAAGGCTGCGATGGTGTGCTTCACATGATCCTCCCGTTGAATTCCGCGTCCGATGCCGGCTCGCTTCCGATTCAATTACACCGACTATTGCAGGAGAGCCGGGGCGCCGCAATCCTCCACTTTGTATCAAGTTGTACGCGCCGTGACCGCCGAAATACTCCTTCTTTTTTGTGCCCGCCGGGCTGGACAGTGCCGCCCCGCTGTGAAATCCCTCGCACCCGGGTTCGCCGCCGCGCGGCCCGCCGGCCGTGACGATGCGGCGGCAACAGGGAGGATGAATGATGAAGCGTCTGATCGCCTTGGCCTTGTGCGCGAGCATGCTTGCCCTGCAGCCCGCCGCGGCACAGCAGAACGCCCCCAGCGCCACGATGACCATCGACGCTGCCAAGCCCGGCCCGCGTATCGACCGCCGCATCTTCGGCCAGTTCGCGGAGCATCTGGGCACGGGCATCTATGGCGGCGTCTGGGTCGGCCCCGGCTCGAAGATCCCCAACACGCGCGGCATCCGCAACGACGTCGTCGCCGCGCTGCGCGCCATCAAGGTGCCGGTGATCCGCTGGCCCGGCGGCTGCTTCGCCGACGAATATCACTGGCGCGAAGGCATCGGCCCGCGCAAGCAGCGCCCGGTCAAGGTCAACACCCACTGGGGCGGCGTGACCGAGGACAACGCGTTCGGCACGCACGAATTTTTCGATTTCATCGAACAGGTCGGCGCCGAAGCCTATGTATCGGGCAATGTCGGCAACGGCACTCCTGCCGAAATGGCGGAGTGGATCGAATATATGACCGCCCCGGCGGGCAGCCTGGCGGACCTGCGCGCGAAGAACGGCCACAAGGAACCGTGGAAGGTGCAATGGTTCGGCATCGGCAACGAGCTGTGGGGCTGCGGCGGCAACATGCGCCCCGAATATGCGGCCGACGTGACGAAGCGCTATTCGACCTTCATCAAGGTGCCGCGCGGCACCAAGACGCTGAAGATCGCCAGCGGCGCAACCCACAATGTGTTCGACTGGGCCGAATATAACTGGACCGAAGTGATGATGCGCGAGGCCGGCAGCGAGATCGACGGCACCGGCGTCCACTATTACACCTTCCCCGGCTCGATGCGCAGCAAGGGATCGGCGACCGACTTCGACGAGGAAGGCTGGGCGCGCGCCCTCGCCAAGACGCTGAAGATGGACGAGTATCTGACGGGCCATGAGAAGATCATGGACAAGTACGACCCGCAGAACGAGAAACTGATCGCGGTCGACGAATGGGGGGCGTGGCACGATCCCACGCCCGGTTCCAACCCCGGCTTCCTGCAGCAGCAGAACACGATGCGCGACGCGATGATCGCGGCGCTCAACATCAACATCTTCGCCCATCATGCGCGGCGCGTGCGCATGGCGAACATCGCCCAGATGATCAACGTGCTCCAGGCGATGATCCTGACCGACGGGCCGAAGATGGTGCTGACGCCCACCTATCACGTCTTCGACCTCTACAAGCCCTTCCAGGACGCCACCTTCATCCCGGTGGAGCTGAAATCGACCTGGTACCACAAGGACCAGTGGGCGATCCCGGCGGTCAGCGCGGCGGCAGTGCGCGGCACCGACGGAAAGGTCTATCTGGCGCTGGTGAACGTCGACCCCAACAGCCCGGCCAGCGTCAGCGCGACGGTGAATGGGGTGACGGCCGGCAGCGTGACCGGACGCATCCTGACCGCCGACACGATGCAGGCGCTCAACGACTTCGCCGCACCCGACCGGGTGAAGCCCGCCGCCTTCACCGGCGCGCAGATCGCCGGCAACAGCCTCTCGGCGACCCTGCCGGCCAAGTCGATCGTGATGCTGGAACTGAACTGAACCGGCGCGCGGGCCGTGCCTCCTTAGGAATCACGGCCCGCGCCCCTCAATGCTGCTGGACCATCTGGATCAGGTTGCCGCAGCTGTCGTCGTCCGCGCCGAAGGAGGTATAGGGTATTCCGTCCGCCACCAGCGGGGTTTTCCAAGGCTTGGCCGCCGGGTGCGTCGGGCTCCCGCAGCAGTTCCATCCCGTCCCCCTCGCCCGGTGCGGTCAGCGTCAGCCAGCGGTGCGCGCCCACCGGAATGTCGTGCTTCACCGCGAAGTCCCGCAGGTCGCGAAGAAGGCCAGCACCTTGTCCCGGTCGTCGACCAGCATGCTCGTCACCGCGATCCTCAGCATGCGTCTTCTCCTCCTCTTCTGCCCCCCGACTCTCCGCTGTCCTACAGCGATCTGCCCATGCTATCATCCGCATCACGCCGCGCGGCGTTCTTTCCCATCGTCCGGCCTGTTCCCGCCCTGCCCTTCCAACAGCACGGTCGCGTACTTTGGCGAGCATCGTTTACGGACCATCGTGCGAAGCCCGTTCTCTCGTCCGCCACCCGCAAACCCGTGGAAAACATGGCCCTGCAACGGTGTGAACTTTGATGGATCCGGTTGCACCGTCCTTCCCGACGTCCCGTCCGATGAGGCCAGCGACGGTGTGAACTTTCGAGTCGCCTTCGGAAACCGCGCCTAAACCTGCCTCAACAATATCCTCATTGACCTTGGCGCGCGCCGGGCATAGCAGGGCGCCTCTGTCGCAACCCCGAAGAGTGCCCACTGATGACCTATGTCGTGACCGACAACTGCATCCGCTGCAAATTCATGGATTGCGTCGAGGTCTGTCCGGTGGACTGTTTCTACGAGGGCGAAAACATGCTGGTGATCAATCCCAGCGAGTGCATCGACTGCGGCGTGTGCGAGCCGGAGTGCCCCGCCGAGGCGATTCTGCCCGACACCGAGAGCGGCCTCGAAAGCTGGATCGAGCTGAACGCGAAATATTCCGCGGAATGGCCGAACATCACCGTCAAGGGCGAAGCCCCTGCCGACGCCGACGAGATGAAGGGCGTCGAGAACAAGCTCGAGAAGTTCTTCTCTCCGGAGCCGGGCAAGGGCTGATCGTCCGGCCCTGTCGGACCGCCTTCTTTCCTGTCCCGTTTCGTGACATCCCGGATTTCCTGTCCAGGGGTGGCAATTTTGTTACGAATCTGCTAAATAGCGCCGGCAGACGGGCAAGCGGCCCGTCCTGGAGTAAGTGACTCATGTCTTGACGGTGGCGCCGCGGTCCTTCCCCGGCATGTGACCCCCTTCATATGCCTATCGCGACGGCCCTGTCCCCCGATTGATTGGAAAGGTTTCAAATGGCTGCCAAGGCGCTGTCCTTTGACGTTGGTGATTATGTCGTCTATCCCAAGCATGGCGTAGGCCGCGTCATTGAACTGCAGAAAGAGCAGATCGCCGGCATGGAGCTGGAGCTCTATGTCCTCCGTTTCGAAAAGGAGCGCATGACGCTCCGCGTGCCGACCAACAAGGCCGAAGGCGTCGGCATGCGCAAACTGTCCTCCAACAAGACGCTGGAGGAAGCGATGGAAACCCTCAAGGGCAAGCCCAAGGTGAAACGCACCATGTGGTCGCGCCGTGCGCAGGAATATGAAGCGAAGATCAATTCGGGTGACCTGGTGTCGATCGCCGAGGTGACCCGCGACCTGTTCCGCGCCGACGACCAGCCCGAGCAGAGCTATTCCGAGCGCCAGATCTTCGAGGCCGCGTCGAGCCGACTCGCCCGCGAGCTGGCCGCGATGGAAGAGACCGACGAGCCGAGCGCGCTCAAGAAGATCCTGCGGATCCTCAATGAAGCCGCGCCGAAGCATGTAAAGGTCGAGGGCTAAGCCCTTACCTTCAGGAAAAAGGGAAAGGGCGCCTTCTGTGAGGCGCCCTTTTCGTTGGAGAACCTATTCGCCCTTGACGCTGCCCGCCGCATCCTTCGCCGCGTCGCCGACATCGCTCGCTGCCTGGCCCACCTGGGTCGCGGCGCTTTCCACGGCGTTGTCCTTGCGGCTCTCGCTGTTCACGAGGAAAAAGGCGGCGACCGCCACCACCACGACCAGCAGCAGGATCGCCATCGTCATCCCGCCGCCGCGGCGCTTTTCGATCACCGTGGTCGTCGTCGCGGGACGCTCCTGATAGTCCGCCATGCACTCCTCCTCCTCGTCACGCCCCCCGCCCGCGTCCAATGCGCAGCGCCGTGGCATGGTTCCAGCGAAGGAACAGGGCGACTAATCCGGTAGCGGAACGAAGGCGCCCTTCTCCCGGTCCTTGATCACGCGGTCGGCGCGGAAGACCGATCCGCTCATGCTGATGTAGATACCGGGTTCCGCCAGCTGGGCCGCCGCAAAGGCCATGCCCAGGTTGAAGCTCGCATCGCTCTCTCCAAAGCGCGCGGGCGCCAGCGCGCCGACCAGAACAACCGTCTTGCCCGGCACGTCCGCCAGCGCCTTCGCCGTCTCGGTCATCGTATCTGTGCCATGGGTGATGATCACATGACGCTCCCGCGCAGCGGCGACGCGCGCCCGGATCAGCGCGCGGTCCATGTCGTCCAGCTCCAGGCTGTCCTTCCGCGTCACTTCCTCGATGCGGAAAGGGCGCCGGACTCGGGCGATGTCGAGCAGCTTCGCTACGACCGTTTCGCCGACCTGATAATCAGACAGCGCGTCGAAATAGATCTTGTCGATCGTGCCCCCGGTGGTGAGGATCAGGATCGGCGTATCGGCGGGCAGCATGGCAGGCTCCTTTAGGCAGGAACGATCGGGCAAGTCGCCTCTCGGCTACGGGCGGTAGCGCCCTTCCGCGACCCATTTCTCGGTCAATGCGCGCGCCGCCTCGACGTCCTGGAGGAAGTCGACCTCCTGCCATTCCAGCCCCTCGATCGACACGGTGCCGACACGGTTGCCCTTGGCGATGATATCGATCGCGCGCAGATACCAGCGTTCCACCCCTTCCGGCGTGCGCATCATCTGGTCGATCTGGTTGCGGAAGATCGCCGGCCCCTCGCCGGTGAACGCCAGCATGCCGATTGATTCGGCATTGGTGTCGGGCGGCAGCAGTCGCTTGCCGATGGCGAGCAGCCGGCCGCTCGCATCCCGGTTCACCTTCATGTCGTCATCGTCATAGTCGCCAGCCTTGACGTCGACCGTCACCGTAATGGCGTCCTGTGCGCCCGCGACCAGCCTTGCCACAATCTCATCCGACACGATGGTGTCACCGTTCAGGATGATGAAGTCCCGGTCCATCTCCTCCCGCGCGATCCAGCAGGTGCCGAGGTTATCCGCGACCTGAAAGAAGGGATTAAACAATGTCCGGATGCGCGCGCCCGTCTCGCGATAGAGTTGCAGCGCATGATCCTCGACCCGTTCGGTACGAAAGCCGGTGACCACCACGATGTCCGTCACGCCGTTGGCGACCAGCGCGGCGACCTGCCAGCTGATCAGCGTGCGTCCGTTGAAATCGATCAGGCATTTCGGGATATCGCGGGTCAGCGGGAGCAGGCGCGATCCCTGGCCGGCGGAAAGGATGATGGCTTTGCTGATGCTCATGTCCGGGGCCTTAAAGCGAAATTACCCGCGGGGGAAGCTGCGGAAGATTTGCCCTCGCACGATCACGTCCCTAGATAGGCGCGCCGGATAACAGGCATTCAGCGAAAGGCCAGGGACCAAGTGACAGGAAAGCAGGGATCGGGCGGGGCCGGTGAGGGCTTTGCGCGCATCCTGGCGAACACGGCTTGGCTGCTGGGCGGCAAGGGCGTCGGCGCCGTGCTCAGCCTCGTCTATCTCGCCATCGTCACGCGTACGCTCGGAGTCGCCGACTTCGGCCGCTTCGCCCTGGTGCTGAGCGCTGCGCAGGTCGTGAAAACGCTGGTAAGCTTCGACAGTTGGCAGATCGTGGTGCGCTATGGCCAAGTCCATCTGGCCTCCGGCAATGGCGACGCACTCAACAGGGTGCTGCGCTTCTGCATCTTGATCGATGTCGGCTCGGCACTCGCCGGCGGCGTCGTGGCGGGCGCGGTCATCCTGGTATTCGGCGACGCGCTGGAATTGTCGGGCGGGATGGAGTGGCAGGCCTGGCTGTTCTGCATGATCATGATGGTCACCATCCGCTCCTCTCCCACGGGCGTGCTACGGCTGTTCGACCGGTTCGATTCGGGCGCGCTCGCGGAAACGATGGTTCCCATCGGCCGGATGGTCGGGGCGCTGCTGGCTTGGATAGTGTTGCCGAACATTACCGGCTATCTCATTGCATGGGGCATGGCAGAACTGCTCTGCGCGATTACCTATTGGGGCCTTGCGCTTCATGTCGGGCGCGGGCGGATCGGCAGCTGGCGCGCGGGCCGGACGCTGGACGCACGACGGGAAAATCCCGGAATTGTCGGTTTCCTCACCGCGACCAATCTCCAGACCAGCCTAGCCTCCGTCGGGCAACAGGTGGCGGTGCTCGTCGTGGGCGGCTTCGCCGGTCCCGCAGGTGCGGGCCTTTATCGCCTTGCCAACCAGCTTGCCAATTCGCTCACCAAGATTTCCAGCCTCCTCTCGCGCAGCATCTTCGTCGAGCTGTCACGCACGCAAGCCAGCCATGGCGCGCAGGCACTGGGCGCGCTTTTCCGTCGCACCAACCGGCTGGCACTGATCGCCGGAGCCGTCATCATCGCCCTGATCGTGACCATCGGCCATCCGCTGCTGGGGCTGATTGCCGGGCACGAATTCCTGCCCGCCTATCCATTGCTGCTGCTGCTCGGTATCGCCGCCTGCATCGACCTGGTTGGCGTAAGCTACCGCCCGTTGCTCATGACGACAGACCGCGCAGGCCTGTCGCTGCAGATCACCTTCGTCGCCACAATCCTGCTTCTCGGCCTGCAGGCGGCGTTGCTCCCGGTCTACGGCACCATCGGCGCCGCAGGCGCCAACATTGCCGCATCCCTGGCGGCTTTCCTGATGATGGGCCTCGCCAGCCGCCGCGCGGTAAGGGGGCACGAAGAGGAATTGCCCAGAGTTTAGGCAGCGCATCCGCCATTCCATCGAGCGAACGAGGGTGCCGCGAATCGCGGGCACGCCTTGGAAAATACACTCATCAGCACTTTTTTGTTGCCGAATGACCTGGGAGGGAGCAGGTCTCATCATTCAACGAAACCAAGGGTTGCTGAAGTCAATGCTGCGCGACGGATTTGGCGCTGCCCGGCCGGAAAAGCCGGAGGATCGCTGGCCTGCCCCCATCTCAGATTCAAAGCGCGGGACTGGCTGCCGATCGACGCAATGGCCCGCAGCTTCCCTAAATACTTCTACACTGGCTCGAAGCGTCTATTCCGACCCTTTTTCGTCGATCGCGAAGCCCGGGCAGGACCGCGGTCGATCGCGCATATTCCAGGACGTCCATGTATAATATCCACCATGTTAACGACTTGCTTGCATTAAATGGTCGGCATTTCATTGACGCAACATACTTGGCCATTCTGAAGAGGAATGCCGACGAGAACGGCATGGCCCATCATCTTGAGCGGCTGCGGTCGGGCGAGAGCAAGGAACGGATCATCCTGTCGCTTTCGCGGTCGGAGGAAGCCGCTGCCATGCATGTCAAGCTGCCGGGCCTTGCATCGCTGGAGAAACCGTTCAGCAAATTCCTGCGCTGGTTTCACGAGGTGACAGGGCTGGCACGCATGGAGCGGACAGTCAACCGCCTTGAATATCAGCTCTTCGAACAGAATGAGCAGATCGCCAGGCAGTTATCCGACATGCAGCGGCTGTTAAACGCAAGTCGACCGACGTCTGTGCAGCAGATGCCCGTGCCGCCCGATCGCGTCGACCAGCTGTTCGCGGATGCCCGACGGACGTTGGGAGAAGCGGCCGATGCGTCGGGAATCATGGAAGGGCTGGCGCGTGTCGTTCGCACCTCCGCTTTGGCGCAGGCGTTCTGACGTGCGCAACGAAAGCATTCTGGAAACTCTTTTCGACACCGGATTCACCGGCCGCCTGATTCAGGTCGCGGAAGCACTGGACCCCGGCGATGCGGTATCCAACCAGATCCTGAACCTTGACCGACAGTTCAAGCGCTTGGGCCTTGAATCCATGGTCTTGTCGAAATGGCACCATCAGGACGTTGCGGCCAGCCGCCGGGATCTGACCGATGTACAGGTGACGGAAAAGGACATCGTCATTTTCCACTTCTGCGGATTCTCGGAACATTCGGTTCCCTGGGTACTGGAGCAATATTGCACCCGCATTATCTATTATCACAACATAACTCCGCACCGCTTCTTCCCGGTCGGATCGGCCCTGTACGAATTTTGCCGGAAGGGGCGGGAACAGCTGAAGGAAATCGTGCCGCGGTTCCACGCCCATTGGGGAGCCAGCACCTATAATCTGGAGGAGTTGCACACCGCGGGCGCCGATCCGGCCAAGTCAGTTGTCATCCCGATCATCGTGCCCAGTGCGCCACGACCTACAGCGGATACCAACCGTTCCCGCGGCCAGTGGCTCTTTGTCGGCCGGATCGTTGCCAACAAGTGCCAACTCGACCTGATCGACGTCTTTGCGCAGGCGCGGAAAGCCAATCCTGCCATTGCGGAAAAGCTGGTCTTGGTCGGCGGCTACAATCCGCAGGACCCCTACTACCGGAAGATCGTTGATCGCATCACCAAACTGAAGCTGCAGGATCAGGTCGAACTGACCAGCAAGATCAGTGATGCGGAAAGAGAAGCCTATTTCCGCAGCAGCCAGTTCTATGTTTCCATCAGCGAACATGAGGGTTTCGGTGTTCCTCTGGTGGAGGCGCCTTTGCGCGGTCTGCCGGTCCTGGCGCTCGACCGCGCAGCAGCGAAGGAGACCACCGCTGGACACGGGCTGATCGACGATCGGGCCGAGTTGGTCGCAATGATCCAGAAGCTTTCGGAGGATCGGAGCGCCTATGATCGGCTGGTCAACTGGCAGCGGGAGAATGCTTACCGCTTTTCAGAACGAAATGTCTGCCATCTGATCCGCGGAGCTCTGTCTGCGCTTCTTCCAGCCAGAAATCGCTACAAGACGCTGTCGATCGTCATCTGCACCTACAACCGGATTGATCATCTGAAGCGCTGCCTTGATTATTTGCGCTGCCAGTCAAATCCCAATTTCGAGGTGGTCGTGGTGGATGGGCCATCCACCGATGGCACAAAGGCGTATCTCGCCCGCTATGGCAACGGCATCAAGGTCTTGGAGAATCCGCACTGCAACCTGTCGGCGTCCCGCAATATAGGCATTGCGAATGCGGCGGGCGACATCGTGGCGTTCATCGATGACGACAGCATTCCCTTCGACACCTGGGTGGACTCGGTCCTTCGCGCCTATAATGAGCGTCCGCTGACCGTCGCGGCGCTGGGCGGGCCGGTATTCTTCGCCGGTACGTTGAGCTTCCAGTCCGAGGATATCGGCATCGACATTCGCGCGAGGACCAAGATAAGCATCCGGCAGCAGGAGCTGGGCAAGGACGGATGGTACCGGGCCATTGCCGGCACCAATTCGAGCTTTGTGCGCGAAACGACGATCCGCCATGGCGGTTTTGACGAGCAGTTCGACTATTTCCTCGATGAAGCTGAACTACGCCTGCGACTGCAGTTAAAGGGGCATCTGGTTGGTTACAGCCAAGACGTCCTGGTCCGCCACGAATTCGCCCAAAGCCACAAGCGGCGTGGCAAACATGATTATGACCGGAAGACGGTCTGTAAGAACATCAGCTATTTCGTTGCGGCCTATGGCGGGCTGGAAGGGCGAATGCTGCGCACTTATCTGGAACAACGTCTGTCGACCGAACGCGTCGCTCCGCTGGTGGCCGCCCATGACGATGGCGAATTGACCGAAGATGCCTGCGAAGCGGGCGTGCGGGCAATCTGGGAGGGGATGGAACAGGGCCTCGCGGACGCACGCGACTGGCCAAAAACGCGTACGTTCAAAGACACGCCGCCCGCCTTTCTGCCGTTTGCAGTCAATCTGGACTATCACGCCGTCGGACGGGACATGGCCCCGCTGCATATCTGCATCATCAGCAAGGAAGTACCGCCTTTCACGCATGCGAGCGGCATTGGCACGCTCTACTATCATCTCGCCAACGAACTGCTGCTGATGGGGCATCACATATCGCTAATCGTTCCCTCGCATGAGGATCGAGATTGGCGACAAGGGCCGCTTACCGTCTGTTATACTGATACACGCGAAGAGGTGATCCCTCACTTGGATCGCGGCTTCAGCAACAACATGAATTGGTCGCTCAGCGCCTTCGCCCGGCTCGCGGGCCTGCACGAGAAGCACCGGGTCGACATCGTCGAAAGCGCGCTGAAGGATACCCAGGCACTGGCTTTCGCTAACCTCGAACGGTGGCGGCGCCCTCCCCTCGTCCTGCGGCTAGTGACACCTTTCCAAATGGCAGCGGACATGAACCTATGGCATGTGGCTGGAGGCGCTGCCTCCGCTTTCAATGCCGCGGAGCGGACGCTTATCGCCAACGCCGACGCCGTGCTTCCGATCAGCGGCCAAATTGCGACCACGATCGAGCGGTGCCATAAGCTGGAACGCGACGAGCGCTGGGAACTGGCGCCCGGCGGTATCGCACATTGGCCGCTGTTCAATGTGCAGGAAAATTACGACAATCTCGACAGGCTGGGCGATCTCGACTGCGCAGGGCTGGCCGATGAGAAGATAGTCCTCTTCATCGGCCGGCTGGAACTGCGTAAAGGAGTCGACATTCTCTTCGGCGCCCTGGAAGCCATTCTGGCGGGCGATCCCGCGGCCCGGATCGTCATTGCCGGCAAAGACAGCGATGGATGGCAGCAAAAGGTTCTGGCGTCCCTGCCCCGCGGACAGGAAAGCCGTGTGCATTTCCTGGGCGAGGTCTCGGGCGCCATTCGCGACAAGCTGCTGGCCCACGCGCATTGTCTGGTCGTTCCTTCGCGCTATGAATCCTTCGGCCTCGCGCCGCTTGAAGCCTTCGTCCACAAGGTTCCAGTGGTCGCCTCCCGCAGCGGCGCAATCCCAGAGGTCGTGCTGGACGGTGAATGCGGCCTGCTTTTCTCCGAAGGCAATAGCAAGGAATTGGCCGACGCCGTTGTGCGCATTCTTACAAACCCGACCCTGCACAATCGGCTCTCTCTGGGAGCGGCAAAGCGGATCAGGGATTTCAGCGCTCGCAACAGTGCGATCCGCACTGTCGAGATCTATGGCCATTTGCTCGCCCAGCGGTCCATCGGAAAGCCGCGCAGGGTTCCCGTCGCACCTATGCTCAGGTTGGCGGACTACCGGGCATCCAGTCAGGAGAAGATGACGGGCTGAACCCGTTTGGCAATCGTCACAACGACCGCACAGCCGACCCGGACAAACAGGTCTGACGGACGGCGCAGATCCCCTCACGGACATAGCTTGTGTTGAAATCGACTTCCGACATAGTGTGGAATCAATCGTGCTGGCTTGTGCCCAGCAGCCGGTCGAGATGGAGAATCAGGGTTCCATTGTCTTCCGTCAGCCTGCGGTTAGCAGCGGCCACGGGATCAACCCGCAGCACCTTCTGCGCTCCGCGCGATCCACGGTCGGGTGTCGGGCGGCGACACATCCAGCCGCAAGCCCTTGCTGCTCTATGCGGTGCCGGTCGCCGATCCTTTCTTCGGCTATATCCTCTTGAGCGTGCGGGGATCTGCCGGCTATCGGTGATGCAACTGACGCCGCCTGTCCCCCCCTGCCGCAGTCGGGTGCCATGAGCGGGAACGGCTTCCTCGCGGTGGATTGGGGCACGACCAATCGGCGCGCCTATCGCATCGTCGACGGCGAGGTGGTCGCGACCGAACAGGACGGCCTCGGCGTCAGGTCGATCGGCGTGGGCGGATTTCCTGCGGAAGTGGACGCGCTGCGCCAACGGCACGCGGGGCTGCCCGTGCTGTTGGCCGGCATGGTCGGCTCCAATCGCGGTTGGATGGACACAGGCTATGTCGAACCGTCGGCCACACTCGCCGACCTGGCGACCGCCGTCGCCCGTCCTGCGGATGACGTGGTTATAGTACCTGGTGTCAAGCGCATCGCGAACGGGCGCGCCGACGTGATGCGCGGCGAGGAGGTGCAGTTGCTGGGCGCTGCCGCGGCCGGGATGACGCCACCTAATGCGCTGCTCTGCCAGCCGGGTACGCATTGCAAATGGGCTTGGCTGAATAATGGGGCGCTCGCCGACTTCGTAACCGCCATGACCGGGGAGATGTTCGACCTTCTCAAGAATCATGCGCTGATTGGGCAGGAAATGATCGGCCGCGTCTCCGCCGACGCCGCATTCCGGGCAGGCGTCGCGGAATCGGCACGCGCCGACCTGCTGGCGTCGCTGTTCGGCATCCGCTCGGCCAGTCTGCTGGGGTTGCGGGACAGGACGGACATGGCATCCTACGCCAGTGGCCTCCTGATCGGCGCGGACTGCCGCGCACATGGCGGCGCAGGCGATGTCCATCTCCTTGCAGACCCTGGGCTCGGTTCGCTTTATAGCTGTGCGATCGAAGAGCTGGGGGGCAGCGTCCGGATGATCGATAGCCAGGCGGCCTTCGTCGCGGGCGCCATTCGCCTATGGGAGTTGCTGTGACATGAGCCTGGATTTCCCGACAGCCTTCGCCCGATGTCCACTGGTCGCGATCCTGCGAGGCGTGCGCCCGGAGGAAGCAGACTCCGTCGGCGACGCCCTGGTCGAGGCGGGATTCATGCTGATCGAGGTCCCCCTCAACTCCCCCTTCCCACTCGCCAGCGTGGAACGGCTCGCCCGACGCCTTGAGGGAAAGGCCATCATCGGGGCAGGCACGGTGCTGAAGCCGGACGATGTCAGCCGCGTTAAAGAAGCAGGTGGGCAGCTTATCATCTCGCCGAACAGTGACGTGGATGTCATCAGCGCGACGACAAAGGCAGGCATGGTGTCCATGCCTGGCTATTTCACCCCGTCCGAGGCATTTGCAGCGCTCGCGGCCGGTGCCCATGCCCTGAAGCTCTTTCCGGCCGAGGCGGCGTCTCCGGCGATGCTGAAGGCGCAACGCGCGGTGCTGCCGCGCGACGTGCCGGTGCTGGCCGTGGGCAGCATATCTCCCGACAGCATGGAACACTGGCGCACCGCGGGGGCGGACGGCTTCGGCTTGGGGTCGGCCCTTTACAAAGCTGGCGCGACAGCAACCGAAGTCGGCGCCGCGGCGCGCTCTTTCGTGGCCGCCTGGCGCAGCGGCACACCTGCCTGAGCGGTCGAGCCGCCGACGCTCAGTTCACCGCCGTCAGCACTACGACCGCACCGCCCGACGGTGCCAGAGTCAGCGACAGCACACTGCGTGCGTCCATGTTGCTCGTACGCAGGCTGTTCATGTCCGCCCCGTCCTGCCAGAGCCGCGCGCGCCACCGCCGGTTCACTCCCAGAGCGTTGAGCGGCACGCTGATCCTACGGCCGCTCTCATTGGTCATCGCCCCAATATACCAAACGGAGCCCTTGCGGCGGGCCATCACGACATATCCGCCGATCTCGCCAGCGATGAACCGGGTTTCGTCCCAGCTCGACGGCACCTCCTTCAGGAAATCCGCGCCCGCCGCCAATGTCCCGTCGGCCGAAATATAGCTGTCGGGGCTGTCCGCCAGCATGACGATGGGACTATCATAGACCACATACATGGCGAGGCCTTGGCCGCGCGTCGTCTGGACATAGGGGCGGGTCAGGCGGACCTTGCCTGCGAACTCCGCCGGCGAAACCGCGTGGAAACCGCCCGGCGTATAGTCCATCGGCCCCAGCAGGCCGCGCGTGAAGGGCAGGGTCACATTGTGGCTGGCGGTGATGCGAGTGCCGAACTTGTTATATTCCGCGCCCAGCACGCCTTCCTGCGTCATGTAATTGGGCCAGGTGCGCGCCAGCCCGTCGGGGGGATAAGCGCCGTGCAAATCGACCATCAAGTGGCGTTTCGCCGCGGTCGACAGGATGCGGTGGTAGAAGGCGACCATTTCCTGGTCGTTGCGGTCCATGAAGTCGACCTTGATGCCCTTGATCCCCCAGGCTTCGTAGAGGGCGAGCGCGTCGTCCATCTGACGCTCCAGCTGCTTCCATTGCAGCCAGACCCAGATGCCCACACCCCGTTCCTGAGCGTAGCGGACGATACCGGGCATATCGACCTGCGGGATCGGGACGGTCACGTCGGCAGGCGTGGGCGCTTCCGAACTGCCCTTGTACCAGCCTTCATCGATCAGCACATATTCAAGGCCCATTTTCTGCGCGAAATCGATATAGGCCTTGTAGGTGGTGGTGTTGACGCCAGCGTCTGGCACGTCCACCGCCCAGCCGTTCCACCAGTCCCACGCCGCCTTGCCCGGCTTGATCCAACTTGTGTCGGCGATCTTCGACGGCTCGGCCAGCAAGGTGATGAGGTTGGACGGGATGAGGTCGCCCGGCGTGTCGCCCAGCATCACCACGCGCCATGCCGTCACCAGCGGCCCGTCGGCCAGCGACGCACGCACGGCCGTCCTGAACCCGGCGCTGTCCTGCGGATTGTCGGTGCGCGTCGTCAGGCTGATGTTGACGCCCAGCCCGCCGTCGCCGCGCCGGCGGAAATAACCACCGGCATAATCGCGCTTGTCCGCCTCGGCGAGGGCGAAGGTCGTGCCGGCCTTGCCCGTGCTGCACAGCAGAGGCGCATCATAGAGGTGGAAGTTGCGCATCCGCGACGCCTTGACGGGGTCGAACTCGAATTCATGGCTGTTGGCGTGGACGCCCGCATTGGCGCCCCAGCAGTCATAGTCAGCCGGGAAGTAAAAGCCGGTAGTTTCCCAATAGATATCCAGCGCCTTGAACCGGTCCTGTGGCGGCACGACGAAGCGATAGGCGATGCCGTCGGCATAGGCGCGCGCCACTAAATCGAATGTCACGCCATCCTTCTTGCGCCGCAGGTGCATCGTCAGTTGTTCGTAGCGGTCCGGCACCTCCGCCGCCTTACCCACGACAGGACGGTAGACCTCGTTCACGCTGGCACGCTCGGTGCCGACGATCTCCAGGTCGGACCCGCCCAGCGCGCCCTGGCTGGTGAACATGCCGATCGGGGATGGCGATAGCACGGGCTTGCCGTCGCGTGAGACGGTGTAGCTCAGCTTGCCGTCGATGACGCTGAGGTCGATGCGGTTGCGCTGGTCGGGACCGAAAAGGCTGGCTGGCTCGGACGGCTGGGCAATAGCGGTCCCGAAAAGGGCGGTTGCGCCGATCAGCGCGGCTGTCACATACTTCATGGCGCTCTCGTCTCTCCCCATGGGTTCAGCGCAGCGATGTCCATCGGCGCGCCGCTATAATCGATGGTCTGCCCCGCGCCCGGATCGAGCGTGCCCCGCTCCCCGGTCATGGCGTGGAGCGTGATCCGGCGCCGTGGCCTCATGCCTGCGAAGCTGCCATCGCGATGGCCTACACTCAGCTGTCGCCTAGCGTCGTCCCAGTGCAGGGCGATACGTGCGGATGCGCCTTGCTCATACCGATAGGAAATTCCGTCATCCTCATAGAGGAACGTTTCGCCGTCCCGTCCCGGCCAGACCAGGAGATCGAGGTCACCGCCCAGCAGCCCGGTAGTCGACTGGCCCACCGGCCCCAGCGGGAGGATGCTGCCCGCCCGCACATGCAGAGGGATGCGCTCGATCGGCGCGTCCACCCGGTGCGTACGCCCGCCCTCGCGATGCACGCCGGTCCAGAAATCATACCAGCCTCCCTCCGACCGGGGCAGATAGACGTCCCATTGCTGCGCATCGGCCGCCAGCACCGGCGCGACATGCAGCGCCGGCCCGAACATATAGCTGTGCGCTTGGTCCAGCGCGGCAGGGTCGTCGGCGAAATCGAAGACCAGCGGACGGATCAATGGCATACCCTTGGCGGACGCATCGGCCGCCAACGCATAATGATAGGGAAGCAGCTGATAGCGCAGCTCCAGAAACTGCCGCGCAACCCGCTCGACTTCCTCGCCATAACGCCAGAATTCGGTGTCGGTCATATAACCATGAACGCGCGTCATCGGCAGGAAGCAGGAGAACTGGAACCATCGCAGAAAACGTTCGCGATAGGCGGGGTCGTCATATTGACCCTTGCCGGGGCGAAAAAAGCCGCCCGCATCGACCGTCCACCAGGGCTGGCCCGCCGCCGCCATGTTCAATCCGGCGGGGATCTGCCGCTTCAGCGTCTCCCAATCATTGCCAATATCCCCCGACCACGTCGCCGCGCCATAGCGCTGCTGCCCCGGTGCGGCGGAGCGGGTCAGGATCATCACTCGCTTGTCGGGGAAAGCGGCGCGCTGCGCTTCATAGACCGTCCGGCTGACCTGAAGCGGATAGACGTTGCGGCGCATCTCGCCCGGCTGGGTTTGCCCCGCTGCCGCATAGATGGTGCGCCCGGCCAGATCGTCATTCTCCGGCTCAGTCGCGTCCTGCCACCAGGCGTCGATGCCCAGCGCCCCCAGCCGCTGCGTCTGGTTGTCGGCATAGAAGCGCGCGGCGACAGGGTTGAAGAAATCAATCCATTCGGTGCCGGGAATGTAGAAGTTGCGCGCGGCGACCTCCTTGCCCAGTTCCGTGTCCTTGCCGATCTTTGACCAGACCGACAGCATCAGCCCCATGTTCATGGCGTGCAGGTCGCGCACCAGCCCGGCGGGATCGGGATAGTGAGCCTCGTCGAAACGCATGGCGTTCCAGCCATATTTGCCCCAATATTGCCAGTCCTGCACCATCATGTCGCAGGGCAGCCGCCGCCGCCGGAACTCGCGCGCGGTGGCCAGTATCTCGTCGGAAGAATGGAATCGCTCGCGGCAATGGATATAGCCGAGCGCCCAGAGCGGCAGCATCGGCTGCGGGCCGATCAGCGCATGATAACCCGCGATCACTTCTTCCGCCGACGGACCGGCGATGACCACATAGTCGATTCCGTCCGACACGGGGGAGGTCCATGTCGTGCGGTCCTCGACCGGCCCGAAGCGGAGCGTGGGCGCGTCCTCATCGCCGGCGCGGATCAGCACCTCATGGCTTCCCGGCGTCAGGTCGCGCAGGAAGCTGGCAGTGGGCGGCAGCCATAGGTTGGCAAGGTCAGTGGCCGGCTTGCCGTCAATCTCGACGTAATGGCGGGAGGACATCTTGCGGCCGAGGTCGAGGAAGAAGGCATGGGCGCCGCCCTGCTCCACCGTGAAGCGGCCGGTGAACTCAGCGTCGCGACGCTCGACCCGCGCGTTGCCGGTGCTGGTGGTGACGTCAGCCGCACGCGCCGCGCCCGTCCCCGCCTTGCGTGCCAACGCGATCAGGCGATCGGGCCTGTTGATCTCCGCCATGCCCTCATTGTGCCACAGCAGACCATAGCCTTTGCTTGACAGGACGAAGGGCTGGCTGATCTGCGTGTTCACCTGCGTCAGCCGGCGCGGCAGGCCACGAATGTCGAGATGTCCGTCCTGGAAGCAGCCGGTGCCGTAGAGACGCTCGTCGGCCGGGCTGACGAACCCCTGCGTCACCGCAAGCGTCGGCGCGCCGCGCACATCGCTGGGCACCACCCGGCGCGATCCGGGAGTTTCGGCGAGCAGCAGCCGCCCATCGCCGTCTTGGAAGGACAAGGTAGCGGTCGCAGGATCCCATTCGCAGCGCGCATGGGCTACGGTCAGGCGCAGCTTGCCACCCGCCTGGCTTTTCCGCACCGCCGGACGACGGGCCAACGGCGCGAGCATCTCACTCGCCGCCACAGCGTCACCGGGGCGGGGCGTCACCCGCACGCGGAAGGCGCGCTCGCTCAGCGCATCGACATATATCGTAAGCTCTCCCGACCGGACTGTCAGATCATGCGCGAACGTCCGTGCCTTCAACCCTGGTGCGGCGACCAGCGCGCTCGCGCCGCCCGACAGCAGCAGCGCCCGCCGCGACAGCGACCATGCCGGACTGCCTGCCAATCCCCTCACACATCCTCCTCCGCCGACCCGTCGCTGTCGGCCCTCTACATCCACGCGCCCAATTGCCAGGGAACGAATTCGAAATCGCCGACGCCCAGCGCCTCCGATTTGGTGGGTCGGCCCGAAGCCGTCGCCAGCAGCGCGTCAAAGATCATCCGCCCTGCCTCCGCCACCGACATTCCGTCGAGTACCGGGGAGCAGTCGATGTCGATATCGTCCGCCATCGACCGCGCCAGCGCAGCATTGGACGCGAGTTTCAGGCAAGGCGTCGGCTGCGCCCCGAACACCGACCCGCGCCCGGTAGTGAATGCCAGTAGATTGGCACCCGACGCGATCTGGCCCGTCGCCGAACAGGGATCGTAACCGGGCGAGTCCATGAAATTGAGCCCGTTGAGCCGCCGCCGCTCCCCATAGAGCAGCACGTCGGCCAGCGGAGCGGAACCGGCCTTCGCGATCGCGCCGAGCGACTTTTCGAAGATGGTGGTGAGCCCTCCCGCCTTGTTGCCGGGCGAGGGATTATTGTCGAGACTCGCGCCGTTGCGGGCGGCATAATCCTCCCACCAGGCGACCCGCGCCCGCAACGCCTGCGCAACGGCGGGATCGGCTGCGCGCGCGATCAGCAGATGTTCCGCGCCATAGATTTCCGGCGTCTCTGACAGGAAGGCCGTCCCTCCCGCGGCGACAAGAAGGTCGGTCGCCGCGCCAAGCGCCGGATTGGCGGTGAGTCCCGACCAGCCGTCCGAGCCGCCGCATTGCAGACCCAGCACCAGATCGGCCGCCGGCCGCGTGGTGCGCCGGTCACCCAATGCTTCCTCGATCAGTTCGGCGACGATCGCGCTCCCTTGCTCGATCGCCTGCGCCGTGCCGCCCGCGTCCTGGATCGTCAGCGTGCGCATGCGGGGCCCGGCGGTCAGCCCCTGCCGCGCCATCATCTCGTCGATCTGCGCGACTTCGCAGCCCAGCCCGATCAGCAGCACACCACCAAAATTGGGATGGCGCGCATAGCCCGCCAGTGTCCGCTCCAGCGTGTCGAAGCCCTCGCCCGATTTTGCCATGCCGCATCCGCTGCTATGGGTGAAGGGGGCGACCGTATCGACGCCGGCGGGAAGCGTCCCCTCGAATTGCCTCGCGATGCGGCGCACGACCGTCGCGGAACAATTGACGCTGGCGATGATGCCGATCGCATTGCGGGTGCCGACGGAGCCGTCGGCGCGCAGATAGCCTTGGAACGTCTCGGACGCTGCATCGATCAGGGGTGGGCTTTGCGCCGGAGTTGCGGGGATTGCTGCCCCTCTCTCCCGGTCGCCTAGCGCAAGATTATGCGAATGGACATGCTCTCCCGGCGTGATGTCCCGCGTGGCGACGCCGATCACCTGTCCATATTTGCGAACAATGGCCCCGGCAGCAATGGAGCGGACGGCTATCTTGTGCCCGCTCGGAATGGCTTCTCGCGCCGGCACCCCCAGTATGGCGACACCCGGATCGGCATCGTCGATCAGGATCGCAACGTCGTCCGCGTCGTTGATATGGAGTGCCCGGACCATCATGGTGCCTTTCCATAGCTTGCCGCCAGCGCGCGCAACTGGGTCGTCGCCGCTTGGGGATGGCCCCCGTCCACCCAGTCGACAAACGCGCCGATCCGCTTGCCCAGGATGTGCAGCTTGAGGCGTTCACACTGTTGTAGACCTTCCACCATCAGCACAGCCGGATGGGTGAAAGGCATGCGCAGCCAGGGTTGCTCCTCGATCGCCCACAAATCGTAAGGCTCCGCCACGGCACAAGCCGGCTCCAGCTCTCGATCGACATGGGCCTGAAGGGAGCGGCTGGTGCCGAACTGCACGATCATGGCAGCGCTGGTTTCAGTGCATAGGCGTCCACTGCATTGCCCCCAAATATGGCGGAGCTGAATGCCGGACACTGGCGCGTCACAAAATCGGCTATGAGATCGTGCACGGCGGAATATGGGGCGGCCAGCAGACACACCGGCCAATCCGATCCCCAGATCAACCGCTCCGGGCCGAACTGCTCCAGGACGTGGGCAAGATAGCGTTCGATGTCGGAAGGGCGCCAGGACCGATGATCGGCCTCTGTCACCAGTCCGGAAACCTTGCACCACAGGTGCGGATGACGGGCTGCTGCGGCGATCTGGTCTGCCCAGGGTTGCCAGCCGCCGCTGGCGATGGCGGGCTTGGCCGCATGGTCAAGCACGAACCGTCCTGGCCCAACCCGTTCCAGGAAAGCCGGAACGGCCGGTAGCTGGGCATGGTTTACGAGCAGATCATAGGTCAGTGAATTGGCTACCACCGCTCGCACGCCGCGGACGAAATCGTCCGCCAGCAGGAAATCGGCATCAGGCTCATCCTGCACGACATGCCGGTAGCCCAGCAACAAGGGGTTACTCCCCGCCTTCAGGCGCTCTTCGATATCCGGTGCGCGCAAGTCGATCCAACCGACCACCCCGATGATCCGATCCGATTTCGCGGCCGTTTCGAGCAGGAATTCCGTCTCCTCCTCCGTCTGCCTCGCCTGCACGGCAATGGCCCCGTCGATATTCGCCAAGGCCATGGCCGCATCCAGATCCGCCACCGAAAAATCCCGCGCAATGGCAGAACGGGCTTCTATCCACTCGAAAGCGGCAGGATCATAGCGCCACAGGTGATGGTGAGCATCTATTCGCATATGCGATGACTAACTTGCATATGCGAGAACCATCGTCTAGCCCTTCGATCTAGGGACAAGTCGCGGCAAGGAGTGCAGAAATGAAAGCGGTCGTCTGTCGCGAACCCTATAGCATCGAGATCCAGGACCGGCCTGAGCCGATGGCGGCAGCGGGCGAACTGCTCGTTCGTATCCGGCGGGTGGGCTTGTGCGGCACCGATTATCATATCTTTGCGGGACGCCATCCTTTCCTCGCCTACCCCCGGGTCATGGGGCATGAACTGAGCGGCGAGGTGGTGCAGGCGTTGCCCGGATCGGCATTCCAACCCGGACAGACGGTTGCCATCAACCCCTATATCGCCTGCGGCACCTGCGTGGCCTGTCGCCACCACAAGCCGAACGCATGCGTCAACATCAGCGTGCTGGGCGTCCATATCGATGGCGGAATGACGGAACTGATCGCCGTGCCGGAAAGCGCGGTGATCGACGCCAGTGGTCTTACGATCGACCAGGCGGCGATGCTCGAATTCCTTGCGATCGGCGCCCATGCGGTGGCGCGGTCGGGCGTCGGCGCATCGGACCGCACGCTTGTCGTGGGCGCCGGCCCGATCGGTGTCGCTGCAGGACTGTTCGCGCGGCTAAACGGCGCTCATGTCACGATCGTCGACACCCGGGCTTCGCGCCTCGCCTATGCGCGCGATCGATTGGGCTTTACCGATCTGGTGGAAGCGGATTCCGAACTGGGTACCCATCTCGCCAGCCGCACAGGTGGGGAAATGTTCGACATGGTGTTCGACGCCACCGGCTCGCTTACCGCCATGGCGCAGAGCCTGAATTATGTCGCCCATGGCGGAACGCTGGTGCTGGTCGGCGTGTCGCCGGGTGACCTTGTCTTTCCTGACCCGGAGTTCCACAAGCGCGAAGCCACCTTGATGGCCAGCCGCAACGCCCTGGCCGCCGATTTCGATCGGGTGAAGTGCGCCATTTTGGACGGCAGCATCCCGACCGACGCGCTTCACACCCACAGCCTTTCCGCCGAGGAAATGCCGGTGCGCATTCCCGAACTGATCGCCGGGGCCGATCATGTGTTGAAAGCCATTGCCCGTTTCTGAGAGGACGGCCATGCACCCCGCCCGCTCCCCCTTTCTCGATCGCCTGGCAACTGACGGGCCTATCGGCTTTGGCGCGTCGACGCTCGGCAATCTCTATCGCCGGATCGATGACGAAAGCGCCAGGGCGACCGTCGATGCGGCCTGGGAAGAAGGTCTGCGCTATTTCGATACCGCGCCCTTTTACGGCTTCGGCCTGAGCGAAAGGCGGCTGGGCGACGCCCTGCGGGAACGGCCGCGCGATCACTATATCCTCTCGACGAAGGTCGGGCGCCTGCTGGTGCCAGGCGAAGCAGCCGACGACAAATTCGGCTTTCATTCGCCCATGCCCTTCGATCCTGTCTATGATTACAGCTATGACGGTGTGATGCGATCGGTGGAGGCCAGCCTGCAGCGGCTGGGCCTCGGCCGCATCGACATCCTCTACATGCATGATCTCGGGCGAGCGACGCATGGAAAGGATCATGATCGCTATTTCGCACAGGCGCTGGCCGGCGGTTTCCGGGCGATGGAAGAGTTGCGCGACCAGGGCATCGTGTCCGCGATCGGCCTTGGCGTGAACGAGACGGAGATCTGCGCGGAAAGCCTGCTTCACGCGGATCTGGATGTGCTGATGATCGCCGGGCGCTATACCCTGCTCAACCCCGGCGGCTCGGCTTTCTTCGAAGAGTGCCGCCGCCGGGGGATAGGCATCGTCGCGGCCGGCGTGTTCAATTCAGGTATATTGGCGACCGGCAGCCGCGGCACGCCCCATTACGACTATGAAACCGCGCCGGAGCCCATCATCCGGAAGGTTGCCGCTATCGAGCAATGCTGTGCCCGGTATGACGTTCCCCTCCCGGCGGCTGCGCTACAGTTCGTTCTGGCACATCCCGCCGTCACCACGGCGGTCATCGGCACCGGGAGCGCCGAGAGGATCACCCAATCGGTCGCCCTGGCGCGGCACCCGATTCCGGCGGCCTTCTGGGACATTTTGCGCGAAAGGGATTTGCTGGCTGAAGATCATCCGGTCGCTTCGACCTGAAGACCGAGGCGGACACATAAAAGGGTAGAGGAAAAGTGATGATCGACGCAAGGATGGTGCCGCCCGGCGGCGGCAACACGGAACGCAGGTTCATCCTGCCGGCCTATCGCTGGGGGTTCGCGCTGATCGTCAGCCTCTTCTTTCTATGGGCACTTGCCAATAATTTCAATGACATACTGATTCGCCAGTTCCAGAAGTCGCTTGGACTCGACCGAGCACAGGCCGGCTTCATCCAGTTCGTCTTCTATATCGGCTATTTCGTGATTGCCTTGCCCGCTGGCCTGTTGATGCGGCGGCTTGGCTATCGGGCGGGCGTGCTGACCGGCCTTGGCCTTTATGCGGTGGGGGCGCTCCTCTTCTATCCGGCGTCGCTGATGCTGAGCTTCGGCATGTTCCTGTTCGCCCTGTTCGTGATCGCGGCGGGGGCGGCGTGCCTGGAAACCACCGCCAATGCCTATGTCGGCTTCTTCGGCGAGGAGGGAACGGCGGTCCAACGCCTCAACCTGGCCCAGGCCTTCAATGGCCTGGGAGCCTGCGTCGCACCCGTCATAGGTGGCCTGCTGATCTTTTCGGGCATCGAGCATTCCCAAGAGACCCTGAGCGCGATGAGCGCGGCCGAACTGGCCGCCTATCGGGCCAGCGAGGCCAGCACGGTGCAATTGCCCTATCTTCTCCTTGCCATAGCCGCGACCGTAGTCGCCGTCGCCGTCGCACTGGCGCGGATGCCCGACGCCCGCGAAGCGAGCGACGTCCCGCTGAGTGTCCAGTTCAAGCAGATAGCACGCCATAGGCCGCTCACTGGCGCAGTCGTCGCCCAGTTTTTCTATGTCGGCGCGCAGGTGGGCATCTGGAGCTATTTCATCGACTTCGTGAAGGACGTGACCCCCTGGGTTTCCGAGCGCCAAGCCGCCTACCTCCTCTCCGCCAGCCTCGTCCTCTTCATGATCGGCCGCTTTTCGGGTACGGCCGTCATGCACCGCGTCCGCCCGGCCGCCCTGCTGGGGCTCTATGCAGTGATCAATATCCTGCTCTGCGCGGTCGCGGCGCTGGCATCGGGCTGGGTGGCGCTGGGGGCGCTCATCCTCGTCAGCTTTTTCATGTCGATCATGTTCCCGACCATCTTCGCGCTGGGTGTAGAGGGTCTGGGTTCTGCGCGACCGCTGGGATCGTCCTGCATCATCATGGCGATCATCGGCGGGGCAATCTTCCCGCCGCTCATGGGTCTGGTAGCGGTCGAAGCAGGTGAGTTGCCGCCGGCGATGCTGCTGCCGGCTGCCTGCTTCATCATCATTGCCGGCTATGCCCGGCGGGCCGCACGATCCTAGCCCGGCTGATAGCCCAGCGTGTCGGATATGCGCTGGACGGCGGCGCGAAGCAGGTCGCGCGCGGCAGAAAGGTCGATCTTTTGCGATCCGTCGATCAGCTCGAGAAAAGGGATGGTCAGAGCCGCAGCAATCTGGCCGTCGAAGCCGAACACCGGGAAACTGATGTCTGTCACGCCATGGGTGATGGGGCTTTTGCGGCTGTCGAAGCCCTGCTGGCGGACGATGTCGAGTTGCCTCGCCAGTTGTTCCCGATCGACCGGCGCGGAGCGCTCCTTTTCTGCCGCGGCGATGATCTGCTCCCTTCGTTGAGGCGAGGACAGAGCCAGTATCACCTGACCCGAGCAGCTTTGGAGCATGTCGATCCTCGCCCCGACCCGAAGGGAAAATCCCCGTGTCTCCGGCTGCTGTTCAACCGCGACGACGAGACCGCTGCCACCATTGGCGACGACCAGATGGCATGACTGCCCGGCAAAAAGGGCCAGACCCTGCATTTCCGGCAATGCGGCGCGGACCAGATTTTGCGCCGGCGTGGCGCGAAACGCCATGTCCAACAGCTTGTAGGACACAGTGTAGCGATCAGTCCTGCTGGATTTGCGAAGGTAACCGAGCTGTTCCATCACAACCACGATGCGAAACAATTCGCCGACTGTCCGCCCCAGCCGGCTGGCCATTTCGCTGACCAACGCGCCTTCCGGATAGGCCGTCAACAGCTCGATGATTTCGAACGCCTTTTCGATGGCGGGCGCGGCATAGGTTCCCTTGAGGCTTTTCCGTTCCATCACGAACTACCGCGCATTGTCATCGATCCATTCATGCCGGGTGCCAGCCAATGGTGAATTTTCATATTTGAAAGGTCCAGACCGCGCTGTCAAACCGGGGGATACGTCGTCCGCCGGGCCCACGCCGCCGCCGGATCGGAAGAGAACGGACTGGCCGTCCATTGCCCTGCTTCCCCGAGGCGCTATTCTGCTTGAGTTTGGGAAGACCGACTTGAAGCGCACCGTGCGACCTGGAGTTCACGATGACCGTCACCATCACTGCATTCGAACGATCACCCGATCGCGGCAGGGGACTGGCGCGAGACATGCCGGTCCGTTGGGCTCTCGAGGAAGTGGGCCAGCCCTATGATGTGCGCCTGGTGTCGTTCCCTGCAATGAAGCAGCCTTCTCACCTGGCGCTCCAGCCTTTCGGGCAGATTCCGACCTATGAGGAAGGCGATCTCGCCCTGTTTGAATCGGGGGCGATCATCCTGCACCTCGCGGTCAATCATCCTGGCCTGCTACCGGATGACGCCCATGCGCGGGCTCGCGCCGTCGCCTGGATGTTCGCCGCCGCGAGTACGCTGGAGCCGCCGATCCTGGAACGCGAAGGCGCAATTCTGACGGAATATGACAAGGGTTGGCACGAGGAGCGCCTTCCGATCCTGAAGGATCGCATTCGCGGCCGGCTGGGCCCGCTTTCTCGCGCCCTGGGCAGTGCCGACTGGCTCGACGGCGCCTTCAGTGCCGGCGACCTGATGATGATCACGGTACTGCGCAGGTTAAAGGGATCGAGCCTTCTGGAAGAATATCGGAACCTTCCCGCCTATGTTGCGCGGGGCGAAGAGCGACCTGCCTTCAAGCGCGCATTCGACGCCCAATTGGCGGTTTTCCTGGCCAGCGCAAACGGCTGATCGGCGGATTTCGCGAGGCGTTCACCCCAAAGCTACTTTCATCGTGGATCGCAATCGGAGCAAGGGTGTAGAAGGCATATGCTGGAAGACGATTTCTCCACGACCATCGGGCGACTCTGTCTGGCGACGCTGCTCGGCCTCGCCCTGGGTTTCGAGCGAGAAAGGGGCGGACATGCCGCCGGATTGCGCACCCATGGCCTCGTCGCGCTGAGTTCGGCCATGTTGACGCTGTCGGCGATCGAACTGGCGGCGCATTATAAGGACAGCGATCCAGTCCGTGTCGTGCAGGGGCTGGCGCAAGCCATTGGATTCATCGCCGGCGGTCTCATCTTCGTCCGCGGTGGAGACGTGCGCAACATGACGACCGCAGCAAGCCTGTGGATGGCGGCAGCGGTCGGGATCACGGCGGGCGCGGGGCAATATGTGCTGGTGCTGGCCGGGGCTCTGATCGCATTACTGCTGCTGTCGGTACTCGCTCTGGTGGAGCGGCGATGGGGATCGCGAAAGCGCCATGATGAAGAGGAAGACATCGCCCTGCCCAACCGGCGTGGGTCTGCTATTCCCGATCGGGACGACCGCCGCCCCTGACCCTCTTCATCGATCTTCCCGCCATGGATTTCCCGCAACGACCCGTTAAGACAGGAGGAACGGGAGAACGGGAAGACCATGATCCGCAAGGCAACAATCATTGATGTGGCAAAGCGCGCCGGCGTTTCGTGGAAGACGGTGTCGCGCGTGGTCAACCGGGAACCGAATGTCCGGGCGGCGACGGCAGAAAAGGTGCGTGAGGCGATCGCCGCGCTCGACTATCAGCCTAATCAGGCGGCACGATCGCTGGCTGGTGCCCGATCCTATCTGATCGGCGCGATCGCGGCGAATCCTTCGTCCCATTATATGGCCGCATTGTACCGCGGCGCCGCCCGTGCCTGTCGCGAACGGGGCTATCACCTGACGCTGGAGGAGATTGACCTCCAGAACGGCGACCCCGCCGCGTTGCTGGAACGCAGCCTGCAGCGGGTCAAGCTGGACGGCGTGATCCTGTGCCCGCCCGCCAGCGATTCGCCGTCGCTGCTGGAACTGCTCGACCGGCTCTCCATCGCCTATGTGCGGATCGATCCGCTGACCTGCCCTGACCGCTCGCCCTCCATCGCCGGAGATGATGAGCAAGGCGTGGCCGAACTGGTCGACCATCTGTGGACGGTCGGATACCGGTCCTTCGGCATCGTCGAGGGGCCACCGAACCATCGCGCCGCGCATGTGCGCCGGTCTGCCTTCGAGGAGGCGCTGAGGACCAAAGGCATCGAGCCGGCGGATATTGGGAGGGAAAAGGGCGATTTCTCCTTCCAGTCCGGGTTTGCCGCGGGGGAGGCGCTGCTGTCGTCGCTCCCGTCTCGCAGCGCAATTTTCGCCTGCAACGATGAAATGGCGGCGGGGGTCATTGCCGCCTGCGGCGAGAAAGGGATCAATGTTCCGGGGGATGTCGCGATCGCAGGCTTCGACGACAGCGAGATCGCCAGCCTGATCTGGCCCCCCCTCACCACCGTCCATCAGCCGATCGAAGATTATGCGCGGGTGGCAGTGGAACTGTTGGTCGACGGCACGCCGCAGCGGCAGCCGCCCCCGCGCACCGTCCTTCCCGTGAGACTCATCACCCGCCGTTCGACCGGGTGAGACGATTTCTCTCCCTTTCCGACCTGCAAGGAATGCCGCCTGTCATGACCCAGGACGACCGCCTCACCCCTGCCGAACCCTGGTGGAAGGGAGCCGCGATCTACCAGATCTATCCCCGAAGTTTCCAGGATTCCAATGGCGACGGGATCGGTGACCTCAACGGCATCACCCGGCGGCTGGACCATGTCGCTCGGCTGGGGGCGGATGCGATCTGGATATCGCCCTTCTTCCCCTCCCCCATGCGCGACTTCGGATATGATATTGCGGACTATTGCGGTGTGGACCCGATCTTCGGCACGCTGAAGGATTTCGACGCGCTCGTCGCGCGTGCCCATGCGCTGGGCCTGAAGGTCACGATCGACCAGGTCTATGCGCACACGTCCGACCTGCATCCCTGGTTCGCGGAAAGCCGCTCCGACCGTGATGGAGACAGGGCCGACTGGTATGTCTGGGCCGATCCCAAAGCGGACGGCACGCCGCCCAACAACTGGCAATCGGTGTTCGGCGGCCCGGCCTGGACATGGGACGCACGGCGACGGCAATATTATATGCACCAGTTCCTGAGCAGCCAACCCCAGCTCAACGTCCATGCGCCGGCGGTACAGGATGCCTTGCTGGACGCGATGCGCTTCTGGCTCGACCGGGGCGTGGACGGCTTCCGCCTCGACGCCCTCAACCATGCGATGCACGATCCCGCCCTACGCGATAACCCGCCAGCGCCCGACGACGGCAAGCCGCGCACGCGCCCATTCGATTATCAGGTAAAACTCTACAGCCAGTCCCATCCTGGCGTGGTGGCGTTCGTGGAGCGCATTCGAGCGCTGTGCGACAACTATGGCGCAATCTTCACGATGGCGGAGGTCGGCGGCGTACTCGCCGAGACGGAGATGAAAGCCTATACGGCTGGCGAGACGCGGCTGAACAGCGCCTATGGCTTCGACTTCCTCTACGCGGAGAAGCTGACCCCGACGCTGGTGGCAGAAACGGTCGCCCGCTGGCCCGACGAGCCAGGCATGGGCTGGCCGAGCTGGGCATTCGAAAATCACGATGCGCCCCGCGCCTTGTCGCGCTGGTGCGCGCCGGAGGAGCGCCCCGCCTTCGCCCGGATGAAGATCGCGCTGCTGGCGGCGCTTCGCGGCAATATCATCCTCTATCAGGGCGAAGAGCTGGGCATTACCCAGGTCGACATCCCCTTCGAGCGGCTGCAGGATCCGGAAGCGATCGCCAACTGGCCGTTGACCTTGTCCCGCGACGGCGCGCGGACGCCCTTTCCGTGGGAGGCGGATGCGGTCGAGGCCGGTTTCAGCGATGCGAGCCCCTGGCTGCCCGTTGGCGAGGAGAATCTCGCGCGTGCGACGAGCCTGCAGGAGGCCGATACCGAATCCCTGCTGCATTTCACGCGAGCGATGCTGGGGCTTCGGAAAACCACTCCGGCACTGCGCTCCGGTCGGCTGGACATGCTGCTGTCGGATGGAGAACGGCTGCTGTTCCGGCGGGAAAAAGACGGCCAGCGCATCCTGTGCGCCTTCAACCTGTCATCGAAGGATGTGGTCTGGCCGAAGGGGATCGCGGCGGAAGGAGAACCGCTTGTTGCAGTGAATGGCGCAACTCCTGCCCTCTTGCCCGCTTATGGCGCACTGATAACCCGTGACGTGACCCCCTGATTTTCCTCCAAGTGTGATTAGAGTCCGGCCTGATAGAAGGACGGACGATGAAGCGTACAAGGTTCACGGAAGAGCAGATCATTGCGGTGCTGAAGGAGGCCGAGGCTGGCGCCAAGACCGGCGATCTGGCGAGGCGGCACGGTGTGTCTGAAGCGACGATCTATAACTGGAAGGCCAGGTATGGCGGCCTGGAGGTTTCCGAGGCGAAGCGGCTGCGGGCGCTCGAGGACGAGAACGCCAAGCTCAAGCGGCTCCTGGCCGAGGCGATGCTCGACAATGCTGGCCTGAAGGACCTTCTCGCAAAAAATTGGTGACGCCCGCTGCCAAGCGAGAGGCGGTCGCTCGTCTCCAGGCGGTCCTGGGGATGAGCGAGCGGCGGGCGTGCCGTGTCATCGGCGCTGACCGGAAGAGCATGCGTTACCGGTCGCAGCGGGATGATGATTCCGACCTTCGGTCGAAGCTGCGCGAGCTGGCGCAGCAGCGCCGCCGTTTCGGCTATCGCCGGCTGCACATCCTGCTGCGGCGGGAGGGCGTGGTGATCAACCGCAAGAAGACCCAGCGGCTCTACCGCGAGGAGAACCTGGCGGTCCGACGAAGACGCAACCGCCGCCGTGCCATCGGCGCGCGGGCGCCAGCGCCCGTGCTGGCGTTGCCCAACCAGCGCTGGAGCCTTGACTTCGTGCACGATCAGATGGCGTCGGGACGCCGGTTCCGGGTGCTCAACATCGTCGATGACGTGACCCGCGAGTGCCTGCGCGCGGTACCGGACACCTCGATCTCGGGGCGCAGGGTCGTGCGCGAGCTAACCGATCTTATCGCCGAGCGCGGCAAGCCAGGCATGATCGTCAGCGATAACGGCACCGAGCTGACGTCGAACGCGGTCCTGGCCTGGTGCGCGGAGATCGGCGTGGAGTGGCATTACATCGCCCCCGGCAAGCCGATGCAGAATGGCTACGTCGAGAGCTTCAACGGCCGCATGAGGGACGAACTGCTAAACGAGACGCTGTTCCTCAGCCTAGACCATGCCCGTGTGGTGATCGCCGCATGGGCGGAGGACTACAACCAGGAGCGCCCGCACTCAGCCCTTGGATACGAGACCCCAGCGGCCTTCGCCGCTGAACTGCATAAGCAATGGCCTGCTTCGCTACGCCCTACGGGCTCCGCTGCGCAGGCCATTGCTCAACCCGCGCTCATGCGCAACAAAGCCGCCGGGCTCTAATTGCTGCTGGTGGAAACCAAGGGGTCACGTCAGCCGAGAAGCATAGCTTTGCATATGCAACGCGTTCACCCCCGTTGATTGTTGATCGACGGGATGGATTTGCGTTTTGTGATTGGGTTGTGTTTTGGTTGCGGGAGCAGGATTTGAACCTGCGACCTTCAGGTTATGAGCCTGACGAGCTACCGGGCTGCTCCATCCCGCGATGAGCTTGTTTAGCCTCAGGCGCCGGCGCCGACATCCGTCGGCTTGGCTATCCTCCCCGGATTGCATCCGGGTCCGGGCGGCCGTTTGGCCTTGCGAGCCGTTGGCTCGTTGACCTTGGCCCCTCGGGAGGGGGGTGTGAATGGGTTTTTGTTTTGACAGAGCGCAAGCTTCAATGCCTGGCGACGCCCTACTCTTCCGGGGCTTGAGCCACAGTACCATCGGCGCAGTCTGGTTTCACGGCCGAGTTCGGGATGGGATCGGGTGGGTCACAGACGCTATGGTCACCAAGCAATGGAGCGTGCGCTTTGTCGGGTTTAATCGATGTTATCCGTGCAAATTCGAATATCTGGATGGGATTGTCGTTCCGCATGACCGGCAGGATCTGCGTTGTTTGCAGGTCTGTCGGTGATGGTGTGGGACTCTCAGGCGCGAACAGAGCAATTAGGACCGGTTAGCTCCACATGTTACCACGCTTCTACATCCGGCCTATCAACGTGATGGTCTATCACGGCTCGATGAAATCTTATCTTGAGGGAGGCTTCCCGCTTAGATGCTTTCAGCGGTTATCCCGTCCATGCATAGCTACCCTGCTGCGCCGTTGGCACGACGACAGGTACACCAGAGGCATGTTCAACCCGGTCCTCTCGTACTAGGGTCAACTCCTCTCAAATTTCGACGCCCACGGCAGATAGGGACCAAACTGTCTCGCGACGTTCTGAACCCAGCTCACGTACCACTTTAATTGGCGAACAGCCAAACCCTTGGGACCTGCTCCAGCCCCAGGATGTGATGAGCCGACATCGAGGTGCCAAACGATTCCGTCGATATGAGCTCTTGGGAATCATCAGCCTGTTATCCCCGGCGTACCTTTTATCCGTTGAGCGATGGCCCTTCCACGAGGGACCACCGGATCACTATGACCGACTTTCGTCTCTGCTCGACTTGTCAGTCTCGCAGTCAGGCGGGCTTATGCCATTGCACTCTAACAGACGGTTTCCAACCGTCCTGAGCCCACCATCGCGCGCCTCCGTTACTCTTTAGGAGGCGACCGCCCCAGTCAAACTACCCGCCACAGAGGGTCCCTGCACCGGATAACGGTGCGAGGTTAGACATCAGAAAACAACAGGGTGGTATTTCACCTATGGCTCCACGACAACTGGCGTCATCGCTTCAAAGCCTCCCACCTATGCTACACAGTTCTTTCCTAATGCCACTCTGAAGCTGCAGTAAAGGTGCACGGGGTCTTTCCGTCTAACCGCGGGTACTCCGCATCTTCACGGAGAATTCAATTTCGCTGAGCATATCCTGGAGACAGTGGGGAAGTCGTTACGCCATTCGTGCAGGTCGGAACTTACCCGACAAGGAATTTCGCTACCTTAGGACCGTTATAGTTACGGCCGCCGTTTACCTGGGCTTCATTTCAGTGCTTGCACACCTCCACTTAACCTTCAGGCACCGGGCAGGCGTCAGGCCCTATACGTCGTCTTGAAGCCGACTTAGCAGAGCCCTGTGTTTTTGCTAAACAGTCGCTACCCCCTGGCCTGTGCCCCCCACAAGTGCTTGCGCATATGTGGGGCCTCCTTCTTCCGAAGGTACGGAGGCAATTTGCCGAGTTCCTTCAGGATACTTCTCTCAAACGCCTTGGTATACTCTACCATTCCACCTGTGTCGGTTTAGGGTACGGTCTATACGGAGGGGCTATTTCCTGGGACAACTTCCCAGCCAGGAGCAATCCAATAAGCCCTGACCAGTTACGCCATCCGTCACACACCTCCAGGCCCACGAATATTAACGTGGTTCCCATCGACTACCCCCTTCGGGCTCGTCTTAGGGGCCGGCTTACCCTGCTCAGATTAGCTTTAAGCAGGAACCCTTGGAATTTCGGCGACAGTGCATCTCACACTGTTAATCGCTACTCATGTCTGCATTCGCACTTCCGATACCTCCACGGTCGGTTACCCTCCCGCTTCAACGGCCTACGGAACGCTCCGCTACCGCTCAGTCAAAGACTGAACCCTAAGCTTCGGTGCACGTCTTGAGCCCCGTTACATCTTCGCCGCAGGATCTCTTGTTTAGACCAGTGAGCTGTTACGCTTTCTTTAAAGGATGGCTGCTTCTAAGCCAACCTCCTGGTTGTTTTGGAAATCCCACATGCTTTCCCACTTAGACGTGACTTGGGGACCTTAGCTGTAGGTTAGGGCTGTTTCCCTTTTGACGACGGACCTTAGCACCCGCCGTCTGTCTGCCGGACTAGACTCGTTGGTATTCGGAGTTTGGTTAGAGTTGGTAGATCTCGCGACCCCCGCATCCATCCAGTGCTCTACCCCCAACGGCAATCATCCGACGCTCTACCTCAATAGATTTCGCGGAGAACCAGCTATTTCCCGGCTTGATTGGCCTTTCACCCCTAAACACAACTCATCCGATAATTTTTCAACATTAAACGGTTCGGCCCTCCAGTGCGTGTTACCGCACCTTCAGCCTGGTCATGCCTAGATCGCCGGGTTTCGGGTCTAATGCATCGAACTCAATCGCCCTATTCAGACTCGCTTTCGCTGCGCCTACACCTAACGGCTTAAGCTTGCTCGATACACTAAGTCACAGACCCATTATGCAAGAGGTACGCGGTCAGGTCTCAAGGACCCTCCCACTGCTTGTAGGCATCCGGTTTCAGGTACTGTTTCACTCCCCTCATCGGGGTGCTTTTCACCTTTCCCTCACGGTACTGGTTCGCTATCGGTCATGTACGAGTATTTAGGCTTGGAGGGTGGTCCCCCCATGTTCAGACAGGGTTTCACGTGCCCCGCCCTACTCAAGTCCTCTTCGTTCGCTTTCACATACGGGGCTGTCACCCGCTATGGCCACACTTTCCAGAGTGTTCTGCTAACTAACAAAGAGGCACTGGCCTGGTCCGCGTTCGCTCGCCACTACTAACGGAATCTCGGTTGATGTCTTTTCCTCCGGGTACTGAGATGTTTCAGTTCTCCGGGTTCGCTTCACCAAAGCCTATTTTATTCAGCTTAGTGATACCCTTCCCATTTAACGCTGATCCAGCTTCCGCTGGCGCAGCCTTAAATGGTGAGGGTGGGTTGTC
>NZ_AUWY01000059.1 GCF_000447205.1 Sphingobium ummariense RL-3 | reverse complement strand
TTATGAAAATCACGATGATCGGCACGGGCTATGTGGGTTTGGTGTCAGGGGCGTGTTTTGCGGATTTTGGTCACGACGTGGTGTGCGTGGACAAGGACGCGGGGAAGATTGCGGCGATCGAATCGGGTCGGATGCCGATATACGAGCCTGGGCTGGACCATCTGGTGGGGAGCAATGCGGCGGCGGGCCGCTTGAGCTTCACGACGGACCTTGGCGAGGGGGTGAAGGGCGCGGACGCGATCTTCATCGCGGTGGGGACGCCGTCGCGCCGGGGAGACGGGCATGCGGACCTGTCCTATGTCTATGCGGCGGCCAAGGAGATCGCGGCGGCGGTGGATGGCCCGACGGTGATCGTGACCAAGTCGACGGTGCCCGTCGGCACGGGCGACGAGGTGGAGCGGATCGTGCGCGAGGCGCGGAGCGACGTGGAGATCGCGGTGGTTTCCAACCCCGAGTTCCTGCGCGAGGGCGCGGCGATCGGCGATTTCAAGCGGCCCGACCGGGTGGTGGTGGGCACCACCGGCGACCAGCGCGCGATCGACGTGATGGCGCAGATCTACCGGCCGCTGAACCTCAACCAGGCGCCGGTGATGTTCACCGGGCGGCGCACCGCCGAACTCATCAAATATGCCGCCAACGCCTTCCTCGCCACCAAGATCACCTTCATCAACGAGATGGCGGACCTGTGCGAGGCGGTGGGCGCCGAGGTGCAGGACGTGGCGCGCGGCATTGGCCTCGACAACCGCATCGGTTCCAAGTTCCTCCATGCCGGGCCCGGCTATGGCGGCTCCTGCTTTCCCAAGGACACGCTGGCCCTGGTCAAGACCGGCCAGGACCATGACGCCCCGATCCGCATCGTCGAGACGGTGGTGCAGGTCAACGACCTCAGGAAGCGCGCCATGGGCCGCAAGATCGTCAAGGCGCTCGGCGGCGAGGCCCGCGGCAAGACCGTCGCCCTGCTCGGCCTCACCTTCAAGCCCAACACCGACGACATGCGCGACGCCCCCAGCATCGCCATCGTCCAGGCGCTCGAAGATGCCGGCGCCACCATCGTCGCCTATGATCCCGAGGGCATGGACGTCGCCGCACCGCTGATGCCACAGGTCACCATGGCAAAGGACGCCTATGAGGCCGCCAAAGGCGCCGACGCGCTCGTCCTCGTCACCGAATGGGACGCCTTCCGCGCCCTCGATCTCAAGCGCCTCGCCGCCTCCATGAACCAGCCAACCCTCGTCGACCTGCGCAACATATACCCCATTCAGGAAGCCCAAAACGCCGGCTTCACCCTCTCTCGCGTCGGCGGAAAAGGTACCGAAAAGTGAAGAAAGCGGTCATGGTCAAATCAGTCTTAGTTCAGGATATCTCATGAAATCTGCGATTGTCACCGGCATTTCCGGCCAGGATGGCGCCTATCTTGCCGAGCAGCTCCTGGCCAAGGGATACCGGGTATTCGGCACCTATCGCCGCACCAGTTCCGTCAATTTCTGGCGGATCGAGGAGCTGGGAATCCAGGATCACCCTAACCTGCGCCTCGTCGAATATGACCTGACCGACCTGTCCACCTCGATCCGCCTGCTCGACCAGTCCGAAGCGTCGGAAGTCTATAATCTCGCGGCGCAGAGCTTTGTCGGCGTGTCCTTCGAGCAGCCGCTTACGACGGCACAGATCACCGGCATCGGCCCACTCAACCTCCTCGAAGCGATCCGCATCGTCAATCCGGCCGCACGCTTCTATCAGGCAAGCACGTCGGAGATGTTCGGCAAGGTGCAGGCGGTGCCGCAGAACGAAAGCACGCCCTTCTGGCCGCGCAGCCCCTATGGCGTGTCGAAGCTCTATGCCCATTGGAGCACGGTCAACTACCGGGAAAGCTACGGCATATTCGGCTGCAGCGGGATATTGTTCAATCATGAGAGCCCACTGAGGGGTCGCGAGTTCGTTACGCGCAAGATCACCGACAGCGTGGCCAAGATCGCACTCGGCAAGCTGGACTGCCTGGCCCTGGGCAATATCGACGCACGCCGGGACTGGGGTTTCGCAAAGGAATATGTCGACGGCATGTGGCGTATGCTGCAGGCCGAGGAACCCGATACCTACGTGCTCGCCACCAACCGCACCGAAACGGTGCGCCATTTCGTAGAGCTGGCCTTCAAGGCGGCGGACATCGAAATCGATTTTTCCGGTGAGGGCAAGGAGGAGATCGGCGTAGACAGGCGTTCCGGCAGGACAGTGATGCGGATCGACCCCCGATTTTACCGGCCCGCCGAGGTCGACCTGCTGATCGGTGATCCCGGCTATGCGCACAGCAAACTCGGCTGGGAGCCCACCACGTCGCTGGAGGATCTGTGCGCCATGATGGTGAAGGCCGACCTGCGGCGCAACGAAGCTGGCTTCAGCTTTTGAAACCTGCATGAGGATGCCGGCATGACCACCACGCTGATCACGGGAGCGACCGGGTTCACCGGCCGCTATCTGGCGGCGGCGCTCGAGCAGGCGGGTCATGCCGTCGTGGGCCTGAGCCATGGACCTGCGGAAAGCACTGTGCCCGGCCTTACCCGGACATTTGCCTGCGACTTGGCGGACCTGCCGCGCGTGCGGGACATCATCGAGGAGGTGAAGCCCGACCATGTCGTACACCTGGCTGCCATCGCCTTCGTTGCTCATGGCGACGTGGAGGAAATGTACCGAACCAACATCGTCGGCACCCGTCACCTGCTGACGGCCCTGCAGGGATGTGCGGGCAGGCTGCGCTCCGTCCTCGTGGCCAGCAGCGCCAACATCTACGGGAACGGTCGCGGCGGCACGCTGGACGAAGACACCCCGCCCGCGCCGGCCAACGACTATGGCGTGACCAAGGTCGCGGCCGAATATGTCTGCGGCGTGGCGGGAGCGCAGCTGCCGGTCATCGTGGCGCGTCCGTTCAACTATACCGGCGTCGGTCAGTCGACGAGCTTCCTGATCCCCAAGATCGTCGACCATGTCCGCCGCCGGGCGCCCGTCATCGAGCTGGGCAATCTGGACGTGGCCCGCGATTTTTCCGACGTCCGAACAGTCGTCGACGCCTATGCGCGGCTGCTCGGCACGCCCGCTGCCATCGGTCGGGCGGTCAACGTCTGCTCGGGCCGGGCGACGAGCCTCGCGGGCGTGCTCGACAGCGTGCGGCGCCTGTCCGGCCATGACTTTCAGGTCTCGGTCAATCCGGCCTTCGTGCGGGCCGACGAGGTGAAGACCCTGTGCGGCAGCCCCATGCTGATAGAATCGCTGATCGGCCCGCTGACCCATATACCGCTGGACGATACGCTGGCCTGGATGCTGGGTGCGTGAAGGTACCGTGCATCCATATTAGGCTTGCAACCGGGTGCAGCCTATTGTTTGACAATCACACGCCAAACGACGCGCCGCAGGGGCGCTGGGAGACTCGATGATCTGCTTGCTGAACCGCCTCACTGCGGAGCTTCACGCGCCGCGCAGCGCTGCCCTCGGCATCCTGCTCCTGGCATCCGCCTGCACCTCGGTCGGCCCGGGGACGCAACGCGTCGTGAATGCCGACAAGAACACCACCATCCAGGGCATCCAAGTCATCAACCTGGACGAAAACAGCTGGCAGGCGAGCGTGATGCCGCCGACGCCCGGCTTTGCCCAGACCCTTGGCCAATCTGAGCCGGTAGGCGAGATCGTTGGCCCCGGCGACGTTCTGGAGGTCACGATTTGGGAGGCGCCGCCGGCGGTGCTGTTCAGCACCGCGCCCATCGCGACGTCCGTGGACACGAGCCGTTCGACTTCGATGCCGCAATATCTCGTCGGACCGTCCGGTCAGATTTCGGTGCCTTTCGCCGGAATGATCCAGGTAACGGGAAGGACGCTTTCGGAGATCGAGCGGGATATCACCGCACGCCTGCGGGGCAAGGCGCACCTTCCCCAGGCGGCCGTGCGCCTGATCCGGAACATGAGCGCCAATGTCTCTGTCGTCGGCGAAGTCGACAGGAGCGTCCGTATGCCGCTGACGGCCAAGGGCGAAACCATCCTGGACGCGATCGCGGCCGCCGGCGGCACCAAGGCGCCTTCGGACAAGGTCACCATACAGGTCAGCCGTGGCGGCCAGGCCTATTCCATGCCGCTCTCCGCCGTCATCCGCGATCCCCGGCAGAATGTCGTGCTCCGCACGGGCGACGTAGTGACCGCGCTGTTCCAGCCCTACAGCTTCACTGTCATCGGTGCTGCCGGAAAGAATGACGAGATCAATTTCGAAGCCACGGGCCTGACGCTGGCGCAGGCGGTGGGCCGGTTCGGCGGACTGCAGGACAACCGGGCCGATCCCAAGGGTCTGTTCCTGTTCCGCTGGGAAAATCCCGCCGCCGTGCCTGCCGCCAGCGGCCCCGTCACCAAGGACGCACAGGGCCGGGTGCCGGTTATCTATCGGGTGAACATGAAGGATCCCGGCACCTATTTGGCGATGCAGCGCTTTACCGTGCACGACAAGGACGTCATCTATGTCGCCAACAGCACGATCGCCGAATTCCAGCGCTTTGTCGGCATCATGGCTTCGACTGTGTTCCCGATTATCGCGATCGACAATGCGGTCAGTTCCAACTGATGGCAGGATAGTGACCAGTTGATCCATGTCGGCCTCCATCCCAACCGGTGCGGGAGGGGCCGTCATGGACATTGGGCAGTTGACGGGAGCATGAATGGACTGGTTGCATCTTATCGCCGGCCTGTTCGTGGGCCTGATGGTCGGCATGACCGGCGTCGGCGGCGGATCGCTGATGGCGCCCATCCTGATCCTGCTGTTCAGCGTCGCGCCGACCACAGCGGTCGGCACCGACCTGTGGTTCGCCGCCATCACCAAGAGCGTGGGCGGCTTCGTGCACCATCGTCATGGCGGTCCTGACGGCGGTCCCGACTTTCAGGTGATCCGACGGCTGTGCCTCGGCAGCCTGCCCGCTTCCGTCATCGTCCTGCTGCTGCTGGCCCGGATCGACGCGCATCAGGTCAAAAGCGGAGTCGTCATGGCTGCGCTGGGTTGCGTGCTGATCCTCACCGCCTTCGCCACCCTGATGCGCGGCCGTTTTCATGCGTGGGCGCTACGCGCCAGCGGCGGCGGCGATGGCGGCAAAGCCATCCTGCGCTGGCAACCGGCGCTGACGGTGCTGGCAGGCGCCCTCCTAGGCACCATGGTCACGCTGACGTCGGTGGGCGCCGGGGCGCTGGGCGCGACGCTGCTCCTGGCGCTCTACCCGTTTCGCATGCGGATGCAGCGCCTGATCGCAACGGACATCGTCCATGCCGTGCCTCTGACCCTGGTCGCGGGTCTGGGGCATCTGTGGATTGGCAATGTGGACGGCGGATTGCTGCTCAACCTGCTGGCGGGTTCCATTCCCGGCATCATCGTCGGTGCTCTGCTCGCGTCGCGCGCATCCGAGCGGATTCTTCAGCCGCTGCTCGCGGTCGTCCTCTTCACCATCGGATGGCAGCTGATCCGATAGCGTCCGTCGATCAGGCGGCGTCGCCGTGCACCATGTTCGCCGCGCGGCGCCGACGGCCTTGCGGTATGGCGACCACCTCCGCTGGCTCACGAGCCAGACGTTCGACGGCGTTGTCGACCAGCATCTGAAGCCCCTCTTCGCTCAGCAGGCCGCCGCGGATCAGGCAGCGATCGACCAGCACGCGACGGAAGGCCGAATAGAGGGTCATGTCCGGAGAGCGCGGCGCGGCCCAGAATTCGTCCAGGCTGCCATGATGCACGACTCCAGGCACCTTGTAGACCGCATGACCGAGCACCAACACCGGCTTGCCGCTGTTGAGCGCCAGCGTGCCCACGGTGCTGTTGACGGTGACGACACCCACCGATTTTGCCACGACCTCCGCAATGTCCCAGTCGGCCAGATAGACGACGCGGTCCTCTATGCCATATTGCACGGCCAGGCGGCGCGTCAGCCGCTCCCATGCCACCAGTGCGGGGTCCAGCGGATGCCGCTTCACGACCAGCTTGACATCGGTGGGCGCATAGCGCGCGAAGCTCTTGAGCACGAAACGCAATCCGGCCCGCATATTACCGAACGGCGAATGCACGCGGATCTGATAGTCGGAGTTCAGCTGCAGCGGCAGACAGAAATAGCGTTCGTCCTTCACCCGCTCCCATTCCGCAGCCGCCTTGGTGAGGTCGCGATTCCGTCGCAACAGCTTGTAACACCAGGACACGGATTCGATCAGGAAGCTGTGCGGCCGATGGGTCCGATAGAAGGGGAAATAGGGCCGGAGCAGCGCTGAGGCCAAGCCGTTGCGCATGGTGTTGCGCGCACGCGCCCGGAAGGTCGAAGGAACCGGCGGCAGTACCTGATATTCCGGCAGCGCCCGCGCCTGGTCCAAATACCATTGCGGTTCCAGCGGCAACGTGGAGTTGCCGTTCACCCCATCGTCCTGCAACGTCAGGAAATCGGGGCGGATATAGCCTTCCTCCACGACATGGACCCGGACACCGCGCAGCCGTGCCATGCCATGCGCCGAGGCGTGATAGGGTCTGCAATCGCCATAGAGCAGCAGGTCGGTGACCCCGTGATTGACGATGAAATCGTCGAAGAAGAGGGGCCAGTTGCGGAACGTTCCGCGATAGTCGGTCGCCTCCCCCGGCCAGTCCAGCTTGTCGCCGCCGTTGATGTTGATACGCAGCGCCCCATGACCGCGGGCTCGCAGCGCCTCCGCCAGCATCGCGAAATACGGACCGTGGGGTCCCTGAAGGAAAAGAAAGGTCTTTTGGGACGCGTCAACCATTCAGATACTCTGCGGACAAGGTCATCAACCGTCTCAGCTTCCCCTGCAGCGCCCGCAACCTGATAAGCCATGTCGTCGTCGGGGTCGAGCCGTTCGCCATCCGCTCCACCATCCATTCAGGACCACAAGGCAGACGCGTCACGGGATCGATATAGCGAGGATAGAGAATGAGCGCCGCCGCGACAAGCTGGTCAAGGGAAAGTCGCCGCCCCCTTCTCGCATTAGGGCGGGCGAGGTCGCGGGTGAGGCCCCAGCCTGCATAGAAGGGCATGCCATGAACGGTGACGGGCCTGTCACGCATCAGTGCCTCAAAGCCCGTGAGCGAGGAGAGCACATGGACTTCGTCGACCGCTTCAACCAGCGCCATCAGCGGTGCCCCCGTATCGATGCGATCGGCATGAGCCAGCACCACCGCATCGCTGAGATGGCCCTTGCGGTGCCCCGCCTGCACGTCGGGATGCGGCCGGTAGACGATCCAGGCTTCGGGCTCGGCGCGCCTTACACGCGCCAGGAAATCCTCGTTGCCGCCGACACCGGCGCCGCCCAGCCGCACGGAAAGGTCGTCGTCCACCTGGCCCACGGCCAGCACCGTGCGCCGTCCCGCCGGCAGATCGATCATCGCGCCAGACTGCGGCCCGTATTTCGTGACACCCGCTTCCCGTATCCGGGCGCGAAGGAGCCGCGCCCGCTCAAGCAGCGCGGAGGAAAAATCATGCGTCGCCAGCAGGGTTTCCAGATCACTGGGCCGGGTAGCGTCATAATAGATGCCCGTCCGATCGACCACCACCGATCCCGGAGGATGGAGAGCGGCGCCCAATCCTCGCGAGCGCAGGAACCCGTCCTCAACCCGGACCAGCGGCACCGATCGCGCCGCCGCTTCCCTGGGGAGGTCGGGCGGAACACGCGACGGCCACACAGCCAGCGCACCGCCCTCCCGCGCCGCTCGTCGCAGACCACTGTGCGGCGGCAGGAAGGGCGGAGAATTCTGGCCATCCCACAGGAAATCGCCGATGACCTCGCGCTTCCAGAACGCCATGCCGCTCGCTGCGGCGATGCCCTGATTACCGTCGATCTGCCGTCGCCAGTCGCCCAGCTGCGCTATCGCCTCCGCCACGGAGGATTCGCTGTCTGCAAAGCAGTTGCGATAACGGGCGCGGCCAATGGCAAGGCGCGCTTCCTCCCGCAGGCGAGCGGGCGGAACGAACTGAAGGTCGGGACCATAGACGGGGATGCCGAGCAGCCCGGCCACCATCGCCAGCTCGTCATCCGCCTCGGCATGGACAGAGCGCGCGTTCTGCACCAGGGTCCAGGGATCGCAATCCTCCTTCAGAGGCCGTCCCTGCCCACCCCTGGCAGCCAAACGCCCGCCGGGAAGCAGGCCGATGGCATCCGCCTCCAGTCCGGCGCGCCGCTCGCGCGCTATCGGCACCCCCTGCCGTCCCACGATCACGATCCCGCCGGGCCGACCGCCCCAGAAACAGCCGCCGACGCGCGCCTTCGCGACGCTTTCCAGCAAGGCATCATCCACCGCCGCCGGCTGATCGCCCGGCTGTTGCCTCGTGCTGATCGCGGCCACCGCGGGATCGATGCCCGGAAATGGCGGCGAACGCAGGAAGGGGGCGGACAGCCGTTCCGTCACGCCTTCACCCCAACGGCCGCCCGGAACGGCAAGGGTAATAATGGAAGACGCCAGGGCATGGAAACCGGCCTAGACATTAACGGGACCATCGGGTTAGCGGGATGCAGCGACCTCATCAAGGAGGTCGGTCACCACATCGAAATAGTCGCGCCAGGTCGGCGCCCGCCATCCCCCAAGGCGCTGTATCTGCGCGGCGCGTTCCGGTGAATCCGGCTTGCGGTAGGCGTCGATCATGCGCAGCCAGCCCAGGCCATCGATCGGATCGACATAGTCCGGCGCATCGCCGCCGACCTCGCGATGGGCAAGGATATCGCTGCAGATCACCGGCACCCCGGCCGCCAGCGCCTCCACCACCGGCATGCCGAACCCTTCCTCGAACGAGGGCATCAGCATCGCCCGGGCCTGCGCCACCAGCGCCTGCATCTGGTTGTCGGGCAGCTCGCCTGCCTCGATCACATGGCCGCGCAGCGCCTCGGCACGCTCCAGCATGTCGACGACATTCTCATTCTCCCAGCCGCGCCGCCCGATCAGCACCAGCACCGGCGCCTCGTCGCCCAGCTGTTCCACCAACCGGCGCCAGACGTTGAGCAGCAGAAGGTGGTTCTTCCGCGGCTCGATGGTCGAGATGTAGACGAAATAGGGGCGGTCCGGGACGCTGTGTCCCTTCGGGCCGAAGAGGTCGGGCGGGTCGGCGCCGAAATGAACGACGCGAATCGCGCGGCCGTCCAGTCCACGGGTCAGATGCGGCGCCAGCGCGTCGATCGTGGCTTGGCTGTTGCCGATGATGCCGTCGGCATAGCGGTCGATCGTGCGGACTCGGCGCAGATGGTCCTCGGCGCCGTTGGGGCGCGCGAATTCCGGGTGGGTCAACGGGATGACATCATGGACCAGATTGACGAACTTCGCGCCCTCGGCCCGCAGGATGTCCCCCACCTTCTCATCATCCTCCAGATGATGCGGCGACACCTGGAGATAGACGCGCGGCCCCTTCGCGAGCGGTACCGGGCGCGGGCGCAGCGAGAAAAGCCGGCGCAGGATCGCCGCCCTGCTCTCCCCCGGGCCGGGGCGGTCGACATTGCGCCAGCGTGCCGTGGTGAAGGCCAGGAACTGGCGCACCGCGGCGGTGTTGAGCCGGCCATAATAGCCGCCCACCGGATGGACCGCGGCAAAGGCCAGCCGCTCGGGCATGCGCTCCAGCAGCTCGCGCGCATAGACATATTCGACGCGGTCGATGCCTGTCGGCGTGGGATGGAAGCTGCGCCACATCAGGCGGGATATGTCGAGGATGACCTCTGTCTCACCCAGCCGGCCGGCGAACCGGTCGCTGGCAGGCTTGGTGCGAAGGGCGAGCCGCGCGCCGGGCGCCTTGAAAGGCTTGAGCGCCATGTCAGCGCGCCCCGGCTGGACGGGGCGGAATGAACGTCGGCACCACCATCAGAACTGTGCGCGAATCTCGTTCGCAATCGCCTGCAGCGCCGCCAGATCGGCCATCGGCCCCTGTCCGTGCGCGGAGAAGCCCGCCGGTCCGCCAGCCCAGCGCGGAACGATATGGACATGCAGGTGGAAAACCGTCTGTCCTGCCGGAGCGCCGTTGAACTGCGCGACGTGGATGCCATCGGGCGAAAGGGCAGTGCGGGTCGCAACGGCTACCTTCTTCACCGTTGCCATGACCTGCGCCAGAGCCTCGTCCTCCACCTCCAGGATGTTGCGCGCCTTCGACCATTTGGAGATGACGAGGCTGTGCCCCTTCGACTGGGGCATGATGTCGAGGAAGGCCAGCGTATGGTCGTCCTCGTAAAGCCGGGTCGAAGGAATCTTGCCCTGCAGGATCAGCGCAAAGGGATTGGCTTCGTCATAGGCGCCATCGAGGCTCATCGTCGCCGTTCCTTCAGCTCACATAATGGGCGGTGGTCTTGGCGGCGACCTCCTCGGCCGTGACGCCGGGGGCCAGCTCGACCAGTGCAAACGGGCTGTCATGGTCCGGCCGCTGGAAAACGGCAAGGTCGGTGACGATCATGTCGACGACGTTCCTGCCGGTCAGCGGCAGGGTGCAGGCCGGGATGAACTTGGGGCTGCCGTCCTTCGACGTATGCTCCATCACCACGATGATCTTCTTGACGCCGGCGACCAGGTCCATGGCGCCGCCCATGCCCTTGATCATCTTGCCGGGGATCATCCAGTTGGCGATGTCGCCATTTTCCGCAACTTCCATCGCGCCCAGCACGGTGAGGTCAATATGCCCGCCCCGGATCATCGCAAAGCTGTCCGACGAGGAGAAATAGACCGACTGCGGCAGTTCGCTGATCGTCTGCTTGCCCGCATTGATCAGGTCGGGGTCTTCCTCGCCCTCATAGGGAAAGGGACCGATGCCGAGCATGCCATTCTCGGACTGGAGCGTCACCTCGACTCCCTCGGGGATATGGTTCGCCACCAGGGTCGGGATGCCGATGCCCAGATTCACATAAAAGCCGTCCTTCAGTTCCTTCGCCGCCCGTGCGGCCATCTCGTCACGAGTCCAGGGCATTATTTCTTCTCCCCTTGGGCGGGCATCGCCCACTTCTTGTCTGCCGGAAAAACATCGTCGAAGCCGCCCTTGAGGCCGCTGCCATAGACGGGGTTGGGCAGGACGAACCAGCCATTGCCCCAGAGATGGGCGATGGCCCCCTGCATCGTCGCCTCGCGGCGCGCGGTCACGGACTGCCCCGCATTGAACAGGTCGGAAAAGTCGCCGAGTTGGTCGCCGCCCATGGCGATGACGCAATATTTCGCTGAAATCGCCGCCCGTCGCCCGTCCTTGCGCGACCCCATGGCATCGTCGCCGCTGAGATAGAGCGTCACGCCGTGCAGCGCCTCACCCAATCCCGCCGCCTTGATCGCCGCCGCCGTCGCCTCGGCATTGGCGGCTGAGCGGTTGGTGTTGAAGACCACCGTAACGCCCATGTTGCGCAGATCTTGGACCGCCTCGGCAGCGCCGGGGACGGCGCTCACGGCACCCGCGCCGGTCCTTTCCCAGGCGTCCCAGGCGGCGGCGTCATAGCCCCTGCCCGTGGTCGCGTCATGATATTCGAAGCCGATGTTGAGCATCACAGTCTCGTCGACGTCGAACACGGCCGCGAAGGGCTTGTCGCCGCAGGGCACGAAACGCGGCTGCTCCAGGCTGGCGCCTTCGGCCAGCACCACGCTGTCGACGGGACGCGCCTTTACCTTGGCCATCACATGGGTCATCAGCGCGGTAAAGGCCTGCACCGACAGCGCCGCCGCCTCTCCCGAGCCGTAGAGATATTGCATGCCCGCGGGCGGATTGGCCGGCGGGGCAGCTCCGGTCGCAGGCCGATCGGCCACGCAGGCCGACAGCAGCGCGACTGCCGCCACCGCCAGCCCGCAGGCACTGGCGCGAGGCGGCATCACGCCGCTTCCCGCTGCCTTACCGTGCGGAACTCGATCTTCTTGTCATAGGGCGCGCCGACGATCAGGCGCTTGACGTAGATGCCCGGCAGATGGATCGCGTCCGGGTCCAGGCTGCCGACCGGCACCACTTCCTCGACCTCGGCGACGCAGATCTTCGCGGCGGTCGCCATCGGCTGGTTGAAGTTGCGCGCCGTCTTGCGGAAGATCAGGTTTCCGCTTTCGTCGGCCTTCCAGCCCTTGATGATGGCGACATCAGCGAAGATGCCGCGTTCGAGGATATAGTCCTGGCCGTCGAAGGTCTTGACCTCCTTGCCCTCGGCGACGGCTGTGCCGACGCCCGTCTTGGTGTAGAAACCCGGAATGCCTGCCCCACCCGCGCGGCAGCGTTCGGCCAGCGTGCCCTGGGGGCAGAATTCAACCTCCAGCTCGCCGGCCAGATATTGCCGCTCGAACTCCTTGTTCTCGCCGACATAGGAGCTAATCATCTTCTTCACCTGGCGCGTGCGCAGCAGCTTGCCTAGCCCCTCGCCGTCGATGCCGGCATTGTTGGAGGCGATGGTCAGATCCCTGACGCCCGAATCCCGGATCGCGTCGATCAGCCGTTCGGGAATGCCGCACAAGCCGAAGCCGCCCGCGCACAGATGCATGCCATCGAAGAGGAGCCCTTCCAGCGCCGCTGCCGCATCGGGGTAGAGCTTGTTCACCATCGCAATCCTCCTCTGTTCTGCCCACAGCCATAGGCACAGCTGCGGAGTCGGTCAATTTGCTGCGAGAGCGAAAAGAGATCAGATCAGTCCGGCGAGCGGGCTGGATGGGTCGGCATACATCCGCTTGCCCATGCGGCCGGCGCGATACGCCATGCGGCCCGCCTCGACCCCGGCCTTCATCGCGGCGGCCATCAGCACCGGATCCTTCGCCTCGGCAATGGCGGTGTTCATGAGGACGCCGGTGCAGCCCAGTTCCATCGCCTGCGCCGCTTCCGACGCGGTGCCCACACCCGCATCAACCAGTACCGGCAGGCTGGTGCCTTCCACGATCAGGCGGATGGTGACCCGGTTCTGGATGCCGAGGCCCGATCCAATCGGGGCGCCCAGCGGCATGATCGCGACGGCGCCCGCATCTTCCAGCCGCTTGGCCGCGATCGGATCGTCGACGCAATAGACCATCGGCTTGAAGCCTTCCTTCGCCAGGATCTCCGTCGCGCGCAGGGTCTCTACCATGTCGGGATAGAGCGTGCGCGCCTCGCCCAGCACCTCCAGCTTGACCAGATCCCAGCCGCCTGCCTCGCGCGCCAGCCGCAGGGTGCGGATCGCCTCCTCACCGGTGAAGCAGCCGGCGGTGTTGGGCAGGTAGGTGATCTTCTTCGGGTCGATATAGTCCGTCAGCATCGGCGCCTTGGGATCGCTGACGTTCACCCGCCGCACGGCCACGGTGACGATCTCCGCCCCCGACGCCGTGACCGCCGCGGCGTTCTGCTCGAAGCTCTTATACTTGCCGGTACCAACGATCAGGCGCGATCGGAAGGTCTTGCCCGCTACTGACCAGCTGTCGTCGTCCACCGACGATGCATCGCCGCCACCGACGAAATGCACGATCTCCAGCTCGTCGCCGTCCTCCACGGGGACCTGCGCCAAAGTGGAACGGGGTACCACCTGCAGATTGCGTTCCACCGCCACCTTCTCCGGCACGAAACCCAGCTCGCTCGCCAGTGCGGCCAGCGTGATGCCGCCACGCACCCGACGATGCTCGCCGTTGATGTGGATGGAAATGGTGCCATCGATGCTCACTGTGCGGCTTCCCGTTCGCTGAAAGATGAAACCCGTCTCGACTTGGCGCGACAGGCGGGGCTAAAGGTCTGGGCGCATATAGGGACGCAATCGCCCCCGCCGCAACCGGCAAGCCGAGAGGAACAGGAAGCCCCATGGCCGACGCACGCAGGATCTTCGTACTGAACGGACCCAATATCAACATGCTGGGTACCCGCGAACCGGAAATCTACGGCTACGACACGCTGGACGACATCGCCGAGCGCATGGAGGATGCTGCCGCGCGCGCACATGTGGAGATCGACTTCCGCCAGTCGAACCATGAAGGTCATCTGGTGGACTGGCTGCAGGAGGCGCATGCGGAGGGTGCCCACGCCGTGCTGCTGAACGCGGGCGGACTGACGCACACCTCCGTTTCGCTGCACGACGCGATCAAGGGGATCGCGGTGCCGGTGATCGAGGTGCACCTGTCCAATCCGCACGCGCGCGACCCGTTCCGGCACAAAAGCTATGTCGGCATGGCGGCCAAGGGAACGATCGCCGGCTTCGGCGCGATGTCCTACATGCTGGCGCTGGAGGCGGCGCTCGAACTCTAGAAAGTTGCGCTTCGACGCAAATACGCATAGGCGCGGGCGTCAAGAACGACATTATCCATCGGGATTGCAGATGAACGACAAGCATGAAAAGGGCGCGATGCAGGTGGACGTGCAGCTGGTGCGGGATCTCGCCGCGCTGCTCGACGACACCAATCTGACCGAAATCGAGGTGGAAGACGGCGATCGGAAGATCCGCGTCGCGCGCAAGGTCGGCGGTGGTGCCGGTGTTCCCGCCTATGTGGCCGCCCCCGCGCCGGTCGCGGCC
>NZ_AUWY01000058.1 GCF_000447205.1 Sphingobium ummariense RL-3 | reverse complement strand
CGTAGCGGCGGAAGCCGCGCTGCCCGCCGGCACGCTGGTGCGCTCGCCGATCGTAGGCACCGCCTATCTGGCGGCCGAGCCCGGCGCGGCGCCCTTCATCCGCGTTGGCGCCACGGTGAAGCCGGGCGACACGCTGGTCATCGTCGAGGCGATGAAGGTCATGAACGCCATTTCCGCCACCACCGGCGGCACGGTCAAGGCGGTGCTGGTCGATAACGGCCAGCCGGTCGAATATGACCAGCCGCTGGTCGTGATCGAATAAGGCGGCGGCACGGCATGGCCATCGAAAAGCTGCTGATCGCCAACCGCGGCGAGATCGCGCTGCGCATCCACCGCGCCTGCCATGAAATGGGCATCAAGACGGTCGCGGTCCATTCCACCGCCGACGCCGACGCCATGCATGTGCGGCTGGCCGACGAGGCGATCTGCATCGGGCCGCCCGCCGCGCGCGACAGCTATCTGAACGTCGCCGCGATCATCTCCGCCGCCGAGATCAGCGGCGCGGACGCGATCCATCCGGGCTACGGCTTCCTGTCGGAGAACGCCCAGTTCGCCGAGATCGTGGAGGCGCACGGTATCGCCTTCGTCGGCCCCAAGCCCGAGCATATCCGCATCATGGGCGACAAGGTGGAGGCCAAGAAGACGGCCGGCGCGCTCGGCCTGCCGCTGGTTCCCGGCTCCGCCGGCGCGATCTCCAGCGTCGAGGAAGCGAAGGAGATCGCCGCGGAGATCGGCTATCCCGTGCTGATCAAGGCAGCAAGCGGCGGCGGCGGGCGCGGCATGAAGGTCGTGCCGGACGAGGACCAGCTCGAAACGCTGATGAAGCAGGCCGGCAGCGAAGCGAAGGCCGCCTTCGGCGACGACACCGTCTATATGGAAAAATATCTGGGCAATCCCCGGCATATCGAGTTCCAGGTGTTCGGCGACGGCAACGGTAACGCCATCCATCTGGGCGAGCGCGATTGCTCGCTCCAGCGCCGCCATCAGAAGGTGCTGGAGGAAGCCCCCTCCCCCGTCCTCTCCACCGCCGAGCGTGACCGCATGGGCGAGGTGGTGCGCAAGGCGATGGCCGACATGGGCTATCGCGGTGCGGGCACGATCGAGTTCCTGTGGGAAGATGGCGAGTTCTACTTCATCGAGATGAACACCCGCCTGCAGGTCGAGCATCCGGTCACCGAGATGATCACCGGCGTCGACCTGGTGCGCGAGCAGATTCGCGTCGCGGAGGGCCGGCCATTGTCGGTCGCGCAGGAGGATCTGCGCTTTACCGGCCATGCGATCGAATGCCGGATCAATGCGGAAGACCCCAAGACCTTCGCGCCTTCGCCCGGCACGGTGACCAGCTATCATGTCCCCGGCGGCATGCACGTCCGCGTCGATAGCGGGCTCTACCAGGGCTATAAGGTGCCGCCTTATTACGATTCCATGATCGGCAAGCTGATCGTCTACGGCCGCACCCGCGAAGGCGCGATCATGCGGCTGAAGCGCGCGTTGCAGGAATATGTGATCGAGGGGATGAAGACCACGATCCCGCTGCACCAGGCGCTGCTGGAGGATCCGGACTTCCTCAACGGCGACTATACGATCAAGTGGCTGGAGGAATGGCTGGCGCGCGAGAGCGTGCAGTGAAGGCGACAATCTGGCACAATCCGCGCTGCTCCAAGTCGCGGGCGGCGCTCGCGATCCTGGAGGAGACGCCGGGGATCGATGTCGAGATCTTCGACTATCTGAAGGCCATGCCGAGCCGGGAGGTGATCGAGGCGGTGCTGGCGAAGGCCGACGTCGCGCCCTCGCAAGCCGTGCGCAAGGGCGAGGCCGTGGTGAAGGACATCGGGCTAGACACCAGCGATGATGCCGCGGTGCTGGAGGCGATGGTGCAACATCCGATCCTGATTGAGCGGCCGATCGTGGTGACGGACAAGGGCGCAGTCATCGCCCGGCCGCCGGAAAGAGCGCGCGAGCTTCTTTAAGGCTTATCTCTGTGACAAATCATTGCTGAAGGAACCGCCGGGGCACGCGAGAGTCTGAAGGTTCAGGTCACCCCGGAGTCCTGCCATGAAACGCTCACTGGTTGCCGCCGCCCTTCTGCTGAGCCTTCCTGCCGCCGCCTTGGCGCATCATGGCTGGAGCAGCTATGATGCGTCCAAGACCCTGAAGATCACGGCGCCCCTCAGCGACGTCAGCTGGGGCAATCCGCACGGCAGCGCCAAGGTCCAATGGCAGAAGCGGACCTGGGACGTGGTGCTGGCGCCGGTCGCGCGCATGGAGGCGCGAGGACTTAGCAAGGCGATGCTGACCGATGGCAAGCCGGTGACGCTGGAGGGCTATCCGCGGCGCGACGGCACCGCCGAAATGCGGATCGAGCGCGTCACCGCGCAGGGCAAGACCGTCGAGCTGCGCTGATTGATCGGCGAACTGGCCGCCGCACTGGAAGGCAGCGCGCTGGGCGTGACCGCCCGGGAATCCGCCTGGGCCTATCCGCTCGCCAATCTGGTGCACCTTCTGGGCCTCGTCCTGCTGGTCGGCGGCATCGGCCTTCTCGACCTGCGCCTCGCCGGTCTCTTTCGCGCCTTGCCGTTAGCGGCACTCTCCCGTGTGCTGACGCCGCTTGCGATCGTGGGCCTGCTGTTGCTCGCGGCGAGCGGCGCGGTGCTCTTCGCGGCCGACGCCGGAGCGCTGGTGCGGTCGTTGCGATTTCAGCTGAAGCTGCTGCTGATCGCGCTTGCGCTCGGCAATGCGGGGCTTTTCCGATGGCTGTGGAAAGGGGAGCCCGTCCCTGGTCCAGCGCTGCGTCTGATGGCAATGCTGTCGCTGCTGCTGTGGCTCGCAATCGCCTCGCTCGGGCGGCTGATCGCCTATGCGTGATCGCAGGACCGTCATCGGCGCGTAACAAAGGCGTGATTGTCGCTTGCCTTGGCGGGCGCGGAGGACTTAGCTTCCCTGCCCATGGCAAAGGAACCGGTATTGGCGACTATCGCCGTCTACAGCCTGAAGGGCGGGGTAGGAAAGACGACCTTCGCGATCAACCTGGCCTGGGCATCGGCCAGCATCTCGAAGCGGCGGACGCTGCTGTGGGATCTCGACCCGCAGGCGGCGTCGAGCTGGCTGATTTCCACCGACAGCCAGAGCAGGGACGCCGCGCAGGCGATCTTCAGCAAGGATGTGGAGGTGCGGAAGCTGATCCAGCCGTCCACCGTGCCGGGGCTGGACCTGATCGCCGCGGACACTTCGCTGCGCGGGCTGGACCACCTGTTCCGCGAGATGGACAAGAAGAAGCGGCTGGCGAAGCTGATCGAGAGCCTGGGGCGGGACTATGACCGCATCATCCTCGACTGCCCGCCCGGGCTGACGGAAACCAGCGAGCAGGTGCTGCGCGCCGCCGACCTGATCGTCATCCCGGTGATCCCGTCCCCCCTGTCGCAGCGGGCGATGGGGGAAGTGGCGCGCTATCTGGTCCAGCGCGGGGGCGCGCATGCGCCGATCCTGCCGGTCTATTCGATGGTGGACCGCCGCCGCAGCCTGCACCGGGCGGCGCTGGAGGCGCAGCCCGACTGGCCCGCCATCCCGATGGCGAGCACCATCGAGCAGATGACCGTGCGCCGCAAGCCGCTGGGCGCCTTCGCCCCCTCCTCGCCCGCCGCGCGGGACTTTTCGGCGCTCTGGACCTCGGTCGAACGGCAGCTGGGCGCCCGCTGAACCGGGCAGTCAGGCGCTGCGGCGCTGGTGGTGGGGGAAGAGCAGACCCGCGTCGCGCGCCAGCATCGGGCGGCCGAAATAATAGCCCTGCACCTTCCGGCACCCCAGCCGCCGGACCATGTCCAGTTCCGCCTGCGTTTCCACGCCCTCGGCCGTGGTCGTCATGCCCAGGCTGTCGGCCAGGGTCACGACGGCGCGGATGATCGCCAGGCTTTCCGCCTTGTTGTTCGACGCGCCGACCACGAAGCTGCGGTCGATCTTGATCGTGTTGAAGCGCGTGCGGCTGAGATAGCCGAGCGAGGAATAGCCGGTGCCGAAATCGTCGAGCGACAGGTGGATGCCGAGCGCGAGCAGCTGGTCGAGCACCTTGAGCGCGCCGGTGCCCTCGCTCATGAACACGCTTTCGGTGACCTCCAGCTCCAGCCGGCGCGGGTCGAGGCCACTGTACGACAGCGCCGACACCACCGCCGCCACGAAGCTCGCATGGGTGAGCTGCTCGGCCGAGACATTGACGGCGATGCGCACGTCCTCCGGCCAGTTCACCGCTTCCATGCAGGCGGTGCGGAGCACCCATTCGCCGATCGGCGCGATCAGCCGCGCCTCTTCCGCCACGGGCACGAACTTGGCGGGGGAGATGGGGCCGAGCTGCGGATGGGTCCAGCGGACCAGCGCCTCGAAGCCGACGACGCAGCCGCCCTCCGCATCGACCACCGGCTGGTAGAGGACGTGGAGCTGGTCCTTCTCCAGCGCCTCGCGCAGCGCCAGTTCGATCAGCCGGCGTTCCTCGGCGAGCGCATGGAGCTGCGGCTCATAGGCGCGGTGGACGCCGCCGCCCTCCCCCTTGGCACGATAGAGCGCCAGGTCGGCGCTGCGGACCAGCGCCTCGGATTCGCGGCCGTCATGCGGGGACATGGCGGAGCCCACGGACGCGCCGACATAGAGGGTATGCTCGTCGACATGATAGGGAGCCGAGAGCGCGCCGATAATGGCGCCGGACAGCTCCGCCACGGCATGCTCGTCCGCGACGCGCGGGATCACCACGCCGAATTCGTCGCCGCCGATCCGGCCGCAAAATTCGGTTTCGTGGCAGATCTGGCGCAGGCGCCGCGCCACCTGGGTCAGCAGCTTGTCGCCGATCTGGTGGCCGAGCGTGTCGTTGATCGCCTTGAAACGGTCGAGGTCGATCATCAGGAAGGAACAGCCCGGCACCCGTTCCCCGGCCGCCGCCATCGCCTGGTCCAGCGCGTCGCGCAGGTGGCTGCGGTTGGGCAGGCCGGTGAGCGGGTCGAAGCGCGCGAGCTGGGCGATCTTGTCGGCCGATTCGCGCTGCGTCGTGACGTCCGATCCCACGCCGCGAAAACCCTGGAACACGCCGGCATCGTCATGGCGGGGCGAGGCCGACAGCTCCCACCAGCGGGTGCGGCCGCCGATCTCCACCGGCAGGACGAGGTTGCTGAAACTCTCGCGGCGCTTGAGATGATCGGCCAGACTGTGAAGCCCGGAAGCGAAGCGCCCGTCCTCCCATGCGGAGCCGGCCAGCACCTGGACCAGCGGCAATCCCTCGATCTGTTGCGGGTCGAGCCCCAGCGTCTCGGCGAAACGGGCCGACACGCCCTGGAGTCGGCGCGCGGCGTCGGTCTGCCACAGCCAGTCGGAACCGCCCTCCTCATATTCGCGCAGGAGCAGGCTCACCACCTCGCTCTTTTCCTCGAGCTGCGCACTCATGCTGTGCTGGCGGACGAAGAGGCGCGCGAACAGCACGGTGCCGAGCACCAGCCCCAGCGCATAGCCGATGCCGAGCATGCGCAGCGATTCCTGTTCCGGCACGGTGAACAGGACAGGCATGGAGAGCGCCACCGGCAGCAGGAAGGCGGCCGCGGCCAGCGGCGCCGCGGCGAAGGTGATCGTGCCGCAGACCATCACGCAGCTGAGCAGCGTCCAGAAGGCCATCAGCTCCCCCGGATTGCCCGCACGCGGGAAGAGCCATATCGCCCCCGCCCACAGCAGCCCATGGGCGAAACCCGCGACGCCCAGCAGATGCAGGTCGATCGTCCGGGGTTGGGCGTAAGCATTGGCGCGGCGGCGGTTGGCGAGGAGGATGGCAATGGCGGCCGCCGCCAGCATGGCGACGGACCAGCCGATCAGCCGGCTGGCAGGGGTCGAATCGTCGAACACGCGCCAGAGGAACAGCAGGCCGAGAATGTTGAGCCCCAGCCGGAGCGGCGCCACCGTGTCGGAAAAGCGCAGCTGCGCCGCGAGGACGCGCATGCCCGTGTCGTCGGCGTGCCGGCCAAGACCGAGCGCCGCGAGAAGCGCCGCCCGCCCCCGCATGCCATGGTCCGGTGATGATCGACCCGCTCCGCTCACGGGACAGGACGTAGCGGCAAGCCGTTAGGAAACGGTAACCCCGATGCGCATGCCAGGGACTGCCACGGCGGTCCGCCGGTCGCCGGAGATACGATGGCGACGCGACAGAGGCGAAGTTCACACCGTTGTCGGGCATTTCGGACCGAAAAATGCAGCAAAGTCCCGGCGAGGCGACAGCGACGCGACAGTCACGCGACACCGACGCGCCACTGACGCGACAGTTGGGTAACAGCAAGGTCACAGCAACGCGACAGGGAGGCGACAGGTTTGTACTGAACAACGGGGTGCGCGGAAGCCGGATCGGGCGCGTGGAACGAGGCGGTGCCATCGCCATGGTAGATCAGAGGAAATCCTATTTTAGAAGGGGTTTATGCAGGATGTCATGAAGGTCCCAAGGGGCAGAAGGCTTCGTGTAAAGCGCGGAGGGTAAGTTTTGGCTGATTGTGGAATGTCGGCTCAGAGGCGAAGTGCGTGAGATACAGACGTTCAGCCCGCAGTTGTAAGGCGCACCATCATATCGGGCTGAAGAGATGCACCTATAGATGCGTGCTGCTTAATCCGCCATTTTTCAGCTTCACAAATCGCTTCGCAAACCCATAAGCTTCCATTCAAAAGCATTGCTTCAACAGGATCGCGCTCTTTCCAACTATCAATGCGAGGGCCAAGTTTTCGCGCGCATTCATTGAAAGCATGAACCATATGCAGGACTGGGATCGAAGGCACGAATGCGCGCCGATGTAAGCTTTTGGCTTTTTCAGCAATTTGGCTTTCGTTCAGACGGCCGGGCTCGTTCAAGCCTAATCGAATCGCCCAGTGATTGGCAGACTGACTAAGCAATTTGCGCATCCCCGGGGTCGAAGCTCTGATTACCTCTTCCCGCATTAGCGATGGGCCACCGGTAGGATTCATGTGATAAACATCCTCCGGCCGCCCTCTTTTGATTGCCTGTGCACCGACCGTCATAGCTTGGAATAAGCCTTGCAACACTTGTTCACCGTAAAGATCATATGCTGCAAAGCGTTGTTCAATGCGCTGACGTCCGTGCAATAAGGCGCGCTCGAATTGGCGCCTTTGTGGCGGGCAAAAGGTGGCGTCCCGCCGCTCTTTCCGCAACCAACGTAGATCATATGTTTGGCGAGCCTTGTAAAGGCAGTAGCTGGCCAAAGCATCTGCAAACTTGGCACCCGATTTACCGCGCTCGCCTGCTCCAATCTCCGGATAAGCCATCAGGGCAAAGTATATGAACGTTGCCTCGAATGGATCGGAAGGGAATTCTACTTCGGGTATGAACGCCACAGCAACCCCCCCCTGATCGCGCGCTAATCATTTCTTCCATGCATTTATTAACTCAGCCATTGCGGTGATAAAGCTTCCGACAGCTATCAATAATCCAGTTAATTCTGCAAACATGCGCCGTACTCCTTGCCCGCTTTATGCGGTCAAGCAGTACGGTTGTGCAGGGGGCGATATCTTGCAGCTTTTTCCAGCCTACAGCTATCACCCCCGTCCCGTTTGAGGAGACCGAGCGCATGACGTAAACGGCGGCAAGTGGCGCACATCCGCCATTCGTTCCACGCCCCAAATCCCGAGGCGCACGCGCCCCCGCCCCGCCAACTCAAGCCGCGATGTCGTAGGGGCGTATCTCGCCGGTCAGATAGAGGTTGCGCGCCTTGGAGCGGCTGAGCTTGCCCGAGCTGGTGCGCGGCAGGGTGCGGGGCGGGACGAGTTCGACGACGCAGTTCATGCCGGTGATGGCGCGGACGCGTTCGCGGATCTGGTCGCGCAGGCGCGAGCGTTCCTCATTGTCCGAAGTGCGGCAATGGACCAGCACGGCGGGCGCTTCCTCGCCGCCCGGCGTGGTGATCGCGAAGGCGGCGATGTCGCCCTGCTTGAAGCCGGGAAGCTGCTCCACCGCCCATTCGATGTCCTGGGGCCAGTGGTTCTTGCCGTTGATGATGATCATGTCCTTGGCGCGGCCGACGATGTAGAGATAGCCGTCGCTGAGATAGCCCATGTCGCCGGTGTCGAGCCAGCCGTCGATCAGGCAGGCGTCGGTCGCCTCCTGGTCGCGGAAATAGCCGACCATCAGGCTGGGCCCGGTGGTCCAGACCTTGCCGATCTGGCGCTCGCCCAGGACGACGCCGTCCTCGTCGCGAATCTCGACCTTCATGTCGCGGGCGGGCTTGCCGCAGTTCACGATCGAGCGGAAGCGCTGCGGCCGACCCTCGGTCGCGGAGCCGCCGGACAGGTCGGTCTCCTCCACCAGTTCCACCATGATCCCTTCGCCCGGGGGCATGATGGTGACGGCAAGCGTCGCTTCGGCAAGGCCGTAGCTGGGCAGGAACGCCTTGGGGCTGAAGCCCGCGTCGGCGAAGGCGTCGACGAAGCTCTGCATCACGTCCGGGCGGATCATGTCGGCGCCGTTGCCGGCCAGCCGCCAGCGCGACAGGTCGAAGCGGTCGGCCGCCTTGGTCTGGCTGGACATGCGGCGGGCGCAGATGTCGTAGCCGAAGGTCGGCGAATAGCTGATCGAGGTGCCCTCGTTCCGGCTGATGAGGTCGAGCCAGGCGAGCGGGCGCCGGGCGAAATCCTCGGTCTTCATGTAGTCGGTCGACACCTGGTTGGCGACGACCGACAGGAAGCAGCCGACGAGGCCCATGTCATGATACCAGGGCAGCCAGCTGATGCAGCGGTCGCTGTCCTGCACCTCCATGCCGTGGCTGTGCGCGGCGAGATTGCTGAGCAGGGCATGGTGCGTGACCGCGACGCCATGCGGGAAGCGGGTCGATCCGCTGGAATATTGCAGGTAGCAGATGTCCTGCGTGTCCGCCTGCGGCAGCGCGGCGGGAGCGGCGTCGCGGGCCAGGAAATCCTCGAACGCGATGCTTTCGACCGCGCGCTGGCAGCCGGCCTCGCCCGCCATCTCCTCCAGTTCCCGAGGGAAGAGGAACAGCATGGGATCGCAGCTGGTCAGCTGGACATTGAGCTGGTCGATATAGCTTTCCTTGCCGCCGAAGCTGGTCGGCAGCGGCAGCGGCACCGGCCAGCCGCCGGCATAGACGATGCCGAAGAAAAGCTGGGCGAAGTCCGCGCCCGTCTCCGCCACCAGCGCCACGCGGTCCCTGGGCTTCACGCCATGGGCGATCAGGCGGTGGGCGCAGGCGACGGCGTCCGCGCGCAGCTCGCTGAAGGGATAGGTGCGCGCCAGATTGCCGCGCGCGTCGTGGAAGTTCAGTCCGCGTCTGCCCCGCGCCGCATAGTCCAGCGCTTCCCCCAGCGTCCCGAAATCGGAAAAGCGGCGGGGAAGGTCGTCGGTCGTCGGCGTCGGTGCCATCATGCTTTGCGAACCCGTCATATTGGTGTCACCCAATGTCATAATTGTCATATTCAGCCAGCCGCTACCATCATTCGCGCGGTCTTGCACCGGATAGTTGCGTTCCAGCCTGTGCTTCTACCCCACAAGGCGCGGTAAAATTCCGGCCCGACTGTGGCATAAAAATGGCGCCTGTCGCATGGTGTCGCGATGACCGGCAAGCGCCCCCGCCCACCCCTGACGGAAGAGACGCTGCGCGAGATGGCGCTGCGCCATGTCGGCCGCTTCGCGACGAGCCGGGGCAAGCTGCTCGACTATCTGCACCGCAAGATCCGCGAACGGGGATGGGAGGGCGAGGCGGCCGCCGCACCCGAGGCGCTGGTCGAGCGACTGGCGGAGCTCGGCTATGTCGACGACCGGGCCTATGCGGCGATGAAGGCGTCGTCGCTGTCGCGCCGGGGCTATGGCGCGCGGCGGGTAGCGGAGACGCTGCGCGCGGCGGGCATAGGCGAAGAGGAAGGCGCGCAGGCGAAGGCGCAGAGCGAGGCGGAGGCATGGGACGCGGCGGACCGCTTCGCCCGGCGCAAGCGGATCGGCCCCTATGCCGCGCAGGCCCCCGACCCCAAGCAGCGGGAGAAGTGGATCGCCGCCTTCCTGCGGGCGGGGCACGGGATGGGGGTGGCGAGGCGCTGGGTCGACGCCCGGCCGGGCGAGGTGCCGGAACGGGACATGTGACCTGTGCCCTCGCCGCTATACGTCCGGCATGCGATGGGCTAGGCCCACGGCCATGAAGCCCGCCCTGCCGCTCCTTCTCCTGTTCCTTGCTGCCTGCACGCCGACGAAGCCGACCGGGAGCGAGCCGGCCGATAACAGCGCCGCTGCGGGCCAGACGGCGCCGCTCGCTACCCTTCCGCTGGCGATCCGGACGGCCAAGGGCGAGCATCGCTTCACCGTCGAGGTCGCGCGCACGCCGCAGGAGCAGGAGCAGGGCCTGATGTTCCGCACCGCGCTGGATGCGGACGGGGGGATGCTGTTCCCGATGAGCCCGCCGCGCACCGCCAGCTTCTGGATGAAGAACACGGTGATCCCGCTCGACATCCTGTTCATCCGCACCGACGGGACGATCGCCTTCATCAAGGCGAACGCCACGCCCTATTCGCGCGAGCCCGTGTCGGCGGGCATCCCCGTCGCCGCCGTGCTGGAGCTGCGCGGCGGGCGCGCGGCGGAGCTGGGGATCGCGGAGGAGGACGTCGTGTCCTGGGGCGCCTGCGCGGTGCCCGGCAGCGCTTCGACCGATCTGAATTTCTGCCCCGCGGGCGAACGCTGAGCGCACTTGCCAATGCCCTGCACACCGGGCTAAACGCGTCGGCCATGGGACTCCTCGGCAAGATCTTCACCTGGTGGGATGGCGCGACCATCGGCACCTCGCTCTACACCAGCCGCAAGGGCACGAAGGTCGGCGAGGACCATCAGGGCAATGTCTATTATGAAGGCGGCGCCGACGTGATGGGCCGCACCCGCCGCTGGGTCATCTATAACGGCGCCAACGACGCCAGCCGCGTGCCGGCAGAATGGCATGGCTGGCTGCACCATTCGATCGAGGGGACGCCCGAAAGCTTCCTGCCGCCGCCGCGCATCTGGGAAAAGGACTTCACCCCCAACGCCACCGGCACGCCGCACGCCTATCGCCCGTCGGGCGCGCTGGAAAAGGGCGGGCATCGCCAGCGGGCGACCGGCGATTACGAGGCGTGGAGCCCCGACGCATCATGATCCGGCGCCCGGCGGGGGGCGTCCTGCCGATCCTGTCGTTCGCAGCGCTGGGCTGCGCGTCGATGCTGGCCGCCTGCGGCGGCGACGATGTTCCCGCGGCCAACCAGACCGGCCCCGTCCGCATCCAGGGCAGTCCCGTGCGCACCGCGCAGGACGCCGCGCTGGCCGGCACGCCGATGGCCGAGCGAGTCGCGGTGATCGGCCTGCTGAACAAGCGCAACGGCATCACCATGGACCTGAAGATGAAGCCGGGCGAGGCGCTGCGCGCGGGCGACGCGATCGTGCGGCTGCAGGCCTGCGAGACCAGCGCGCCCTGGGAGAATGTGCAGGAAACCGGCGCCTTCGTGCAGCTGGACGTGCGCAGCACGGCGGACGGCAAGTGGCGGCGCAACTTTTCCGGCTGGCTGTTCCGCGAGCGGCCCGACCGCAATGTCGTCCAGCACCCGATCTACGACGTCTGGGTCAAGAGCTGCGCGATGGAATGGCCCGAGACCGGCCCCGGCACGGTGAAGCTGGGCGGCAAGGACGGCGCGACCGCCTCCCCCGCCAGCGGCGCGAACGCCAGCGAGGCCGCTGCACCCGCCCCCGCCGACAGCGGATCGGCGCCCGCGCCCAGCGCCACGCCCTCGACCGCCGCGCCCAGCAACTGAAGATAGTCGCGCTGGCCGATCTCCACCGCGCCCAATGAGCGGAGATGGTCGGTCATGAACTGGCAGTCCAGCAGGGTGAAGCCGGCGAAGCGCAGCCGCGCGACCAGCCAGGCGAGCGCGACCTTCGACGCGTCGGTGCGGCGCGACACCATGCTTTCGCCGAAGAAGGCGCGGCCCAGCGCGACACCGTAGAGCCCGCCGACAAGCTCTTCCCCTTCCCAGACCTCGACCGAATGGGCGAAGCCTAGCGCATGCAGATGACCATAAGCCTGCTCGATCGCGCCGTTGATCCAGGTGGACGGCCGGTCCTCCGCCGCCTCGGCGCAGAGCGCCACGATGCCGGCGAAGTCGCGGTCCGCGGTGACGCGGAAGCATTCCCGGCGCAGCGTCTTCGCGAGCGAGCGGGAGAGGTGGAAGCCGTCAAGCGGCAGGATGGCGCGGCGCTTGGGCTCGACCCAGTAGACATCCTCCGCCTCGCGGTCGTCGGACATCGGGAAGACGCCGATGGAATAGGCCTGCAGCAGCACGAGCGGGTCGATCATCATTCCGCGTCCGGTGTAGCCAGTGCGGGCGGCCGGGCAAAGCAAAAGCGAAGGGCGCCGGGAGTATTCCCCGGCGCCCCTTGCGAATGGCGATCCTTCCCCGGCGAGGGAAGGCGTCGGATCAGGCCGCGGTCAGCGCGGCGCCGCGAACGGATTCGTCGACATGGTCCTCGAACTGGGCGAAGTTGTCGACGAACTGCTTGACCAGCTTGGCAGCGGTCTCGTCATAGGCTTCCTTGTCGGCCCAGGTCTCGCGCGGATCGAGGATGGTGCTCTCCACGCCCGGCACGGCGACCGGCACTTCGAACCCGAAATTCGGATCGGTGCGGAATTCGGCGCTGTTGAGGCTGCCGTCGAGCGCGGCGTTGAGCAGCGCGCGGGTGACCTTGATCGGCATGCGCTTGCCGATGCCGTACTTGCCGCCGGTCCAGCCGGTGTTGACCAGCCAGCAGGTGACGCCGCCCTTGTTGATCCGCTCCTTCAGCAGATTGCCATAGACCGACGGGTGGCGCGGCATGAAGGGCGCGCCGAAGCAGGTCGAGAAGGTGGCGGTCGGTTCGGTGACGCCGATTTCCGTGCCGGCGACGCGCGCAGTGTAGCCGGACAGGAAGTGATACATCGCCTGGTCGGGCGTCAGCCGCGCGATCGGCGGCAGCACGCCATAGGCATCCGCGGTGAGGAAGATGATGTTCTTCGGCACCGGACCCAGATTGTCCTTCGACGCATTGGGGATGAAGTCGATCGGATAGGAACCGCGGCTGTTTTCGGCCAGGCTGTTGTCGTCGAGGTCGATCGTGCGCGTATCCTCGTCGATCACGACATTTTCCAGCACCGTGCCGAAGCGCTTGGTGGTAGCGAAGATCTCCGGTTCGGCCTCGGCCGACAGGTTGATCATCTTGGCGTAGCAGCCGCCCTCGAAATTGAAGACTGCCGTGTCCGACCAGCCATGTTCGTCGTCGCCGATCAGCGTGCGGCTGGCGTCGGCCGACAGCGTGGTCTTGCCCGTGCCCGACAGGCCGAAGAAGACGGCGGTGTCGCCGTCCGGGCCGATATTCGCCGAGCAGTGCATCGGCATGACGCCCTTCACGGGGAGGAGGTAGTTGAGGATGCCGAACACCGACTTCTTCATCTCGCCCGCATAGGCCGTGCCGCCGATCAGGATCAGCTTCTCGGTGAAGTTGACCGCGATCACCGTTTCCGTGCGGCTGCCGTGGCGCGCGGGGTCCGCACGGAAGCTGGGCAGGTCGATGATCGTATATTCGGGGGCGAAGCCAGCCAGTTCATCGGCGTTCGGGCGGACCAGCAGGGTGCGGATGAACAGATTGTGCCAGGCGAATTCGTTGATGACGCGCACATTGACGCGATGTTCGGGCTGCGACCCGCCGAACAGGTCGGCGACGTAGAGCCGGTCCTTCTCTCCCAGCGCCTTGAAGAAATCTTCCTTGAGCGCGGCGAAATGCTCGGGCGTCATCGGGACGTTGGTGTTGCCCCACCATACGGTGCTTTCGGTTTCGGCGTCGCGGACGATGAACTTGTCCTTGGCGCTGCGGCCGGTGTGCTTGCCGGTCTTGACGACCAGCGGACCATCCTTCGACAGGATACCCTCGCCATTGCGCACGGCGGCTTCGACAAGCGGCGCGGTGCCGAGATTCCAGAACTGGGTCGCGTTAGTGGAGATACCCTGCTGGTCCAGGGTAATAGAGGATTTGGCCTGCACGCCTTTACTCCCGATAATGATGTCCTGATCGCTCATACGGCTTCGTCTCGCGACCGGTCCGCCCCCCGACGCGCCGCATCGGCGTGCGGCGTCATCTTCTGCAGACAATGGGGGCATAAGGCTTTGCACTGAGCCCGTCAAATCCCCGCGATCCGGCACTTGTCCCGAAATTCGGCACGTTCGGCCCACCGAGGCATGGACGCATGGGCGCGCGGGAAGCCCGGTCCGGGTGGCGGGGCGACCGGTCGGCACCCGGCCGCTTCCTTTCTTCCTGCGCGCCCACTAGGCTGCCGCCATGATCCTCCTTCGCCTCGCGGCGCTGCCGCTGCTCGCCCTCGCCCTGCCCGCTTATGCCGCCGATCCCTATGCCGCCCGGATCGACCGGGTGCTGAAGGCGACGCCGCTGATCGACGGGCATAATGACTGGCCCGAGGCGCTGGCGGAGAAGGCGAAGGAGGCGCGCTGGTCGATGGACCTGACGCATCTGGACCCGCAGACCTATCATACCGACATCGCGCGGCTGCGTGCCGGGCATATCGGCGGGCAGTTCTGGTCGGTGTGGGTATCGGCGGACCTGCCCGAGCTGCAGCAGGTCAAGGACACGCTGGAACAGATCGCGCTGGTCCACAGCCTGGCGGAGCGCTATCCGCGCGACTTCCAGCTGGTGTCCACGGCGGCGCAGGTGCGCGCGGCGCACAAGGCGGGGCGGATCGCGTCGATGATCGGGGTCGAAGGCGGCGGGCAGATCGACGGCAGCCTGGCGGTGCTGCGCGCCTATCACGACCTGGGCGCATCCTATCTGACGCTGACCCATTCCAAGACCATCGCCTGGGCCGACAGCGCGACCGACGACCCGCAGCATGGCGGGCTGACGCCCTTCGGCAAGGATGTGGTGCGGGAACTCAACCGGCTGGGGATGCTGGTGGACCTGTCGCATGTCAGCGAGAAGATGATGCTGGACGCGCTGGCGCAGAGCCGGGCGCCGGTGATCTTCTCCCACTCCAACGCCCGCGCGCTGTGCGACACGCCGCGCAACGTGTCCGACGCGGTGCTGCGCAAGGTGGCGGAGAATGGCGGCGTCGTCATGGTGAACTTCGCCGCGCAATATGTGTCGGAGGCGCGGCGCGTGTGGGGCGCGGACCGCAGCGCGGAGATCACGCGCAACAACGCGCCGCCCTTTGGCGGGCTGCACATCGGCGATCCCGAAGGGGCCAGGGCGGCGCTGGCGGCGTGGGAGAAGGCGCATCCCGAGCCGGTCGTCACGATCGGCCAGGTCGCCGACCATGTCGAGCATATCGCGAAGATCGCCGGGGTCGACCATGTGGGGATCGGCAGCGATTTCGACGGGGTGGGCGCGTTGCCGCAGGGGCTGTCGGGCGTCGATACCTATCCGGCGCTGCTCGCCGAGCTGATGCGGCGGGGCTGGAGCGACGCCGACATCGCCAAGCTGGCCGGCGGCAATGTGCTGAGGGTGATGGAGGCGGCGGAAAAGGTGGCCCATGCCGGATAAGGGCGTTTCGCGCCGGGCCGCGACGGGAATGATGGCGGCCGCGATGGCCGTGGGGAGGAGTGCCATGACCAGTGCCGCGCCGCTGCACCCGCAGCGCCCGTCCCGCGAGCGGCTGGAAGAGGCGCTGGCCCGCATCGCGGACCCCGCCGGCGAGGGCGCGCGGTCATGCCTGACCGTCTATGCCGAACAGGCGCGCGCGGCGGCGGATGCGGCCGATGCGCGGGCGCGGTCCGGCCAATCGCTGGGACCGCTGGACGGCGAAATCGTCAGCATCAAGGACCTGTTCGACGTCGCGGGGGAACCCACCCGTGCGGGATCGAAGGTGCTGGCCGGCGCGCCGCCGGCCCGGGCCGATGCGGAAGCGGTGCGGCGACTGCGCGCGGCAGGCGCGGTCATCGTCGCCAAGACCAATATGAGCGAGTTCGCCTTTTCCGGCGTCGGCGCCAATCCGCATTACGGCACGCCGGGCAATCCGGTCGACCGGACCCGCGTGCCGGGCGGTTCCAGTTCCGGCGCGGCGGTCGCGGTGGCGGACGGATGCTGCGCCATCGGGATCGGCACCGATACGGGAGGATCGACCCGCATCCCGGCGGCGCTGTGCCGCCTGACCGGCTTCAAGCCCAGCCAGCGACGCGTGCCGACGCAAGGGGCCTTCCCCCTATCGCCCACGCTCGACTCGGTCGGGCCGATCGCCCGCGATGTCGCCGGCATCGCCCGCGCCGACGCGGTGCTAGCGGGGGATGCCTTCCGCCCGCTGGTGCCGGCCGACCTCAAGGGCCTGAAACTGACGATCCCGCTGGGCCTGCCGATGACCGGGTTGGATGACGATATCGATATGTCTTTCACGATGCAGGCCGCGGTGCTGGAACAGGCGGGCGCCATCATCGGCGAACAGGCCTACTCCCAATTCGACGACATGGCGCGCGTCAACGCGAAGGCGCCGCTGGTCGCGGTCGAGGCGTGGCAGGTGCACAGGGCCATGCTGGCGGCACACGGCGCGGATTACGATCCCATCGTGCACGCCCGGATGCAGACGGGCAGCGTCGTGTCGGAGGCGGAGCATGCGCAGATGCTGGCGGACCGCGCGAAGCTGATCGCCGCGATGGACGCCCAACTGGCGGATGTCGATGCGCTGATCCTGCCGACCGTGCCCATCCCGGCGCCCACCATCGCGGAGGTGGCCGATCCCGACCGCTTCGTCGATCGGAACCGGCTTTTGCTGCGCAACACGGCGATCGCCAACTTTTTCGACCTGTGCGCCATATCCCTGCCCTGCTCGGACGGCGGGCTGATGCTGGTCGCGCGCAACGGGCAGGATCGCCGGTTGCTGGCGATTGCCGCGGGAATCGAACGGCGGCTCAGCTGAGCGCGGGGATCACTGGCGGATCGTAACCTGATCGAGATCAGTGCGATTGCGCGGAACGTCTCGAAGCCCCCGGGCATTTCTAGGGTGAAGCCCCTTTACCCCGGAGTGATGTCATGGCGAGCCGCCCGCAGGCGATCGAACGACCGTCCCAGTTTCTCAATCAGGATTTCCAGCAGCAGCTGAGCCACTGGAACCGGCAGCGCCTGGCGCCCGGCTTTCCCACGGACGACTGGGGCACGCGCATCGAGCAGGACCATCGCATACTGCGGCTGGAGCATGGTTTCGTGGAGGAACTGCGCGCCGAGGTGCGGGAGGAAGCCGCCGCCGCGCCTACCGAGCCCGCCGCCTTCATAGCCTGGTTCGAGGGGTTGAAGGAAAGCGGGCCGGGGCAGAACGATCCGCTCTTCCCCTGGCTGGCGGAAGAGGCGGATCGTGACGCGCTGCGCTGGTTCCTGGGGCAGGAGGCCGCGGGCGAGGCCGGGTTCGACGATCTGGTCGCCTATACCCAGGTGAAGCTGCCCGCCCGCGCCAAGCTGGAACTCGCCCGCAACTATTGGGACGAGATGGGACGCGGCAATGCGAAGGGCATGCACGGGCCGATGCTGGCGCGGCTGGTCGATGTGCTGGCGCTGGAGACGGCGATCGAATCGACCGTTTGGGAAAGCCTGGCGCTGGCCAATGCGATGACGGCAATGGCGACGTCCCGCGCCTATGCCTGGCACAGCGTCGGCGCGCTGGGCGTCATCGAGCTGACCGCGCCGGGCCGATCGGCCTGCACCGCGGCCGGGCTGCGCCGCATCGGCCTGACCGACGGCGAGCGACGATATTTCGACCTCCATGCCGTGCTCGACGTCAAGCACAGCCGCGACTGGAACGACGAGGCGATCGAGCCGCTGGTCGCCGAAGACCCGGCGCGCGCCACCGCCATGGCGGAGGGCGCGCTGATCCGGCTGCGCTGCGGCGCGCGCTGCTTCGCCCGCTATCGCGCCCATTTCGGGCTGGAGTGACCGACATGAGGCACGGTCCCGAACGCGTGCTGCTGGTCGAGGACGATCCGCAGGTCGGCGCGCTGATGGCGGAGATATTGAAGGACGGCGGCTATGTGGTGGACGGGCCGCATCCGAGCCTGCCCGACGCCATCGGCGCGATCGCCGATCATTTCCCCGACTGCGCCGTGCTCGACGTGCGGCTGCGCGGCGGCGACGCGGCGCTGATCGCCGACGATCTGGAGCGGTACGACATCCCCTTCCTCTTCTGTTCCGGGCTGGCGCCGGCCGACCGGCTGGCTCGGCGCTTCCCGCACGCCCCCTTCGTGCCGAAGACCGCGCTGGGCACGCGGTTGTTGTCTGCGCTGGAGCGGACGCTGCACTGACCAGAGGCGCCGCTTCATCGACGCCTTGTCTTCCCTCCGAATCGGACGCGTCTGCCGGAGCAGCCGGGGGGCGAAATGCGTATAACCGCGATGGGACGGAGTCCCCCATGGCCGCAAAGACGGCCTTCGACATCCGGGTCGCACATGGACGTCATCCAGGCATCAGCGGGGGGCAATTGCAATGGGGGTAAACCGACTCACGAACGGCATGGCCGTGATCGCCGTTCTGGCCGCGCACGCGGTTCCAGATGGGCGCGCGCAGGACATATCAACCGCCTTGACCATCGGCGCGGTCAGCAATGCGCTGTCAAGCACGCTGGCCGATTTCAACAACGCGATCACCACCGCCGGAGAAGCGATCAAGGGAGCTGGCAATTCGCTTCAGGCCAACGCGCAGAATGTCATTCGCGACATCGATCGCGTCTTCGGCAAGAATGTGAACCTGACCTTCGATCGGATGGATGCGCAACAGCAGGCTTTGTATCGCGACGCTCAAAGGCTGACCCAACAGATCAGGCAGGCCACGATCGACATTGCCAGCAAGACCGCCGCAGAAGCGCGGAAAACCATCTATGAAGCCGACATCATAGCCTACAACGCGCTCTATTCCCTGCCGTGCAGGAGCCAGGCCGCGCGGATCGTCTATCTGCAGCCCGACCGCATCCGGATCGGGCGCGACACCGCAGAGGTGACGTTGCGCGGCAACTTCCTGAGCGGCCCCGAGGACGGGATCTGGATCGACGGTCGGAAGGCGACCGTCATCGCGCGGTCCGCCACGGAAATCCGGGCGGCCGTGCCCAGGGAAGTGGCGCACGGCATCGCCTCCGAACGCAGCGTCGGCATCAGGGTCGAGCTGATCGACGTGAAGAAATCCAATCTTCTGCTCCTTTGCCCGTCCTCACGCAAAAAGCGGACGGAGTCGCTCGCCGTCACGCTTGCCCCCAGGCGCTGGGTTTCGCTGGCGGGCTGGATCGAGCCGACGAGCCTCGTGGAAAGAACGGAAGGGTGGTCCAAGCAGTATGAAAGCGGCGCCGACGACAATTGCGACGCCGATCGCGACATCACCGCTCAGATCTGCGAACCATCACCCTGGCTCGTGAAATCGATCGATTCGTTCCGGATCACCGGGAAGAATGGCGGCGGCTATGCCGGTCCTCCATCGCTGAGCGGCGATAGCTGCATCAAAGTGCCCGGGCGGGCCAAGGGCAAGGGCTATGATCGCTTTCCCTTCGGCGTGAAGAATTGCCGGGGACGCGGCTGGACCAACTGGGCCATGGCCTACACCGTCAAAACCGACGACCGCATCACCGCTGGCAGGCATGATTTTTCGGAACAGGCCGCGGACCAGGCCAGCTGGAACATCCCCTATCCCGCCGCGTCGACCCTGAGGGAGCCGCGCTACAGATATGCCCTCAAGGCCAACATCACCATGGGGGACAAGACGCGAGTCTTCGAAATCAGCGATGCCCAGCAATTGTCCGGGCCCATCAGCGCCCGGCTGATCGACGGAACGCTGACGGTTTCCTATGATGAAAGCATCGACAACTGATGGGGATCGTCAAGCCACCGCCGGTTCCAGCAGGCGGATCGTGCCTTCGTCCGCGTCGATTTCCGCGCGCACGCCTTCGGGCAGGCTGAACTGGTTGGCGACATGGCCGAACAGCGCGCCCTGGAAGGCGGGGATGCCGAGCGGCGCCAGATGCTGTTGCAGCACTTCCGACAGGGTGAAGCCGCCGAAGGACGCGTCGCGCGCGGTGCAGCTGGTGCACTGGCCGAAGACGACGCCGGCGAGCTTGCCCAGCACGCCGGCGAGCGCAAGCTGGGTCAGCATCCGGTCGATGCGATATTCGGCCTCGTTGGTTTCCTCGATGAAGAGGATCGCGCCGGTGAAGTCGGGCAACCAGGGCGTGCCCATCAGCGCGCAGAGCACGGTGAGGTTGCCGCCCAGCAGCCGGCCCGTCGCCTTGCCGGGGCGGAAGGTGCGGATGCGGCCGGCGCGCTGGACCAGGCGGTCCTCCGTGCCCGGCGGGTTGCGGAAGGTCGGCGTCTGCGCGTCGAAGGCGACGGCGCGGAAAGCGTCCCAGCTGAGGCGCCCCCAGCTGCTCGCCGCATTGGGACCGTGGATGGTCGTGAAGCCCGCGCGCGCGGCGAAGGCGAGGTGCAGCGCGGTGATGTCGGAAAAGCCGACCAGCAGCTTGGGATGGGCGCGGATCAGGTCGAAATCGAGATAGGGAAGGATGCGCGCGCAGCCCCAGCCGCCGCGCACCGCGAACACCGCCCGCACTTCGGGATCGGCATACATGGCGTTGAGGTCGGCGGCGCGGGCGCGATCCTCCCCCGCCAGATAGCCGTAGCGCTGCGCCAGATGCGGTGCGGCCTTCGGCTTGAGGCCCATGGCGACGATGGTTTCCTTGACGAGATCGAGGTCGAAGGCGTCGTCGGTGAAGCCGGCGGGCTCGACCAGGCCGACCGTGTCGCCGGGGCGCAGGCGCGGCGGGCGGACGAGCGCGGGCGACGGAGCGGCCGGCGGCGCCTTGGCGGCAACGAGGCTGGCGCCGAAGGCGGCGATCAGGGCGCGACGGTCGAGCAATGCGGGGTCCCCTTTGTTGGTGGGGAGGGTTATGGCTCTTGAGCGCGGGGGCGGCAATGGCGGTTTGGGCAGCTCCCGTCATCCCAGCGAAGGCTGGGATCTCTCTTCTTCTGACCTGATGCGAGGAAAAGAAAAGGGAGATCCCAGCCTTCGCTGGGATGACGGTGTGAATATCCGCAATCCTCCAACCCTAGAAATCCGATCCGTCCTTGCGCCGGAATACGCCGCCCGACAGGTGCATGTCGATGTCGGGATAATGGCAGTCGCTGGTCGCGGCGCGGCCGAAGGCGAGGAAGGCGCAATCCGCGCCGCTTTCGTTGACGAGCTGGTGGCCGTTCGGCTCGCCCTTGGGAAAGGCCGCCATGTCGCCGGCGCGCATCGGCGTGCGGGCGCCCTCCTCCACCAGCACCGCCTCGCCCGAGAGCATCACGACGAATTCGTCCTCATCCTCGTGCCAGTGGCGCTGGGAAGAGGCAGCGCCGGGCTTCAGCACGACATGACTGACGCCGAAATCGGAAAGGCCGGCGTCAGGCCCCAGCCGGCGCACCCAGCGTCCCGCCACCGCCGTCGCATAGGGCGCGGGATAGCCCGTGCGGTTGACCTGTTCGATCGTGCCAAGGTCGATCCGGGGCATGACTTCCTCCTGACGCGGCGGCTGGCAAAGGCAGCTGGCTTTCGCTAACGCAGGCGCCATGCACCCGATCAGCACCCATGCCGATGCCGTGGCCTTAGCAGAAAGGCTGCTCGCCTGTCCCTCCATAACGCCAGCGACGGGGCCAGTTTTCGACGAACTGGAGGCGATGCTGCGGCCGCTGGGCTTTGCGGTCGACCGGTTCCTTGCCGGGGAGGCACCGGACGGGCCGGTGGAAAACCTGCTGGCCTGGCGCACGACCGGGCCGGGGCCGCATTTCGCCTTTGCCGGGCATCTGGACGTGGTGCCGCCTGGCGCCGGCTGGACCAGCGATCCCTTCGCCCCCGAAATCCGGGGCGAGTTGCTGTACGGGCGGGGCGCGGTGGACATGAAGGGGGCGATCGCCGCCTTCGTCGCGGCGCTGGCGCAGCTGCCGGACGACCTGCCGGGGACGATCAGCCTGATCATCACCGGCGACGAGGAAGGACCGGCGGTGCACGGCACGCTGGCGCTGATGGAGCGGATGGCGGCGCACGGCCTGCGGCCCGACCTTTGCCTGGTCGGGGAGCCGACATCCACCGCGCGGCTGGGCGACGTCATCAAGATCGGGCGGCGCGGGTCGGTGAACATGTGGATCAGCGTGCCGGGCACGCAGGGCCATGTGGCCTACCCGCATCTGGCCGACAATCCCATCCCGCGGCTGGTGCGCATCCTGTCCGCCATCGACGCGGAAGTGCTGGACGAAGGCACCGACTGGTTCCAGCCGAGCAATATCGAGATCACCGACATCACCGTCGGCAATCCGGCGACCAACGTCATCCCCGCCGAGGCGAGCGCGCGCATCTCCATCCGCTTCAACGACCGGCACAGCGGCGCGGCGCTGGTCGAGCGGATCACCGCGATCGCGGCGGCGGAACGCGGCACCGTGATGGCGAAGATCAGCGGCGAGCCCTTCCTGACCGAGCCGGGCGCGCTGAGCGAACTGGTGCGCGGCGCGATCCGCGACGTGGCGGGGGTGGAGGCGGAGCTTTCGACCACCGGCGGCACGTCGGACGCGCGTTTCCTGTCGCGGCTGTGCCCGGTGGTGGAGTTCGGGCTGAACAACGCGACCATGCACAAGCTGGACGAGGCGGTGGCGCTGACCGACCTTCGCGACCTGGCGGCGATCTATGGCCTGGTCGTGCAGCGGGCGCTCGCCAACTAGGCAATCACCCCGCCGCGCCGCCGAGCGCCCGGACCAGGGCAATGCGGGCGCGGACCTGCTGCGTTTCGACCGCGAGCAGCGCCTGCTGGGCGTCGAGCGCGTCGGTCTGGGCGGTCACCACTTCCAGATAATCCGACGCGCCGTCGCGGTAGCGGGTGAGCGCGAGGTCGCTGGTGCGGCCGGCGGCGGCGGCGGCGTTGCGCTGGCTGGCGGTCTGGTCGGCGAGATGGCGGTTGGCGGCGATCGCATCCTCCACCTGGCGGAAGGCGGTGAGCACCGTGTCGCGATAGCCGGCGGCGAGTTCCTCATAGTCGGCGCGCGACATCGCCACCTGTGCCTTGCGGCGGCCGCCGTCGAAGATCGACAGGATGGCCGAGGCCGGCCCCAGGCCCCAGAAGCTGTTGGAGGCGCTGAACAGGTCGCCGCGCGTCGCCTCATAGCCGCCGCTCAGGCCCAAGGTGAGCGTGGGGAAGAAGGCGGCCTTCGCCACACCGATGCGGGCGTTGGCGGCGAACATGCGCCGTTCGGCGGCGGCGATGTCGGGGCGGCGCTGGAGCAGTTCCGATGGCGCGCCGGTCGGGAGCGAGGGGGCGACGAGCGGCTGGGTGCGCGGCGCGATCGAGAAGGTCGAGGCGACCTGTCCGGTCAGCGCAGCAATTTCATGCTCGGTGGCGGCGCGATCATTGGCGACGGCGGAAATCTGGGCGCGGGCATTTTCCAGCACCGTCTTCGCCCGGTTGACGTCGATGCCCGAGGCGATGCCGCCGTCGTGGCGGCGGACGGTGAGGTCATAGGCCTTGCCGAAGGCGTCCACCGTGCGGCGCAGCAGTTCCGCCTGCGCATCGAGGCCGCGCAACCGGAAATAGGCGTCGGCGACCGCCGCCTGGAGGCTGAGACGGGCTGAGGCGAGGTCGGCCTCGCTCGCCTGCGCGTCGGCGCGGGCGGCCTTCACGCTGTTGCGGATGCGGCCCCAGAGGTCGAGTTCATAGTCGAGCGCCGCACCGAGGCTGAAGTCGTTATAGGTGGAAGCCCGGCCGGTGCCGCCCGGCCGGTTGCCCGACACGCGCTGGCGGCTGGCGTCGCCCACGGCATCGACCTGCGGGACAGGTCCGACCGTTCGATGCGGGGCCGCGGCGCGCGCCTGGTCGTAGCGGGCGAGCGCGGCGGCGAGCGTGGGGCTGGCAGCGGCGGCCTGCGTTTCGAGGTCATCGAGAAGGGGATCGCCGAACAGTTTCCACCATTCGCCGCGCGGGGCGGCGTCCATCGGCGTGGCGGCGGTCCAGCCTTCCGCTTCCTTGAAGCCCTGCGGCACGGCGACGGACGGCGGCTGGTAGGCGGGCGCCATCGAGCAACCCGCCAGCGCCAGCATTGCGAGGGCGGCGAGCGCCCGCTCAGCGGCCATTCGCAGCGCCCCTTCCGGCGGCGGGCGCCTGCACCTCGACACGGTCGCCGGTGCGGATGGCGTCGGGCGGGGTATCCACCACGCGGTCCCTGGGCGAGAGGCCGCCGGCGATCCGCACCGTGCTGCCTTCGTCGCGGGCGATGCTGACCGGCTTTACGGTCACGCGGCCGTCCTTGCCGACGATCGCGACGGTGGGGCCGTCATTGCCGTAGAGGATCGCGCTGCTCGGCAGGGTCATGCCGTTCCCCTGCCCGGCATCCACCTTGAAGCTGACCTGGGCGAAGGCGCCGGGCTTCAGCGCGCCGTCGGGATTGGCGGCCTGGAGCTGGACGAGCACGGCGCCGGACTGGGCATCGACCGCGCCGGCGCTGCTGGTGAGGGTCGCCGGGAAGGTGCGGCCGGGATATTCGGGCAGGGTGATGCTGGCCGCCATGCCGGGACGCACGGAGGCCGAATAATTCTGCGGCACGCGCACATAGATGCGCATGCGGTGGGTGTCGGACACGGTGAAGAGCGGCTGGGCGGCGGCATTGCCGGCCACGACCAGGGCGCCGATCTGCGCCGAGCGGCTGGTGACCACGCCGTCGAACGGCGCGGACAGGCGGGTGAAGCCCTGCAGCGCCTTCAGCCGCTTCACATTGGCGAGCGCGGCATTGGAGAGCGCCGAGCGTGCGGCGAGGTCGCCCGCCTTCTCGTCCGCTTCCTGCCGCGACACGGCGTCCTGCGCGAGCAGTGCCTGCCAGCGGGTCGCCGTGGTGGCGGCGAGGCGCTGGTTGGCGAGGGCGGTCTGGTAGTCGGCCTGGGCAGCGGCGAGCTGCTGGTCCACATCGGGCGCGTCGAGGATGGCGAGCGGCTGGTCGGCGCGCACCCGGTCGCCGATGTCGGCCAGCCAGCTGCGCACATAGCCGTTGGTGCGGGCGAAGATGGCGGCGCTGTTATAGGCCTGCACCGTGCCGGGCAGCACCAGCGCATTGCCGTCCCCCTCAGCCTTGGGATTGACGACGGCAACGGTCGGCACCGCCGCTTCGGCGGCCGTGCTGCGAAGCTCGTTGGTCGCGCTGATGCGCGTGGCGACGCCCGCGCCGACGATGGCCAGCGCCACGACGGCGGCACCGATGCCGACGCGCTTCAGGGTGCGGCTGTCGGGGCCGGCAGCGGCCGGTTCGGGGGCGGATTCGGCAGGAACGATGCTGTGGGGCTCATGCATGGCTGGGCTGCATTTCCAAGGGGGCTGCGCGCTGGCCATGCTTGCGATGGACCAGGGCGAAGACGGTGGGGACGAAGAAGAGGGTGGCGATGGTGGCGCAGATCAGGCCGCCGATCACGGCGCGGCCGAGCGGGGCGTTCTGTTCGCCGCCGTCGCCCAGGCCCAGAGCCATCGGCGCCATGCCGATGACCATCGCGAGCGCGGTCATCAGCACCGGGCGGAAGCGGACCATGCCCGCCTCCAGCGCGGCGCGGGTCGAATCGCCCAGCTCGGCGAGCTTTTCCCGCGCGAAGCTGACCACCAGGATCGAGTTGGCCGTCGCGACGCCCATGCACATGATCGCGCCGGTGAGCGCCGGCACCGACAGGGTCGTGCCGGTCATGAAGAGCATCCAGACGATGCCCGCCAGCGCCGCGGGGAGCGCGGTGATGATGACGAAGGGATCGACCCAGCTCTGGAAGTTGACGACGATCAACAGGTAGATGAGCACGATCGCGCCGGCGAGGCCGAAGCCGAGGCCGGAGAAGGCCGTGTTCATCGTTGCATATTGACCGCGGATGGTGACGGTCGCGCCCTTGGGCAATTCCTTGTCCAGCGCCTTGATCGCGGCCTGGATGTCGCCCGCCACGGCACCGAGGTCGCGGCCCTGCGTCGTCGCGTAGATGTCGAGCACCGGCGCGATGTTGTAGTGCGACACGACCGGCACCGTGTTCGACCGCTTGATGGTGGCGAGGCCGCCCAGCGGCTGGACCGCCGCGCCACCCGTGCCAGAGACCGGGACGTTGGACAGTTCGCTGAGCGATCCCACCAGATATTCGGGAGCCTGCGCGACGACCGGATACTGGATGCCGTTTTCCGGGTTCACGAAGAAGACGGGAGCGGTCTGCGACGTGCCGGCGAGCTGGTTCGCGAGGCTGGTGGTGACGTCGCGCTCCGTCAGGCCATATTGGCCGGCGCGCGAACGGTCGACGTCGACGTCGAGCTGCGGCGCGCGCGCGGGCTGCTGCAGGCGGACGTCGGCGAGGCCGGGAATGGTGGCGATCCGCGCCATCAGCTTCTGCGCATAGGCGCGGTTCGCCGCCGCATTCTTGCCCGCGATCTGGATGTCGATCGGCGCGGGCGCGCCGAAGTTCAGGATCTGGCTGGTGATGTCGGCCGGCAGGAAGGAGAAGGTGGTGCCCGGAAAACGGCGCGGCAGCTCCCGCCGCAGCGTCGCGACAATCTCGTCGGTCGGGCGATGGCCTTCCTTGAGCGCGATCAGCATGTCTCCGTCCTGCGGGCCGATGGTGCCGCTGTTGTTATAGACGGTGTTGATGGCGCTGACCGCCAGGCCGATATTGTCGGTGATCGGTCCCAGCTCGTCGGCGGGCACGATCTTGCGCACTTCCCGGCCGATGCGGTCGAAGCGGGCGGCGGTATCCTCTATGCGCGATCCAACCGGCACGCGGATGTGCATCGCGATCTGGCCGGAATCGACCGAGGGAAAGAAGTTGCTGCCCAGCATCGGCAGCAGGCCGAAGGACAGGAGCACCACGGCGAGGAAGCCCAGCAGGAAGGGACGGCGCGCATTGAGGGCGCGCTGGAGCAGGCCGACATAGCCGGCGCGCACCTTCTCGAAGCGCTGTTCGAAGCCGCGCTGGAAACGGACCAGCGGATTGCGCGATGCGGCGGTGCCGGCCAGATGCTCGTCCTCCTCGCCCGCATGATGCGGCTTCAGCAGGTACATCGCCATGGTCGGCACGAGCGTGCGCGACAGGATGAAGGACGCGATCATCGCGAACACGACCGACAGCGCCATCGGCACGAACAGGAAGCCCGAGACCCCCGGCAGGAAGAACATCGGCACGAAGACGATGCAGATGCAGAGCAGCGACACGAAGGCCGGCGTCACGATCTGCGCCGCGCCGTCCAGGATCGCCTCGATCACGCCCTTGCCCTGTTCGAGGTGCCAGTTGATGTTCTCGATCGTCACGGTCGCGTCATCGACCAGGATGCCGACCGCCAGCGCCAGGCCGCCCAGGGTCATGACGTTGAGCGTCTGGCCGAAGGCCGCGAGCGCGGCGATGGCGGCGAGGATCGCGAGCGGGATCGACAGCGCGATGATGACGGTCGAGCGCCAGGAGCCGAGGAACAGCAGGATCATGAGAGAGGTGAGCGCGGCGGCGATGGCGCCTTCGTGCAGCACGCCCTGCACCGCGCCCTTCACGAAGAGCGACTGGTCGCCGATCGGCAGGATCTTCAGCGTGTCGGGCAGGGTCGCGGCGAGGCGGGGCAGCGCATCCTTGACGCCCTGCACCACCGCCAGCGTGGAAGTCGCGCCATTCTTGAGCACCGTCAGCAGCACCGAGCGGCTGCCTTCCACATGGACCACATTCTGCTGCGGACCGTTGCCGTCGCGGACATAGGCGACGTCGCGCATGTAGATCGTCGCGCCGTTCACCACCTTGACCGGGATGTCGTTCAGCGCCTCGATCGAGGTCGGCGCGTTGTTGAGGCGGACGCTGTACTGGGTTTCGCCGATCTTGACGAAGCCGGCGGGGTTGATCTGGTTCTGCGCGGCGATCGCGTTGCCGACGTCGATGGCCGACAGCCCCTTCGACTGGAGCGCGAGCGGGTTGAGGTCGATCTGCACCTGCCGCTGCTTGCCGCCCGAGGGGAAAGGCATGGCAAGGCCAGGGATGGTGACGAGCGGCGGGCGGACCTGGTTCTGGCCGAGGTCGAACAGTTGCTGTTCCGACAGCCCCTTGCCCGACAGGGCGAGCTGGAGGATCGGCACGGTCGAGGCGCTGTAGTTGAGGATCAGCGGCGGCGTGGTGCCCGGCGGCATCTGGCGCAGCACGGTCTGGGACACGGAGGTGACCTGCGCGGTCGCCGTGCGGATGTCGGCGCCCGGCTGGAAGTAGATCTTGACGATGCCGATGCCCTGCAGCGACTGGCTTTCGATATGTTCGATATCGTTGACCGTGGTGGTCAGCACACGCTCATAAGGGCCGATGATGCGGTTCGCCATGTCCTCGGGCGGGAGGCCCGAATATTGCCAGGCGACCGCGATCACCGGGATGCGGATATTGGGGAAGATGTCGACCGGCGTGCGCAGCGCCGTCAGGATGCCCACGATCGCGATCAGGATCGCCATCACGATGAAGGTGAGCGGGCGATGCAGCGCAATCTTGACGATACCGATCATTCACGACTCCTCGCTGCGCCGCGACGGTCCCGCCGTCCGGTACAGGAATGCAGCCTCTCTCGCCCAGCCTCTCCCGCCTTATCTGTTCTGGATTGCGGCCGCGCATGTGGGGATAGCATCATGCCTCGCCAAGAGGTGTGAATGTGAAGATGCCCCTCGGCAGGGGGCTCGAGGCGCAGGGGGGCAAGGCCGCGGGCCTTTTAGGGGGAAAGCAGCCGAAAGGGCACCGTCACATTCGAGAGGCCCCATGCACCTTTGGACATTCCGCGTCTAATATATAATATGGCACAATCAATATGTTGTAAGACTTAATCAATGGATCTGCGTCACCTCCGCTACTTTCTGTGCGTCGCCGAAGAAATGCATTTCGGCCGCGCCGCGGCGCGGCTGGGCATCTCCCAGCCGCCGCTCAGCCAGCAGATCCGTGCGCTGGAGGAGGAACTGGGCGTGCGGCTGTTCGATCGCACCAGCCGGCGCGTGCGGCTGACCGAGGCGGGTCGGCTGTTCGAGCCGGAGGCGCGGCAGACGCTGGCGCAGGCGGAACGCGCCGCCGAGACCGCGCGACGGGCGCAACGCGGCGAGGTCGGGCGGCTGGGGCTGGGCTTCACCGCGTCGGGACCGTTCGTCGCGCCGATCGCGCGGGCGCTCTACCGCTTCCGCCAGTCCCACCCGAAGGTCGAACTGATCCTGCAGGAGCAGCCGCGCGACGAGCAGATCGAGAATGTGCGTACCGGGCAGCTGGACATCGGCATCGTGCGTGATTTCCAGCGCCCGGTACTGCCGCCGCAGATGACCGCCCAGTGCCTGCTGCGCGAGGATGTCGTGCTGGCGCTGCGGGCGGACCACCCGCTGGCGCAGCGCCCCGCGCCGCCCGGTATCGCCGACCTGGCGGAGGAGCCGCTGGTGATCTATGGCGCGCCGAACGGCGCCGGCTTCACCGAGCATTTCTTCGCCCTGTGCCAGCAGGCCGGCTTCGCCCCCCGGGTCGCGCACGAGGCGCGCAGCTTCGCGACCCTGCTGGGCCTGGTCGCGGCGGGATTCGGGCCGACCGTGATCGCACGCTCCATGGCGCGGCTGCAGGTCGATAATGTGGTCTATCGATCCTTCACGACGCCGGTGATGACGTCGCTGTGGCTGATCGGCAACGACGTCCTGTCACCGACCGCCGAGGCGTTCCTGGCGCTGCTGACGGCCGAGCGCGACCGCGAGGTCAGCGCCCCGGCCGGTGGTCACTGGCTCCAGGCATAGGGGCCGATGATCGTCCCGACGAAGCCGCCCGCCTCGTGCGTGCTGAGGAAGCGCACGTCGAGATCGGCCTTCAGCGTGCCTTTGCCCCCTGCCCCCGCATAGTCGAAGGCCATGCGGCCGCCATCGGCGCGGATAGTGAGCGTGACCGGCCCGGCCGCACCGAGCGGCGCCGAGGCGACGAGCTGTTCCGGCCCCTTGGCGCGGGTATAGAGCGCGATCATGGGCTTCCCGTCGATCCGGGCGATGCCGAAGAACAGCCAGGACATGTCGCTCTGGATCGCGGCGAGGCCGGCGCGGTCGCCGTCCTTGGTCGCGGCGAAGCGCACCGTGGTGCTGACGGTGGCGACGTGATGCTGTTGGCGGCGGCCGACGAAGGCGGGCACGCCGGAGATGTCGCCGAGCTTCGCGCCGCTGCCGAGCTCCAGCTCCCCGCCCTTGACGGCGTAGAAGGGCTGCTTGGGCGTGCGCACGCCGATCCACTGCATCGCCAGCCGGTCGCCGTCGAATTCGTCGACATAGGCGAAATCGCCGCTGGTCGGCAGCTTCGGGCGCGGCAGCGCGGGGAGGTTGGGCGCCTTGGCAGCGAAGGGAATGGTCTGGCCCTTGGGCAGGATCATCGGCCAGCCGTCCTTCCAGGTCACGGGCAGCAGGAAGGTTTCGCGCCCGATATTGTAGAAGTCGTCGGCATAGGGCCGCACGGCGAGGAAGGGCGCCCACCAGTCGCCATTCTGCGTCTGGATCAGTTCCGCATGGCCGGCGGAGGTGATGGGGTTGGGCCGTGCCGGGTCGAGATCGCGCTGGGTGAGGATCGGGTTGCCCTCGAACGGCACATAGGGGCCGAGCAGCGCCTTCGAGCGGAACACCACCTGCGAATGGTTGACGCTGGTGCCGCCTTCGGCCGCGGTCAGATAATACCAGCCGTCCTTCCTGAAGATGTGCGGCCCTTCGATCCAGACGGGCTTCTTGCTGATATCGACCCCGCCGTTGACGATCTGGGTGCTCGGCCCCACCATCTTGCCGCTGCGCCAGTCGAATTCCTGGATCCAGATCGCCCGGTGCCCGTCATAGCGGGGCGGCTCGTTGGGGGCACGGTTGTTGACGATATAGGCCTTGTCCCCTTCCCAGTAGATCGACGGGTCGATCCCTTCGAACGGCAGCCAGGTGGGGTCGGACCATGGCCCGGCCGGGTTCTTGGCCGTGATGAAGAAATTGTCGCGGCACCCGACGCAGGTGTTGACGATGTAGAAGGTGCCGTCGTGATAGCTGATGTCCGGCGCGAACACCGCCTGCGACGTGCGCATGCCGGTGAAGTCGAGCTGCGTCGGCCGGTCGATCGCATTGGCGATCTGGGTCCAGTTCACCAGATCCTTCGAATGGAAGATCGGCAGGCCGGGGAAATGCGCGAAGGAGGAGTTGACGAGATAATAGTCGTCGCCCACCCGCAGGATCGAGGGATCGGGATAATAGCCCGAGAGGATCGGGTTCTGATATTCGCCGGGGCCGGCCTTTACCTGTTCCTGCGCGCGCCCTTCATAGGAGAAGCGTGTGAAATAGGCGGGCGTCGCGGCGAGCGCGGTGCTGCCGAGCGCCGCGAGGACCAAGCCCGTCGCCAGCTTGCGGATCATGTCAGTCAGCCTCCCATCCTCTCCGCCGGCATGACGCCGGCCGGGATGCTACCGCTACCATCCGGCCCGCAAGGCCGTCAATTACGCAGACATATTATTGGTCGCCGCACTGGCCCATCGGCATGCTGACATAGTCCAGCCGCACGTCCGAGACGGCAAGGTCGAGCGCGCCGGTGGAGCGCAGCACCAGCGGCGCGGCGACCTGCCGCATGTCGGCGCCGCGCGCGGCGAAGCATTGCAGCGGGATGGCGAGGCGGGTCCATTCCCCCGGCTTCGCGGCGGCGAGCAGCTTCGTCACCGGCACCTCCGCCGCCTTGTCGCCACTCAGCAGGCCGGCGGTCACCGTCCCTGAGGGCTTTGCGTCGACGCGATATTCGATGATCAGGCTGATCTCGCCATTGCTCTCACGCGAGAGGTCGACGGGGCGCGGGGCGGCGAAGGCGACCTTGCCGGCACCCGCCCATGTGAGCCGCCTGCTGTCCTCCTGCGCGCGCCGGTCCACCCCCGACTGGCGCACGCCTTCCGCTTCGATCGCCCAGCCGGGCGGCGTCTGGCCGCGGCCGTAGAAGGTGCCGGGCGTCGCCTCCGCCATGCCGGCAGGGCGGGCTTCGTCGAGGCGGCCGACCTTGCCGGGCTGGGCGTAGCTGAGGCCATAGCCGAAGGGGAAGAGCGGATCATAGCCCGGATCGCGGCGGTTCAGCACATATTGGTCCGGGCGCTTGGGCCAGGAGAAGCTGAGCCGGCCCCGGAAGTCGTGGCGCGGCTTGCCATCGGCGCCCGCGAAGAGCAGGTCGGCGACGCCCCCGCCCTCGCTGCCCGGCAGGAAGGCGGCGACGAAGGCGTCGGAGGCGTTGAGTTCCGCATTGACCCAGAGCGGACGGCCCGAGAGGAACACGGCCACCACCGGCACGCCCGCCGCCTGGAAGCGCCGCAGCATTTCCAGGTCGCGCTTGTCGCCGGGGCTGTATTCCAGATTGGGGATGTCGCCCTTGAATTCGGCATAGGGCTTCTCGCCGAAGACGACGATCGCGGCGTCGGGCTTCGTAGTGAAGCGGCCGTCGGGCGCATAGCTGGCGGTGCCGCCGCCCGCCTTCACCGTCTCCTCAATCCCCTTCCAGATGGACTGGGCGTTGGGGAAGGCCGAATTGGGCAGGTCGATGCCCTGCCAGGTGATCGACCAGCCGCCCGCCTGCTGGCTGATGCTGTCGGCCGCCTCGCCCGCGACCAGGATGTTCGCATTGGGCTTGAGCGGCAGAACGCCCTCATTCTTGAGCAGCACCAGCGATTCCCGCACGGCGCGGCGCGCGACGGCGCGATGGTCGGCGGAGCCGATCACGTCGAACTTGCCCGCATAAGGCCGCGTGGATGGGCGGCCCCGGTCGAAGGTGCCGGCCCGCAGCTTGACCCGCAGGATGCGGCGCACCGCATCGTCGAGCCGCGCCATCGGGATGGTGCCGTCCTTCGCCTCGCGCAGCGTATTGGCGTAGAGCTGCTTCCAGCCGGGGCCGGAATACATGAACATGTCGAGCCCGGCGTTGATCGCCTGTGGGCAATCCTCGTTGGAGCAGCCCTTGACCTGGCCGTGGCTGTTCCAGTCGCCCACGACGAAGCCGTCGAAGCCCATCCGTTCCTTGAGCACGCCGGTGAGGAGCGACTTGTTGCCGCTCATCTTCTCGCCGTTCCAGCTGGAGAAGCTGGCCATGACCGACTGGGTGCCCGCCTCGATCGCGGCGGGATAGCCGCCCAGATGGACGTCGCGCAGCACCTCTTCCGACACGCGCGTATCGCCTTGGTCGCGACCGCCGGTGCCGCCGTCGCCCAGGAAATGCTTGGTTGTGGCGATCAGGTGGTTGGGGGCGAGGAACTCCTTCGTCCCGACCTTGCCCTGCACGCCTTCGATCATCGCGCCGGCATAGTCGGCAGCGACCTGCGGCTCTTCCGAATAGCTTTCATAGGTGCGGCCCCAGCGGTCATCCTGCACCACCGCGAGGGTCGGTGCGAAGGTCCAGTCAAGGCCCGCCGCCGCGGTCTCAAGCGCGGTGACGCGCCCGATCTCGCGGATGAGGTCGCGGTCGCGCGCGGCGCCCAGGCCGATATTGTGCGGAAACAGCGTCGCGCCGACGATGTTGTTGTTGCCGTGGACGGAGTCGGTGCCCCAGATGATCGGGATCTTCGGTCCCTGGTCCGTGCGGGCCATGGACGCGTCGTAGAATTCGTCGGCCAGGCGCAGCCATTTGGCGGGCGAGGCATATTCGTCGCCATAGGGGCCGGAATTGCCGCCGTTCAGCACCGACCCGATCTTGGCGGTGCGCACGTCGGCGGGTTCGATCGAGCCGATATCGACCTGGATCAGCTGGCCGACCTTGTCCTCCAGCGACATGCCCTTCATCAACACGTCGATCCGCCTTTCGATCGCAGGGTCGCGCTGCGGCATCGCCTTCACGGCCGGCCAGATGTCCGGGCGCGCGGTGGACGAGGGCTGCTGGGCCGCGAGGGGCGCGGCGAGCAGGCCGATGCAGAGGGCGGAGAGCGAAATGCGGGAAAGGGCGGTCATCGGGCGTCCTCGGGTCAGGGCTTGAGCGTCTGGGGCGTCAGCGTAGCGGCACCCTTCAGCAGGGCATCGCCCGCGAAGCGGCCGACCGCGAGCGCGTAGCGGCCGCCGTCGAGCCGCCACTGGCGCCCCGCCTCGTCGAAGCGCGCGATGAGGCGCGGATCGACGGTCATCGTCACGCGCCGCGTCTCGCCCGGCGACAGGGTCAGCTTGTCGAACCCCGCCAGGCGCCAGGCGGCGACGCCCGCGCCACTTTTCGCCTCGACATAGAGCTGGGGCACATCGGCGCCCGTGCGCTGGCCCGCATTGGTGACGTCGAAGCTGACCGTCAGAGCCGCGCCATCCTGCACCTTGAGATTGGCATAGGCGAAGCGGGTGTAGCTGAGGCCGTGGCCGAAGGGGAACAGGGGCCCGGCACCCTTCATCGCATACCAGCGATAGCCGACCTCCGCCCCTTCCGGATAATCGACCGCGAAGGGGGCGACGCCGCCGGTCATGCCGTAATTGGTCTGGTCGCCAGCGTCCCGGCGGGCCTCTGCCGCGTGCAGTTCGGCGAGGCCCGCCGGCTCCGGGCGCGGTGCTTGCGATGCGCGCTCCGGGAAGGTGATGGGAAGGCGGCCCGAAGGATTGACGTCGCCGAACAGGATGTTCGCGATCGCCTCTCCGCCGCGCTGGCCGGGATACCAGGCCTCGACCAGCACGGGCACCTTCGCGAGCCAGGGCATTTCGATAGGGCCGCCAGTTTCAAGGATGACGACGGTCTTGCGGTTCGCCGCCGCAACCGCGTCGATCAGCGCGTCCTGATTGTCCGGCAGGCGCATGCTGTCGGGATCCTGCGCCTCGGTCTGCCACTGCCAGCCGAAGACGAGGACGATATCCGCGCTCTTCGCCGCTGCGGCCGCCGCCTTGGGATCGCTGCCATCGAGATAGGAGACCTCCGCCTGCGGGACGAGCGCCTGGATCGCCTTCATCGGCGAGGAGGCATGCCAGGTCATCCGCGCGAAGGAGGCGGCGGCGCCCTTGGTCAGCGGAATCTCGACCGGCGCGCCGCCGACCGAGCGGACCTGCGACGATCCGCCTCCCGAGAGCACGCCGACATCGGCATGGCCGCCGATGAGCAGGATGCGCCGCGCGCTCTTGGCAAGCGGGAGCAGGTCACCCTCATTCTTGAGGAGGACGATGCCCTCTTCCGCCGCGCGCTGCGCCACGTCGGCATGGGCGGCATAGTCGATCTGGAGGGGGCTTTCGGGCACGGGATCATCCATCAGCCCCGTCGCGATCACGCCGTGGAGGATGCGCGTCACCATGTCGTCGAGCCGCGCCGTCGGGATGCGGCCGGCCTTCAGCGCATCCGCGAAAGGCTGGCCGAAATGGACGGCATCGTCCAGTTCCTGTCCCGATTCCTGGTCGAGCCCGCCGAGCGCCGCCTTCTCGGTCGAATGGACGGCGCCCCAGTCGGACATCACCCAGCCCTTATAGCCCCAGTCCCGCTTGAGCACGTCATTGAGGAGCCAGGCGTTCTCGCAGGCATAGTCGCCGTTCACCTTGTTATAGGCGCACATGACGGAGGCGGGATCGCCGATCTCCGTCGCGATCTCGAAGGCGAGCAGGTCGCTTTCGCGCAGCGCGCCCCGGTCGATCCGCGCGTCGAGCACGGTGCGGCCGGTCTCCTGCGCGTTGAGGGCGAAATGCTTGATGGTGGAGACGATGTGGTTGCTCTGGACGCCGCGGATATGCTCGCCCGCCATCACGCCGGCGAGCAGCGGGTCTTCGCCCAGATATTCGAAATTGCGGCCCGCCCACGGATCGCGCGTCAGGTTGACGCTGCCCGCCAGCAGGATGTTGAAGGTCTTGGCGCGCGCCTCCGCGCCGATCATCGCGCCGCCTTCATAGGCGATGCGCGGGTTGAAGGTCGCGGCAGTCGCCAGGCTGGCGGGCAGGGCCGTGGCGGTATCGCCCTTGCGCTGCTCGATCTGGTTCGCGACGCCCAGGCTCGCATCGCTTTCGCGCAGCGCGGGGATGCCGAGGCGCGGGATGCCGGGGATGTGGCCGGCGGACGGGATCATCGCGATCGGCGGCACGGGCTTTGCCATGGGCGGGAAATAGCCATGGATGATCGCCAGCTTCTCCTCCAGCGTCATCGCCGCGACCAGCGCCTTCGCGCGCGCCTCGGTGGTCAGCGCACGGTTGCTGCCGGCCGCCGTCGCGGGCACGGGCGGCTGCGCCTGCGCGGTCATGGCGGCACCGGTCAGGAGGACGGCGAGCAGGGCTTTGCGGATCATCGGATACCTTGTGCGAGGGTTGGAGCGGACTGCCGCCGATAATGGTGGAGCAGCGTGCGGTGATCGGGCAGGTTGGCGACGGCCGCGCGGGAAGCGGCGGCGACCTGGGCGAAGGCGGCCCGCGCCTCGGCCGCGCCCGGCATGGGTCTGGCTGGCTCGGTCCGGAAGCCCATGCCGTAGAGGATATAATGGTAGCTGGGCGGCAGGAAGGTTTCGAGGTCGACGGTGAAGTCGAAGCGCGAGGGCGGGCGGTGCCGCCACTGCGCCAGCAGGTCACGCAGGTCCTCCGGAATGGAGGCCGGGTCGGCATTGTCGCGCCAATAGGCCGTGTCGGTGCGGCGGGTGATGCAGTAATGAAGCTTGAGGAAGCGGACGATGCGTTCGAAGCGCGCGCGCATCAGGTCGTTGAAGCGCCGTGCCGCCGCCTCCCGCGTCGCGCGGGTGCCGGGGACGAGCAGGTCGCCGATCATCCGCAGCGCGGTCTCGATCAGCATGATGCCGGTCGATTCCAGCGGCTCGAAGAAACCCGCCGAAAGGCCGACGGCGATGCAGTTGCCGATCCACTGGCGCTCACGATAGCCGGTCTGGAAGCGCAGCTGGCGCGCGGCCAGCGCGTCGCCCGCCGGGCCGACATAGCGGCGCAGCGTCGCTTCGGCGTCCTCGTCGGAGCAGTGGCGGCTGGAATAGACATAGCCGATGCCGCGCCGTTCGCTGAGGCCGATGTCCCAGGTCCAGCCGGCTTCATGCGCGGTCGCCAGCGTATAGGGGCGGATCGGCGCGTCCGGCCGATCATAGGGCACCTGCATGGCGAGCGCGCGGTCGTTGAACAGCGTATCGCCGCAGCCGGTGAAGGAGCTGCCCAGCGTCTGGCCGATGAGCAGCGCGCCAAAGCCCGAGCAATCGAGGAAGATGTCGCCTTCGACCCGCTTTCCGCCCGCCAGCAGCAGCGCGGCGATGTCGCCGTCCGGCGCGCGCTCGACCTCGGCGACGGTGCCTTCGATCCGCTCCACCCCCGCCGCGACGGAAATCGTGCGGAGATAGTCGGCGAAGCGCGCGGCGTCGAAATGATAGGCATAGTTCATCGGGCCGGAGAAATCCGGGTCCTGCGGCCGCTTGGGCGCGCGGCCGGCGCGGATCACCCGTTCCTGCACGGTGACGCTGTCGGCCCAGCTCGCCCGCTGTTCGCCGGCGGCGATCCAGTGCGGCAGCAGCGGTTCGCCCTCGCCGCCGACCGGCATGTTGAACGGATGGAAATAGCTGTCCGCGTCGGTCGCCCAGCCGTCGAACAGCACGCCCTGCTTGAAGGTCGCGTCGGCCCGCGACAGGAATTCCGCCTCCGCAACGCCCAGCCCCGCCAGGGTCGTGCGGATGGTGGGGAAAGTCCCCTCCCCCACGCCGATGATGCCGATGTCGCTGGATTCGACCAGCGTCACCCGCGGCATCTTCCACGCGCGGGAGAAAGTGGCGGCGGCCAGCCATCCGGCTGTGCCGCCGCCAAGAATGACGATCCGACCGAGGGAGGGGGGATTGTCGGTCGCCATGGGGATGCCCTTCGCCCCGCGCGCCTAGAAATTGGCGCGGGCGCGAACACCCCAGGTGCGGGGCGGCTGAAGGTTGGACAGGAACACCGGTTCGTAGCGCGGCGCGCCGAAGGCCCCGGCGCCCGTGCGGATCTTGCTGTTCTCGATATTCTGGACGAAGGCCTCGACCGAATAGCTCTTGTCCGCGGACACGAAGCGGATCGATGCGTCCGACCGGAAATAGGCCTTCTGCCGATCCCAGTCCGTGCCGTTGGTGCCGCGATTGGGCATGTTGTCGGCGGGATTGTTGGCGTTCACGAACGGATTGGCGTCACCGTTGAAGTAGCTGAGCCAGCTCTTCGTTTCATAATGGGTAGTGAAGCGCGGCGTGATCATGGCGCCGCTCGCCATCTCGAAATCATGCTCGTAGCTGGCCGTGGCGGAGAAGCGCGGCGCATGCGCCAGTTCGTTGCCCTTGAGCTGCACGATCGAGGAGGCCTTGCCACCGTCATAGAGACGGCCGTCGACGCTTTCCAGATCGTCGAGCTTGGTCTTCTGCAGCGTGCCGGAGAATTGCAGCCGGTCGGCGTCGGTGATGTTCGCGGTCAGTTCCGCCTCCAAGCCGTAAGCCTTGGCGCCGTCGGCATTCTGGGTGACGATCTGGCTGCGCACGACATTGCCCGCCGCATCGCGGAAGGTGACGGCCTGGTTGACCTGATAGCCCTTGAAGTCGCTGTAATAGGCGGCGAGGTTCAGCGTCACGCGGCGGTCGAGGAAGCGGCTCTTGAGGCCGACCTCATAGTTGGTCAGCGTTTCCGGATCGGTCAGGCCGGCATTGTCCTGGATATTGCCCGACTTGAAGCCGGTCGAAATGCTGGCATAGCCCAGCACGTCTTCCGCCAGGTCGGCGTCGACGCGGCCGAGATAGGTGACCTTGTCCCACTTGCCCTTGACGTCGTTGTTCGAGATCGAGAAGCCGGGCAGCAGCGCCACCAGCTCCTCCGCCGTGGCGCCGGGATAGGCGCCGAAGATGCCGCCCTGGCAGGCGTCGGCCGGCAGGGTCGCGGGGCAGCCCGAGAAGGTCACGTTGCGGCCGCCGATATCCTCCTTCTTGTCGGAGGTGTAGCGCAGGCCGCCGGTCACGCGGATCGCATCGTTGACGTGCCAGACGGCCTGGCCGAACACGGCGCGGCTGTCGATCTGGCGGTTCGCCTGAATGAAGCTGCCCGCCCAGCTGAAGGTGCCGTCGCGATAGCCGTTGCGCTGGTCGATGTCGAAGCGGATGCGGTTTTTTTCGTGGCTGTAATAGGCGCCCAGAATCCAGTCGATCGCCTGCTCGCCGGTCGACTTCAACTGGATCTCGTGGCTCTGGAAGTCGTAGCGCGAGGACAGGGTGCGATTCTCGCCGAAGGCGCCGAGCGGCAGGTCGTTGCCGTCCGCGTCGACCTGACCCGTCGGCGGCAGCGCGCCCGCGTCCGCGTCGGTCTGGGTCGATCCGCCGATGCGCGACCAGCCGGCGATGTAGCTCAGCTGGATGCCGTCGGTGATGTCATAGTTCATCGCGCTGCGCACGGCGACCGAGTAGCGGTCGGTATCGGGCGCGGTGTCGCTGAGCGTCGACCAGCGCTTGGTGCCGGCGCGCGGCGTCTGGAGCAGGCCGATGACCGGCGCGCCATTGTCCAGGAAGCCCTCGGCAGACAGGTTCCAGCTGAAGCGGTCGCTCGGCTTCCACAGCATGGAGACGCGGCCCGACTGCTGGTCGGCGGCATAATATTTCTTGCCCGTGGTGACGAAGGCCGAGCGGTTGATGCCGGGAACGTCGGGCGCCGGCTGGAAGTCGGCATAGCCGTCATGCCGGTCCGTGACGAAGGCGACGCGGAAGGCCAGCGTGTCGGTGACGGGGATGTTGATCGCGCCGCGCACGCCCAGGCGATCGTAATTGCCCGCGACGACCTCCACATTGCCCTCGAACACGCCGAGCTTGGGCTTGGCCGAGATCAGGCTGAGCGCGCCGACGGTCGCGTTGCGGCCGAACAGCGTGCCCTGCGGGCCGCGCAGCACCTCGACGCGCTCCATGTCGTACATCAGCACCGACGCGCCCTGCGAACGCGGCGAGTAGATGCCGTCGACATAGATCGCGACTTCCGGGTCGGCGACTTCGGTATAGGCGCTGTCGTTGCCGATGCCGCGCAGGGTCAGCAGCACGGCCGACTGGTCGCCCTGCTGGTTGAACTGCAGCGAGGGGACGAAGCGGGCGAGGTCGGTAACGTCCTTCACCTGCTGGCGGTCCAGCTGCGCCTGGCCGAAGGCGGAAACGGCGATCGGGGTCGATTGAAGGGTGGTTTCGCGGCGGGTCGCGGTGACGATGATGTCGCCCCCATTGTCCGTCGGCTGTGCGGCCTGCGGCGCGGCGGCATCCTGCGCCAGCGCCGGCGCGGTCATGCAGATGGCGGTCGCAAGCGCCGTGCTCGCGATGAGCCCGTACCTGGTCATCCTCTCACTCCCTGAAACAAGAAATTGCTTATGGCGCGGCTAGACCAGAGCATGACATCGATGTCAATAGAGATTCTGACATCGTTGTCAGAAGTGCGCGGGCCAGCGCAGCAAGGGGCTTCTCGCCTGGGAGGAAGCAGGATAGGATGCGTGGAAGATGACAGCCCTGATGGCGGACGCTACGACTTCCTCGCCGAAATCCCCTGACGACAGGATCGCGCGCAGCCTCTTCCGGCTGTCGATCGGCGTGTTCTTCATCGGCGGATTCCTGACATCCTCGGTCAGCCTGCTGGTTCCCCGGCTGAAGCTGATGCTGGCGCTCGACTATGCGGAGGCGCTGCTGGTCCAGCTCGCCTTCCACGCCAGCTATCTGCTGTTCGCACTGCCGATCACGGGGCTGATCGTGGCATCGGGCTATATGCGCTCGATCGCACTGGGGCTGGCGATCATGACCTTGGGATGCCTGTCGCTGGCGCTGGCCCAGCACAGCTTGTCGCTCGCGCTCATCCTGGGCGCGCTGCTGCTGCTGTCGGCGGGCCAGACCTTCCTGCAGATGGCATCCAACACCGTGGTCACCGTGATCGGCCCGTCGCGCGGCGCTGCGGGGCGGCTGACCCTGCTCCAGGGGTTCAATTCGCTGGGCACGCTGCTCGGCCCGCTGCTGAGCGCCCCGCTGCTGCTGGCGGATATCGATTCCGCCGCGCCCCGGCCGGGCACCGCCACCCTGCCCTTCCTGGGCACCGCTGTGGTGACGGCGGGACTGGCGATCGCCTATGCCCGGAGCCGTGGCCTGCTGGCGGAGCGGGACGAGCGGCGCCCGAAGGCAGCCGGGGCCCTGATCGCGGTGATGCGGCACCGGCGGCTGCGCTGGGGCACGGCAGCGATCTTCGCCTATGTCGGCGCGGAGGTGACGATCGGCGCCCTGCTGCCCAGCGTGCTGATGCGTCCCGACCGGCTGGGCGCGACACCGGTCGCGGCGGGCCAGATCGTCAGCCTTTATTGGGGCGGTGCGATGATCGGCCGCTTCCTGGGCGCCTTCGCCATGCGGCAGATCCGGGCCGCGCGGCTGCTGCTGCTCGCGGCGCTGGGCGCGGTCGCGCTGCTGCTGGCAGCCATTGCGCTACCGGGCGCGGCGGGCGCCGGCGCGATGATCGCGATCGGGCTGTGCAATGCGATCATGTATCCGACGATCTATGCGCTCGCCCTGCCCTCCGATTCGCGGGAGGCGCCGCTCGCGTCCATGTGGCTGTGCATGGCGGTGGTCGGCGGCGCGATCGTTCCGGTACTGACGGGGTTTGCCGCCGACGCGACCGGCCTGCTGCCGGCGCTGCTGCTGCCGGTAGCCTGCTACGGGCTGGTCGGCTGGTTCGCCCATCGCTGCGCAGGGGAGGAGCAGGCGGCATGAAGGTGGTCACGATCAAGGATGTCGCCGCCCGTGCCGGGGTTTCGCCCAAGACGGTGTCGCGGGTCATCAACGGCGAGGACCATGTCCGGGCCGAGGTGCGCGAAGCGGTGCAGCGCGCAGTGGCCGAGCTCGACTATCGCCCCAACGCCTTCGCGCGGAGCCTGTCCAGCTCCCGATCCTATCTGCTGGGCCTGTTCATCGACGATCCGGTGTCCGGCTATGCCGCCGACGTGCAGCATGGCGCGCTGCTGCGGTGCCGGGCACGGAGCTATCATCTGGTTGTCGAGCCGGTCGAACTGAGCCGTCCCGAATGGCGCGAGCAGATCCGGGGCAGCATCTCCAGCCTGAAGCTGGACGGCGCCATCATCGCCCCGCCGGTCTGCGACGAGCCCGCACTGGTGGATCTGTTCGTCGGCGCGGCGCTGCCCCATGTACTGATGGCGCCATCGGTCGAGGCGATGACGTCCGGCACGGTGCGCATGGACGACGAGCGCGCGGCACGGGAGATGACCGAGCATCTGCTGGCCTTCGGCCATCGCCACATCGCCTTCGTGCAGGGACCGGTCAGCCACAGCGCCTCCGCCCGGCGCGAGGCCGGTTTTCGGGCCGCGATGGCGGCGGCGGGCGCGGCGGTCGACGAGCGCGCCGTGCTGCGGGGGGACTTCACCTTCCGGTCGGGCATGGAGGCGGGCGAGCGGCTGCTCAGCCTCAAGAAACGGCCCACGGCGATCTTCGCCAGCAATGACGACATGGCGCTGGGTGTGCTGATCACCGCGATGAAATGCGGTTTGGCCGTGCCCGAACAGCTTTCGGTGAGCGGCTTCGACGACACGGCATCGTCTCGCGCGGCCTGGCCGCAGATCACCACGATCCGCCAGCCCAAGGCGGAAATGGCGGCGGCAGCCGTGGACATACTGACCGATCCGCGCTTCCGCAGGCAGATGGGCGACCCGGAGTTCCACCTGCTGCTGCCCCATGCGCTCATCCGGCGGGGGAGCACCGGGCTCTGCCTTGCCGCCTAGACGGGCTGGGCGCGGTAGGGCCGTTCCTCATAGTCGAACCAGTCGAAATCGGCCGGACGCGCGGTTCCCGCCATGTCCTGGCAGGCGATGCCGACGAAGGCGCCGGTGAAGTTGGGGAGGCCGGGCGCGCTTGCCTCGTCGGACAGGATGCTGGCGTCGAACTGCTCGGGCAGCCAGTTCCACGCCTCGCCTTCCGTCATCCGCCAGGCAAAGCGGAGGCGCTCATAGTCCACGTCGACCCGCAGCTGGACGGGGCCCGCGGGTACGGGCACCGGTGCGGTGAAAGCGTCGGCCTGCGGCGAGTCGGGCAGCGCCGACATGACCCGCACATGGCGGCCCGCCTCCTCATCATGGCTGATGTGGAGATAGTGGAACTTCGTCGCGTTATAATAGCAGACGAGGCCCGCCGCCTGCTGGAAATGCTGGGGATCGAAGTCCACCATCGTCCGCGCGGTATAGCAGAAGGCCTGCTGGCGGCGGGCGACCAGCGACTGTTCGAAGCTGCTGCCGATCGTCTCGCGGCCGAAGAGCCGCAGATGGCCGGGCCGCTCCGTGAGCGAGAAGAGCCGCTCCGGGAAGGGCGAACGCAGCCACTGAAGGTCGATCGGCAGGGTCGCGTCGTCGAAGTCAGCGCGGATCGGCGCGGGATCGAAGGACGCCAGCGCCAATGCGGGGGCAGGCGCCTCCGCCAGCGGCATGCCGTCACCGGCCAGCGTGTAGAGCCAGCCGTCCTCGCCCCAGCGCATCGGCTGGAGCGCGGTCTCGCGGCCCATCACACAGCGCCCGCGATTGGGAAGCGGGCGGCCGCAGAGATAGGCAAGATAGGGCGTGCCATCCTGCGCGTGGACCAGATCCGCGTGGCCAGCGCGCTGGAGCGGCGCGTCCGGGCGGGTCCGGCTGCTGAGGATATAGCGATCCGGGTGCAGCTCATATGGCCCATCGATGGAGCGCGAACGTGCCATGGTGACGGCGTGGTTCCAGCCTGTGCCTCCTTCCGCCGTCAGGAGATAGTACCAGCCATCCCGCTGGTAGAGATGCGGCGCCTCGGTAAGGCCGAGCGGGGTGCCGGGGAAGATGTTCCGGCGTTCACCGACAAGCCGGCGCTGTTCCGGGCTGTATTCCTGCAGCACGATACCGGCGAAGCGGTTGCGGCCGGGCCGATGGTCCCAGAGCATGTTGACGAGATATTTGCGGCCGTCCTCGTCATGGAAGAGCGAGGGGTCGAAGCCGCTGCTGTTGAGATAGATGGGATCGGACCACGGCCCGTCGATCGATTCCGCGGTGACGAGATAATTGTGGAAGTCGCGCAGCGACGCGCCCGAGGCACCGCCCACCGTGGTGCGGCCATAGCGCTTCACGTCGGTGTAGATGAGATGGAAGAGCGTGCCGTCATGCGTCAGGCAGGGCGCCCATACGCCGCAGCTGTCCCCATCCCCGCGCATGTCGAGCTGATCCGGCCGGGTCAGCGGGCGGGTGAGCAGGCGCCAGTTCACCAGGTCGCGCGAATGATAGATCTGCACGCCGGGGAACCATTCGAAGGTCGATGTGGCGATATAATAATCGTCGCCGACCCGCAGGATCGACGGGTCGGGATTGAAACCGGGCAGGATGGGATTGCGGATCATGCAGCGCTTTCCTGGGATGCGGGGGAACGGACGAGAATCCACAGCAGAGCGGCGCCGACCAAGTCGAGCAAGCCCAGCACGATGAAGAAGGGCTCGTAGCCGACCGTCGTCACCAGCGCGCCGATCGCCAGTGAAAAGGCGAGCACGCCGAAATTGGCGAAGGTGCCCGCCATGCCCGCGACCGTGCCGACCTCGTTCTTGCGGAACAGGTCGGACGCCATGGTGATGACGGTCACCGACAGCGTCTGGTGCGCGAAGCCGCCCAGGCACAGCAGCGCGATCGCGGCATAGGGGCTGGCGACGCCGCCGACGAAGAACATGCTGGTCATCAGCACCGCGCCCAGCGTGAACGCCCAACGGCGCGCGTCGATCAGCGGCACGCCCCGACGCTGCAGCCAGAGCGCGACCATGGGACCGAACAGGCAGCCGAGGTCCGCCGCGACGAAGGGCAGCCAGGCGAAGAGCGCGATCTGCGTCAGATCAAAGCCGCGCGCGGTGCTGAGATAGAGCGGCAACCAGAAGGTCAGCGTGCCCCAGGTGGGATCGGCCAGGAAGCGCGGGAGGGCGATGCCCCAGAAATTGCGGTTGCGCAGAAGCTGGAGGATCGAGGGCTTTTCGCCGCTCGCCGCCAGATGATCTTCCTGTCCCTGGATGATGTAGTCGCGTTCCTCCGCGCTGATCCGCCGGTGCTGGCGGGGCGACTGGTAGAAGAGCAGCCACAGCACGACCCAGACGAGCGCCAGCGCGCCGGTCAGCAGAAAGGCGACGCGCCAATTGTAGAAGAGGATCGCCCAGACGACGAGCGGGGGCGCCAGCATCGAGCCGAAGGACGCGCCGATATTGTAGATGCCGCCGGCGAGGCCTCTTTCCTTCGCCGGGAACCATTCCGCCACGACCTTGAGCCCGCCCGGATGCGCCGTGCCCTCCGCGAAGCCGAGCAGGCCGCGCAGTCCCGCCAGGCTGACCCACCCGGTCGCAAGGCCGTGCGCCATGGTGATGACGCCCCAGCAGCTCGCGAAGATCGCGAAGCCCAGCTTCAGTCCGATGACGTCCAGCAGATAGCCCGCGACCGGCTGGAGCATGATGCCGATCTGGAAGGCACCCGTGATGTAGCTATATTCCTGGGTGGAGATGTCGAGCTGGGTCATCAGCGTCGGCGCCGCGACGGAGAGCGTGCTGCGCGTCAGATAGTTGATGATCGTGCCCAGCATGACCAGCGCGATGATCCACCAGCGCAGCCGCGTGATTTGCCCTGCCATGCCTCTCCGCTCCTACCAGATTATGCTTGGAGGGGTGGTAACGCTACCACACGCAACTGTCAAAGTTCGGGACGGGAGCCGAAGGTGAAGTGCACCCTCGTGGCCGCGCCGCCCGTCTCCGGGCGCGCGCGGCCGATGACACACAAGCATGCATCACCAGTCCGAAAGGGGGTGGACCGAAGGCCAAACGTTTATCCCCCATGAATGTTCCGTTCGGCCGCGGTTCAGCCTTGCGCGGCGTCAAGCGCCTCGGCGATAAGCTTGCGGCTGTTTCCGATGCCGTAAAGCGCGATGAAGCTGCCCATGCGCGGCCCCTGGTCTGCGCCAAGCAAGGTCTGGTAGAGCGCCTTGAACCAGTCGCGCAGTTCCGCGAAACCGAACGCCTCGTCCTTGCCGATCGCATAGACGATGTTCTGGATATCCTCGGCCGACGCGCCGGCGGGCAGCGCCGCCAGTTCCGTATCCAGCCTGCGCAGCGCCGCCGCCTCGTTCGCTTCGGGTGCACGGCGCTGGAGCGTCGGCGCGACGAAGTCCCGGTGATAGGCGAGCGCGTGGCCAATCAGGGCGTCCAGTTCCGGATAGCTCTCCGCGCTGGCGCCGGGGACATAGTTCTGGAGATAGCCCCACACCTGCTCGCGGGTCGCGTCGCCCATCACGCCGACGAGGTTGAGCAGTAGGCCGAAAGTGACGGGCAGCTCCCCCTGCGGCAGCTTTCCGTCATGGATATGATGGACAGGGTTGCCCAGCTGCTGCTCGATCGGCTGCTTCGGGTAATTGGCGCGGAACTGCCAATATTCGTCCACCGCACGGGGAATGACGCCCATGTGCAGCTGCTTTGCCTTCTTGGGCTCGCGATAGGCGTAGAAGGCGAGGCTTTCCTGAGGCCCATAGGTCAGCCACTGCTCCAGGCTGAGGCCGTTGCCCTTCGACTTGGAGATCTTCTCGCCCTTTTCGTCGAGGAACATCTCGTAGTTGAACCCCTCGGGCGGGCGCCCGCCCAATGCACGGCAGATCTTCGACGACTGGGTGACCGAATCGATCAGATCCTTGCCCGCCATCTCATAGTCGACGCCCAGCGCGTACCAGCGCATCGCCCAGTCGACCTTCCACTGCAGCTTGGCACCGCCCGACAGGATCGACTGCTCGACCACCTCCCCTTCGTCCTCGAAGCGGACGAGGCCGGCTTCGGCGTCGACCACCTCGACCGGTACCTGGAGCACGATGCCGCTCTTCGGGCTGATCGGCAGCACCGGCGAATAGGTCGCCTGCCGCTCCTTGCGCAGGGTCGGCAGCATGATCTCCATGATCGCCTGGTAGCGGCGCAGCACCTGCCGCAGCGCTTCGTCGAAAGCACCCGCCCGGTAGCGCTCGGTCGCCGAGACGAATTCATAATCGAATCCGAAACGGTCGAGGAATTCCCGCAGCATCGCATTGTTGTGATGCGCGAAGCTTTCATATTTTTCGAAAGGATCGGGCACCTGCGTCAGCGGCTTGCCCAGATATTCCGCCAGCATTGCCTGGTTGGGCACATTGTCGGGCACCTTGCGCAGCCCGTCCATGTCGTCGCTGAAGGCGATGAGGCGGGTCGGCACGTCCGACAAGGCATGCCAGGCGTTGCGGACCATGGTCGTGCGCAGCACTTCGTTGAAGGTGCCGATATGCGGCAGGCCCGACGGGCCGTAGCCGGTTTCGAACAGCACATAGCCCTTTTCCGGTGCGCCCTGCGGATAGCGCTTGAGCAGCTTGCGGGCCTCCTCATAGGGCCAGGCCTTGGACGCGAGGGCAGCGGTGCGGAGAATGTCGGCTTCAGTCATGGTGCCATGCCAGTAGCGACGGAAAGGCCGAAAGGGAACGCTCTTCACGGTAAATCTGCATCAAGATCCGGATCGACTTTAGGACTTCGTTTACCCTGAGTGTGAGATAGCCGGCCCTGGAGGCCCCATGACGATTCAGCGCAGCCACGAACGCACCGCCGTCGATATACCGATCGTGGTCACCACGGTGCTCGACAGCCTGGAAGGTACGATCATCGACCTCAGCGAAGGCGGCGCGCAGGTGGTGGGCTGTTCCCTGCCCCCCAAGAGCCAGTGCCAGATCGACCTCGAGGGCTACAGCGTGTTCGGCATCGTCCGCTGGTCGGAGCATGACCGCATGGGCATCCGCTTCCCCTATGAACTCAGCGAAGGCCCGCTGTTCGAGCGCCTGGAAATTGCCCGCGCGGCGCGGCGAGCGCCCATGGCGTTCCAGTCGCGGACCTTCCACTCCCTGCCGGCCGGCGGCTTCGGACGGCGGATCAGCTGAAACTTCGCGCCTGGCGGGGATTTTAAGTTTTCCTTTTGTTCCGGCTCGCCTAAGTCGGAGCGGTGATCGATCCCGCCGACCTGCCCGCGCTTCACGCCAGCTATGGCGGCCTGTGGTTGCGCGACGACGGGCAGACCCGCGCTTTGGCGAAGGGACAGGCGATCGCGCGCGCTGCGGAAACGCCCGTGCTGCTGCTCAACGCCCCGCTGGCCGGGCAGCGGCTCGGCTATCCGGAGCTGAATGGGCTCGACCTGCTGGAATTATGGGCCTTCGTGCATCCGGCCCGCTTTCTGGTGCCGACGGCCAAGGGGCTGGCGCAGGCGCTGGACCTGGCGCCGCCGATCGACGAGGCCGACATTCCCGCGCTGCTTCAACAGGCGACGGCAGTCTTGCTGGACCGGCTGGGCGCGGCCGACTGGGCGGAGCGCGAGGGCGGCTGGACCGCCGCGCAATCGCTCCACCGGCTGCGCTGGCCCTGGGCGCCGCTGGTCGCGCCCCGCATCGCCAAGCCGCGCGAGGCAGAGCGATGGCTGTTTTCCCGCCTGCCGGAATGGGACGAGGCGGCCCCGCGCCCCGCGCCGCGCACCATCGCGATGGAGGGCGATGCGGTCCTTGCCCAGCTCGACCGGCTGACCGGCACGACCGCGGAGACGCGACCGGGACAGCGCGCCTATGCCGCCGCCGCGATCGACGTGTTCCGGCCGCGCCGCCATCGCGACCAGCCCAACATGCTGCTGGCCGAGGCGGGCACCGGCATCGGCAAGACGCTGGGCTATCTTGCGCCGGCCTCGCTCTGGGCGGCCCAGGCGCAGGGGACGGTTTGGATCTCCACCTATACCAAGGCGCTGCAACGGCAGTTGGACCGCGAAAGCCTGCGCCTCTTCCCCGATCCAGCGACGGCGGCAAAGCGCGTCGTGGTGCGCAAGGGGCGGGAGAATTACCTCTGCCTGCTCAATCTGGAGGATGCGCTACAGGGCGGCTTTTCCGGCCGCGCGGCGATCCTGGCGCAGCTGGTGGCGCGCTGGGCCGCCTATTCCAAGGATGGCGACATGGTGGGCGGCGACCTGCCCGGCTGGCTGCCGACTCTGTTCCGGCGCAACGGGTCCACCGCGCTGACCGACCGGCGCGGCGAGTGCATCTATGCGGGCTGCCCGCATTATCGCAAATGCTTCATCGAGCGGGCGGCGCGCGCCTCGGCCGATGCCGACATCGTGATCGCCAACCATGCGCTGGTGATGATCAACGCCGCGCGCGGGCGGGAAACGGGGCAGCGGCCGCAGCGGATCGTGTTCGACGAGGGACACCACCTGTTCGACGCCGCCGATTCCACTTTCTCCGTCGCATTGTCGGGGCAGGAGGCGATCGAGCTGCGCCGCTGGATCATCGGGCCCGAGGGGGGATCGCGCGGGCGGCGACGCGGGCTCGCGGCGCGCCTGTCCGACCTTGCCAGCTATGACGAGGAAGGCGGCAATGCGATCCGCGCCGCGTCGGAAGCGGCGCGAGCGCTGCCGGCCGACGAATGGCTGAAGCGGATCGTTGCGGGCGAGCCCTTCGGGCCGCTGGAGGAGTTGCTCGCCGCCGTGCGCGGCACCGTCTATGCGCGCGCCGCTGATACTGGCGAGGCGGATGCGGGTTATGGGCTGGAGACCGAGCTGGCCGAGCCGGATGGGACGCTGGTGGAGGCCGCACAGGAAGCAGCGCTGGCGCTCGATGCGCTGTTGCGGCCGCTGTCCCGCCTCTCGGGGCGGCTGGAAGCGGTGATCGAGGACGCGCCGGACTGGCTGGATGGCGCGGCGCGCGCGCGGATCGAAGGCGCGGTGGTCTCGCTCAGCTGGCGGCGCGACCTGCTGTCTGCCTGGCTCGGCCTGCTGGCCCGGATCGGGGGACCGGCCGATCCCGACTTCGTCGACTGGCTGGCGGTCGACCGGATCGAGGGACGTGAGTTCGACATCGGCATCCATCGCCACTGGCTCGACCCGACCCGGCCGCTGGCGCAGACGGTCCTGGCGCCGGCGCAGGGCGTGCTGGTAACGTCGGCCACCCTGCGCGGCGGCGGCGAGTGGGACAATGCCGAGAAGCGCAGCGGCGCCGTTCACCTGCCGCGCGGCGCGGAACGCTTCGAGGCGGCGAGCCCCTTCGACTATCCCGGCCGGGCCGAGGTGCTGATCGTCACCGACATCAAGCGCGGCGACATCGCCGCCCTGTCGGGGGCCTATGCCCGGCTGATCGAGGCGGCGGGCGGAGGCACGCTGGGCCTGTTCACCGCGATCAGGCGGCTGCGCGCCGTCCATGCCCGAATCGCCGACCGGCTCGCCCGGTCGGGCCTGCCGCTCTATGCCCAGCATGTCGACCCGATCGACACCGGCACGCTGGTCGATATCTTCCGCGACGATCCGCGATCCTCGCTGCTGGGGACGGACGCCTTGCGTGACGGGGTCGACGTGCCCGGCCATTCGCTGCGCCTGGTGGTGATGGAGGGCGTGCCCTGGTCCAAGCCCACCGTGCTGCACGCGGCGCGCAAGCTGGCGGGCGGCGGCAACGCCTATGATGACCGGCTGATCCGGGCGCGGCTGGCGCAGGCGTTCGGCAGACTGATCCGCCGCACGGAGGACCGGGGCTGCTTCGTCATCCTGTCCGCTGCGATGCCAAGCCGGCTGCTGAGCGCTTTCCCGCCCGGCACGCCCATCCGCCGTCTGACCCTGGACGAGGCTATCATCACCGTCAGCGCGCAGGCACATCGCGATAGCCTTGGCGGCGTCCTGCCGTTAGGGCATCAGGGAAGCGAATCCGGCAATGCGGACCTGGAGCGGGAATGAAGCGACTGACCCTGTTGCGCCATGCGAAGTCCGACTGGGATGATCCGGTTGCGCGCGACTTTGACCGGCCACTCAACCGCCGGGGGGAAAAGGCCGCGCGCCTGATGGGACAATTCGCCCGGAAGCAGGGGATGCAGTTCGACCGGCTGGTCGCTTCCCCGGCCGTGCGCGTGGTGCAGACGCTGGAGACCTTCCTCGAGGGCTATGGCGCGCCGCTGGAGCCGCATTGGGACCGGCGCATTTATCTCGCCTCCGTCCCGACCCTGCTGGACGTGATACGCGACCTGCCGGATCAGGCGGACGCGGTCCTGATGGCGGGGCATAATCCGGGGCTGGAAGAGCTGGTGCTGGCGCTGGTGCCCGACGGCCCCAACCCGCTGCGCGAGGATGTGGAGGTCAAGTTCCCCACCGCCAGCATCGCCGTGCTGGACCTGTCCGTTGCCCATTGGGCGGATGTGGAGGAAGGGATTGGGACGCTGGAGACCTTCGTGCGGCCGCGCGACCTGGACGCGGCGCTCGGGCCGGGCACGCGCTGAATGACGCCGATCGCATGGCGCCGCGCCGTGCCGGAGGATGCCCCCGCGCTCTCTGTTCTGGGCGGGGCGACCTTCCTGGCCAGCTTCGCGCATGACCATCCGGGCGATGCGCTGATCGACCATATCCGGCACGCCCATGGCGAGGCCTATTATCGGGCCGCGCTGGCCGATCCCGAACAGACGGTGCTGATCGGCGAGACGCCGCTCGGCGCCGCGGTCGGCTATGCGCTCATCACGCCGCCCGACCTGCCCGTGCCGACCGACGGGGACGATGTGGAGTTGAAGCGCATCTACCTGTTGCCGGGATGGCAGGGGGGCGGCAACGGCGACCGGCTGATGGAGCTGGTGACGGCCGAGGCGAAAGCACGGCAGGCGAAGCGATTGCTTCTGGCCGTCTATCCGGAGAACGAACGCGCGCGCCGCTTCTATGCCCGGCATGGCTTCGCGCAGATCGGCGAGATGACCTTCATGGTCGGCGCGGTGCCGTTCCGCGACCTGATCTACGCCTGGACGCTATGATTCCGCTTCGCCGATGGCGCGGGCGAGCATCGAGCGCACCGACCGCAGGCGGGACAGCAGATCGGTCGAGGCGTCCTTTCTCTCCGAGACGGCCGGGCCGTCCGACAACGCCTTCTGCGCGCCGCGCACGGTGAAGCCCTCGACATTCAGAAGCTGGTTGATGCGGCGAACCAGCGCCACGTCCGCAGGCCGGTAATAGCGGCGGTTCCCCGATCGCTGGAGCGGACGGAGTTGCGGGAAACGGGTTTCCCAATAGCGCAGGATATGCTGGGGAAGGCCGAGTTCCCCTGCAAGCTCGCTGATCGTGAGAAACGCACCCTCTTCCTTGTCCATCGACGGATGATGGACCCATGACCGGGCAAAGGTCAACTGTCGCAAGACAAGGATATAGGGCGGAAAAGCGCCGTTCTGCCGCTCAGACCGAGGCGACCTTGTCGCGCATCGTCTGGCTGGCGCGGAAGGTGAGCACGCGGCGCGGTTCGATCGGCACCTCCACCCCGGTCTTGGGGTTACGTCCCATGCGCTGCGTCTTGTCGCGCAGGACGAAGGTACCGAAGCTGGAAATCTTCACATTCTCGCCCCGCTCCAGCGCGGCGGACATATGTTCCAGGATCGATTCGACCAGGGTCGCGGCTTCCGCACGCGACAGGCCGATATGGCGATTCACGCTTTCCGCGAGATCCGCCCGAGTCAAAGTTCCATTGCCGGTCATCGCTTCCCCCACTCCCCAAGAGCACCACTTCCGGTAACCGACGGAGAATGTGATGCATTCGCGCCGATTCGGCAAGCTTTCCGGCGGTTTCGCATGGGACAGGCGCGTTAGATGCGCAGGACGCAGGCGCCCCAGGTGAAGCCGCCGCCCATCGCCTCCAGCACCACCACGTCGCCGGGCTTGATCCTGCCGTCCCGCACCGCGACATCGAGCGCCAGCGGCACCGAGGCGGCAGAGGTATTGGCATGACGATCGACGGTCACGATGACCTTATCCGGCGATAGCTTCAGCTTGCGCGCGGTCGCATCAAGGATGCGGGCATTGGCCTGGTGCGGGACCAGCCAGTCGATGTCCTGGGAGGACAGGCCGGCCGCCGTCATCACCTCGGTCAGGACGGAGGCGAGGTTGACCACGGCATGGCGGAACACCTCCTGCCCCTTCATCCGCAGCTTGCCGACGGTCCGGGTGGTGGACGGGCCACCATCGACATAGAGGAGCTGGTTATGGCGCCCGTCGGCATGCAGCTTCGCCGCCAGGATTCCGCGCTCGCCGTCCGCGCTCTCCTGCGCGCCCAGCACGACCGCACCGGCGCCGTCGCCGAAGAGGACGCAGGTCGCGCGATCCTCCCAGTCTAGGATGCGGCTGAAGGTTTCCGAACCGATGACCAGCGCGTGGCGCGCGGCGCCCGAGCGGATCATGCTGTCCGCCACCGTCACGGCATAGAGGAAGCCCGAGCAGACCGCCGCCACGTCGAAGGCGACGCAGTCGTCGATGCCCAGCGCCGCCTGGACCAGCGTCGCGCTGGCCGGGAAGGTCTGGTCGGGCGTGGCGGTGGCAAGGATGATGAGGTCGATGTCCTGCGGCGCGAGGTTCGCCGCCTCCAGCGCCTGCCGCGCCGCGGCGGTGCCGAGCGAAGCGGTCGTTTCGTCCTCCGCGGCAATATGGCGGGCGCGGATTCCCGTCCGCTCCACGATCCATTCGTCGCTGGTGTCGACCGTCTCCGCCAGTTCGGCATTGGTGACCACGCGCGCGGGCAGCGCGGCGCCCGTCCCCAGCAGAATCGAACGACGGATCACTTGGCGGACAGCTCCAGCTTGGATGCGACGGCAGCGAGATTTTCGATCCCCGCCATGTCGGCGGCGATGCGCCGGGTGATGTCCTCTTCCACCAGCCGCGCGGCGACATGCACCGCATTGGCGACGCCCTTGTCATTGGCGCCACCATGGCTCTTCACCACCACGCCGTTAAGGCCCAGGAAGACCGCGCCATTATGGTTGTTGGGGTCGAGATGATGCCGCAGCAGGTGCATGGCGGGCCTGGAGATCAGGAAGCCGAGCTTGGACCGGATGGAGCTGGTGAAGGCCTTGCGCAGGAGGTCGGTCACGAACTTCGCCGTGCCCTCCGCGGTCTTGAGCGCAACATTGCCCGAAAAGCCGTCGCAGACGATGACGTCGGCCTCGCCACTGCCGATCTTGTTGCCTTCGATGAACCCCTCGAAGGAGAGTGGCAGGCTTTCCGCCGCGCGCAGCACAGCGGCCGCGTCACGGATCTCCTCCGTGCCCTTCATCTCCTCGGTGCCGATGTTCATCAGCCGCACGCGCGGCCGGTCGAGGTCGAAGGCGATGCGGGCATAGGCCGCGCCCATGACGGCAAACTGAACGAGGTTGCGGGCATCGCACTCGGTATTGGCGCCGAGGTCCAGCATGATCGTGTCATTGTCGCCCAGCGTCGGCAACAGCGCAGCGAGCGCTGGTCGATCCACGCCCGGCATAGTGCGCAGTGCGAGCTTGGCGGTCGCCATCAGCGCGCCGGTATTGCCGGCGGACACCGCCGCGCGGGCGTCGCCCGCCTTCACGGCCGCAATGGCCATGTTCATCGAGCTGGTCTTCTTGCGGAGCGCGGCGGACGGCTTGTCCGTGCTCTCGACGACCGAATCAGAATGAATGATCTCGGAAGCCGCCCGCAAATTGGGGTGATGGTCCAGCGCCGCCTTGATCTGCGCCTGATCGCCGAACAGGAGGAAGCGCAGCCCTTCGTGACGACGACGGGCCAGAGCGGTCCCCGCCATCATCACGCGCACGCCTTCATCCCCGCCCATCGCGTCGATTGCGATTCGCGGCTGGCTGGACACTAGTGGCTCACCTTTGCGGAGAGAGGAGTCGCTCAGGCCCCGACGGCAACGATCTCGCGGCCGTTATAATGGCCGCAGGCGTCGCACAGATTGTGCGGACGCTTCAGTTCGCCGCAGTTCGAGCATTCCTGATATGCTTCGACCTTCAGCGCATCGTGGCTGCGGCGCATGCCGCGGCGGGACGGGGATGTTTTCCTCTTGGGGACAGCCATGTCGGCACCTTGTTCCGTAATCTAAACTGGTTATGCGACTGGCCGGTTTCCAGATGGGATGCCGACGCCACAGGCGCCGCAGACCCATGCGGCCCGGGTGATCGCGAAGCCCTGCGCCTATAGCGCTTTTTGCCGGACGCGCAAGTCCTTCCTTGCCCCCTTGCCCCCGCCCTCTATGCTGCCCGCGATACCAAAGGGGACATTGTCCGATGCTGCTGCCGATCACGCTGACGCTCGCCGCCGCCTGCGCCTTTCTCAACCTCTGGCTCGCGATCCGCTGCGCCGCCAAGCGAATCGACGGCAAGGTGCTGCACGGCGACGGCGGCGACGCCCTGCTGGCTCGGCGGATGCGGGCGCACGCCAATTTCGTCGAATATACGCCCATCGTCCTGATCCTGTTCGGACTGGTCGAGATGGCGCTAGGGGCGTCGCTGTGGCTCTGGATCGCGGCGCTGGCCTATGCGGCGGCGCGGATCGCGCACGGCTTCGGGATGGAGGCGGACAAGCCCGCGCCCCTGCGCGCGATCGGCGCAATGCTGACATGGATCATCATGACCGGCCTGGCGGTCGCCGCACTCTACGCAGCCTATCAGGGCACGCGGGCCGTGCCGGCGCCGCCCGCCCTCGCCGCTATGGGCTAGGCGCGCAGCACGGCGTCGGCCACGAAAGGGTTGGTCCGGCGCTCATGGGCAAAGTTGCTCATCGGGCCGTGGCCGGGCACGAAGGCGGTGTCTCCGCCCAGCGGCCACAGCTTGCCGGTGATCGCGTCGATCAGATCCTGATGATTGCCCAGCGGGAAGTCGGTGCGCCCGATCGATCCCTGGAACAGAACGTCGCCGACGATCGCGAGCTTGCTGGGCGCATGGTGAAAAATGACGTGGCCCGGCGTGTGGCCGGGGCAGTGCAGCACGTCCAGCACGAGACGACCGACGGTCACCTGGTCGCCATCTTTCAGCCAGCGATCTGGTTCGAACACCTGACCGTCAATGCCATATTTGCGGCCATCCTCGACCAGCTTGGCGATCCAGAAGCGGTCTGCCTCGTGCGGCCCCTCGATCGGCACGCCCAGTTCCTTGGCAAGGATGCCCGCCTGGCCGCAATGGTCGATATGGCCGTGCGTGACGAGCAGCTTTTCGATGGTGACGCCCTGCTGCTGCGCCGCGGCCTTCAGGCGCGGCAGGTCGCCGCCCGGATCGACGAAGGCGCCGCGCATCGTTTCCGTGCACCAGAGCAGGGTGCAGTTCTGCTGGAGCGGCGTGACGGGGATGAGGGCGGCCTTGAGCGGAGGATTGGTCATGCCCCCGATGTGGCGAAAGCGTCCGGGCGGCGCAAGGCTTTGGGCGAGAGCCGAAGACTGACGGCCTTTCCCGTCATCCCAGCGAAAGCTGGGATGACGGCGATGGGTTAGCGTCCGCAGCCCCCCGTCAGGCAGCATCCCCCGTCGCGAAGGGTTCCGCCAGGCTGATGCCGTCCAGCACCTTGGCGGTCTCGTCGCGCACGCGCAGCATCACGCGATGCAGGCGGCATTCCGATTCGGGCAGGCAATTGGTGCAGGTTTCGTGCGCGAAGCGGCTGGCGCAGGGGGTGAGCGCCAGCGAGCCCCGAGTCAGGCGGACGATGTCGCCATAGCTGATATCCACCGGCGCCAGCGCCAGCCAGTAGCCCCCGTCCCGCCCGCGCTGGGTCGCCACCAGCCCCTCGCGGGAGAGTTCAGAGAGGATGACGGTGAGGAACTTGGCGGGAATATTCTGCCGCGTCGCGATCTCGTTCAGGGGAACGGGCCCCTGGCGGTAACGGTCGGCGAGATGCTGGAGAGCGCGGATGGCGTAACGGGTCTTCTGGGACAGCATAGGTCCGTTATTCGCCCTCGCCGTCCATTTGACAAGCCGCTCGCCGCGCTCAATTCCTTGCCGAAAGCGCCGCCCTCGCCTGGCCCGGGAAATCGCTGAAGATGCCGTCGACACCCGTCGCGGCGATCGCGCGGACATAGCCGGCGAAATCGCCCCGCCCCTGTTCATTGTCCGGGCGCTGATAGACCGCGGGCAGAAAGACGTTCTCCATCCGCAGCGTCCAGACATGGACCTGAAGCCCGGCATCATGGGCGCGGCCGACCAGGCCGGTCGCTCCTTCCGGCGCCAGCACCATCGCGGCCGAGGGACCAAGGCCGTCGGCATATTCGGCGATATGGGCCAGTCCCTCGACCGTCATCATATCGGCATAGCTGGTGCCGGGCTCGTCGGCCGGGCCGCCCTGCGCATCGACCAGCTGGATGAGGCGGAGCCGGGTGGCGGCGCGCAGCGCCTTCAGATTGCCGACTTCGAAGGACTGGATGAAGACCGGGTCGGCCTCCGTCGCATAGCCGTAGCGGCCGAGCAGCTCAAGCAGCGGCGCCTGGTGCGGCAGGCCGATGCCGGCGAAATAGCTGGGATGCTTGGTTTCGGGGTAGATGCCGATGCGGCGGCCGGTCTCCGCCTCCTTGGCGCGGACCAGCTTCAATATCTCCTCGAAGGTCGGGATCTGGTAGAGGTCGTTGAAGCGCTTGTTGGCGGAGCGCAGGTCGGGCAGCCGCTCGCGGGCGTGGAGCGTGCGCAGTTCCGCCAAGGTGAAGTCCTCGGTGAACCAGCCCGCCATCTCGACACCGTCGATGGTCTTCGTGGTCTTGCGGTCGGCGAATTCCGGATGATCGGCGACGTCGGTCGTGCCGCCGATCTCATTTTCGTGCCGGGCGACGAGCACGCCGTCCTTCGTCAGTACCAGATCCGGCTCGATATAGTCGGCGCCCTGGTCGATCGCGCGTTCATAGCCGGCGAGCGTATGTTCGGGGCGCTCCCCACTGGCGCCGCGATGGGCGATGAGGATGGGATCGGCATGCGCGGCGGCCATGGGTAGAACACTCGCCAGAAGGAGAAGAGCGAAGCGGAGCGCCGCGCGCAGGATCATGCGGCCTTGCCCTCCAGCGCCGCCTCATAGGTCGATGCCTTGAACCCGACCACGGTGCGGCCCTTCACGTCCAGGATCGGCCGCTTGATCATCGAGGGGTTGGCCATCATCAGCAGCACCGCCTTGTCCGCGTCGATATGCGCCTTGTCGCCCGCGTCCAGCGCCTTGAACGTGGTGCCCGAACGGTTGAGAATCGTTTCCCAGCCATGTTCCGCCACCCAGCCGCGCAGGCGGTCCTCGTCGATGCCCGACACCTTATAGTCGTGGAAGCCGTAGGAGACGCGGGCGCCATCGAGGAAATTGCGTGCCTTCTTGATCGTGTCGCAGTTCTTGATGCCGTACATGGTGATCATGATGCGTTACCCTTTAAAGGCGGTGACTTCGATTTCGACTTTCATCTCCGGCTTGATGAGGCCGGCGACGACGCAGGTGGCGGCGGGCCGTATGTCGCCAAAGATGGGGGCGGTGGCCTGCCCCAGATCGTCCCAATAGGCGGGGTCGGTGATGTAATAGGTGACGCGCACGACGTCGGCAAAGGAGAAGCCGGCCTGCTCGAGCGCGCGGCCGATGGTCTTGAGGGCATTGGCCGCCTGGTCGACGAAGCCCTCCGGCATCGCCTTCGTGTCGGGATCGCTGCCGGTGGTGCCGGCGACGAAGCACCAGTCGCCCTGGACGAGCGCGCGGGAATAACCGACCTGCGCCTCGAAGGGCGAGCCGGAGGAAATGAGCTGGCGGGACATGAAGATCGCCTTTGTGCAATGCGAAAAGGATCGCCAGCGCCTTTGCCCGTGCCCGCCCCCGCTGTCCAGCGCTTTGTCGGGAACGACGGGCGCGGCCGGCCGTTGGAGCGGCTGGCAGCAGGCCAGGAGAAAGACGATGGACCGACCGATTCCCGACAGGCAGGACGAAGAGAATCTGGAACAGAACGAGGAGGGCTCTCAGGCCCAGGACGTGAGTGGCGACGCACTGGTGCGGTCCACCGATCTGTCGGAGGAGTCGGAACGCGGCGGCCGGTCCGATCCCGCAAGCCTGATCCCCGAGGACATGGAGGATCTGGTCGAGAAGATGAACGCGATGAACCGATCCGGCCGGATCGACATGGATGCCTATACGGGCGAACCGCAGATGGACGACGAGGAGGACATATACGGCGATACCGAGGATGCCGACGACCTCGACGACCCGGAATAGCCGGCAGGTCAGGCCGCGGCGTCGTTCCGCAGGCCGAAGTTGATCATCCCGCGCGCCATATGGCCGAGCGCCTCGGCCATGGCATCGCCAAGCGCGGGATCAAGCTCCTCCTCCCCCGCGATGGCGCAGGTCATGGCCGTCGCCCACTGATCCGCCAGCGCGGGGGTGATCGGGAAGGCACGGTGCAGCGACATGATGCACGGCCCGCGTTCGAACCAGTCGCGCGGGCCGCCGAGCCAGCCGACGAGGAAGCGGGTGAGCCCATGACGGACGGCGGACAGGTCGGCGGCATGGAGGGCGCGCAAGTCGGCGTAGGCGGGATCGCTTTCGACCAGATCGTAGAAGCGACCGACGATCGCGCCGATGACGGAATCTCCGCCGATACGGACATAGGGGCTGGGTGGCGCGGCGGCGTTCATGCGGATGATTTCCCTGGCTGATCACGCAAGCCTGCGCGACGGGCACGGGCGCGTCCTTGATCCCGGTCAAAATGGATCGCTCCATTCCCGCACGATGGCGGACGGGCTTTAACCTTCCTTTTGCGTTCCGTTCCCTATGGTGGCGCGATGGCGAAGGGATGGAGAGCGAGGCACAGGCGGAAGGCCGGCGTGAGCGGGCCTGCGGTCGTCTACATGCTGTGCATCGGCCTGCTGGTCGGGTGGTACGGGCCGGACTGGCGCGACCGGCTGGAGGGCGGGTCGGGAAGTGCGGGGGCGGCGGCCATGCATTCCGCCTCCTCCGATACGCTCTCCGCCCGTTTCGGCCTCTGCCACAGCGGCGGCGGGGCGAACTGCGTGGTCGACGGCGATACCTTCTGGTTCCGGGGCGAAAAGGTCCGGATCGCAGACATCGATACGCCCGAGACCCATGGCCCCCGTTGCGCCGCCGAGGGCGCGCTCGGCGCCCGGGCGACCGAGCGACTGCATGTGCTGCTCAACGCCGGTCCCTTCTCGCTGGAGAGCATCGACCGGGAAACGGATCGCTATGGCCGGACATTGCGCGTGGTCACGCGCGGGGGCCAGTCGATCGGCGGCATGCTGGTCGCCGAAGGACTGGCCCGTGACTGGGACGGCAGTCGCCATCCCTGGTGCTGATCGGCCCGAAGCCGATCGATCCTAGCGGCAGTTGAGGCTGCCGCGGTCGATCTCCCGGCCGAGCAATGCGCCTGCGCCGCCGCCGATCAGGATGCCCGCGATGTTGGAACGGCCCCGATCGAGCTGGCTGCCGAGCAGCCCGCCCAACGCCGCGCCGACGATCAGGCCGGTCGTGCCGTCCGAACGGCGGCAATAATAGCGATCGTCATAGCCGCGATAGATGCGGGTCGAACGGGTCACGCGAATCGGCGCATAGCCACCGCGATAATAGCGGTCGGGGCGATAGTAACGGCCGTAGCGCGGGTCCGGCCGGTTCCAGTCATAGTTGTACACCACGCGGCCGGGGCGACCGTAGCGGTCATGCTTGCCGCCATGCTTCCAGTCGCCGCGGCCGTGGCCGGGATTGCCGTGCTTGCCATGGCCTGCCCAGGGGGGCGGATCGGCGGCGGCGGGCGCCGAACCGAGCGCCATGGCACCGAGCGAAAGGGCCGCGATTGCGGCTTTCAGGCTGAACTTCATCCTCAGTTTCCTTGGTTGTCCTTCCGATGGAGGCAAAACGACCGATTTGCATGTCCGTTGCATGAACGGAACAAAACAATCGGTTCATGGGGTCGTCAGCCTTTCGACGCTCATCGCGGGGCCAGGAGACGGGTGTCGATGGGGAGGGGCACCAACGAGGCAGGAAGCAGGCGAGACCGGACGCTCCGTCAGAAGACGCTGTTGATCGCGGCCTTCTGATCGGCGGGGCTGCTTGCGGCGGCGCGCTGCGCATCGTCCGCGCCGCTGTCGTCCCTGTCGCCGGTTCCCACGAACTGGATCGCCGTCAGGATCACCAGCATCGCCCAGAGCAGCGCAAGCCAGCGGCTGGTGAAAAGCGAGGACAGGCGGACGCCGAACATGGGGCGGAATATAGGGTGGTGGTAGTTAAAAAGTAACACGTGATGCCGCAACATCAGTTGGAACCGCATTCCTAATTGGCCTAGAAAAATCTCGGAGCCTGAGGATCAATAATCCGATAGCCGTTGAGAATCGGTGACTTTGTGTCCGCCCCTCTAGCTTCCGCCAATGCCACACCCTTTACATAGATGTCCAACAAACGGTCTATTGCATCTCCAGTAAATCGAAACCGATCTCTACCGTGTATAGCGCGAAAATCGCGCGCCGAGCCGAGTGCAGGCCCCGCATATAGGTATTCGAAATCTGCACCTTCGTGATCATCTTGCGCAAAGATAGACAGGGCCACGGAGCAAGCAAAATCGATGGCAATTTCGCTCGGAATATAGCTCAAGCGCAATCCCGGCATAACTATGAAGGCTTTTCCTCCCCTCACTCGCAACAGGGGCGCCTTAATTTTTGCATAAACAGTTTTACCATCGTAACGACCAATAGCTATCGCCGTTAGGCCAATCCGATAGCAAAGGGAAGTATTCTCTAATATATATGGCATCAACGTGCGGATAGCTTCTACATTCTGCTTCCGACCTTTAGGATTACCGTGCGTTTGACAATGACGAACCGCAGACTCTAAAGAGTGCTTGCCCCTAAATGCATCACAAATTGTATTGATGGCTGGATCATAATTAAACCCTCCTCCCTTACGGCCGCCATATTCTGAAAGCAACCAATCAGCCACTGAAGAAGGCGTCGCTTGGAACGGTGCATCTCCAAGAGATCGAGCAATATCAACTATGTCTATACTACGTATCGACGACAATTTAACCTCCTCAGTTCACCACAAACTTCTCAGGTAAGTTCGCAAAATGAGCACGAATGTCATCTTCACTTAATCTCAGCGCCAACCTTCCGAGAGGTATTTCAGAGTTCCAAATGCGATCCCAAGGCGACCCTCTTTCGTGCGTCATATCGGACAGTTTCCAAGCATCAAAATGCCGATATTCTTGGAAAACCTTAGATATGAAATCTACGTCAAAATTATTAGTCACCTGAGGAACCGTATTATAATTGCCAGTGTATATATCTAACTTCTTCGCTCTAGTTGTAATCGGGTTCTTTCCAAATTCCTTAAATGCATTCCGTACCACCCGTATAACTGGGCCGTAGTCCCACGCCTCAAAATCTTGTTTTATAAGTCGACAACCCTGGGTAGCTAAATACCATCCATTGCAATAATAAAGTATTTTAAGAAGCTTCAATTGAGTTATAATTACTTTATGCTGGTCGCCCAAATCCAATATTAGATTGGCTACTGATCTTCCATCATATGGAGCCATTTGAGAGCCCAAAGGCGACATGAAGCGAACCCACTATCCCCCTACTCCGCCGCGATGCCCGCTGCCTTGAACATGTCCGGGTCGGCCTCGTCCGCATTGGCCGCGGCGCCGCCCTTGATCTTCTGGCGGCGGTCGAAGGCGTCCCACACGTCGTTCCACTGGCCGCGCGTCGCGCCCTTCGAATATTCGGTCGCGCGGGTTTCGAAGAAATTGGCGTGCTCGACGCCGTTCAGCAGCGGGGCGAGCCAGGGGAGCGGGTGCTCGTCGATCATGTAGATGGGCTTCAGGCCCAGCTGCCCCAGCCGCCAGTCGGCGATGTAGCGGACATAGCGCTTGATGTCCTTGGGCGTCATGCCGGGGACCGGCCCCATTTCGAACACCAGGTCGATGAAGGCGTCCTCGATCCGCACCGTCTTGTGGCACATGTCGATGATGTCGTCCTTGACCGACGCGGTCAGGCAGTCGCGTTCCTTCACGAAGGTGTGGAACAGCTTGATGATGCCCTCGCAATGCAGCGTCTCGTCGCGGACGGACCAGGTGACGATCTGGCCCATGCCCTTCATCTTGTTGAAGCGCGGGAAGTTCATCAGCATCGCGAAGGACGCGAAGAGCTGAAGCCCCTCGGTGAAGCCGCCGAACATGGCCAGCGTCTTGGCGATGTCCTCGTCCGTGTCGACGCCGAACTGGGCGAGATAGTCGTGCTTGTCCTTCATCTCCTTATACTGGAGGAAGGCCGAATATTCGGTCTCCGGCATGCCGATGGTGTCGAGCAGGTGCGAATAGGCGGCGATGTGGACCGTTTCCATGTTGCTGAACGCGGTCAGCATCATCTTGATCTCGGTCGGCTTGAACACGCGGCCATATTTTTCGTGATAGCAGTCCTGCACCTCCACGTCCGCCTGGGTGAAGAAGCGGAAGATCTGGGTCAGCAGGTTGCGCTCATGGTCGGACAGCTTCTGCGCCCAGTCGCGGCAATCCTCGCCCAGCGGCACTTCCTCCGGCAGCCAGTGCAGCTGCTGCTGGCGCTTCCAGAACTCATAGGCCCAGGGATATTCGAACGGCTTGTAGACCTTGGAGGCTTGGAGAAGGGACATGGGTTACTCCGAGACGAATAGGTAAATGTTGAAGAGAAGCGTCAGCGAAAACACGAATATGCCGACCATCCTCAGTTTCATGGAAGTGTCGGGGCGCTGAAGCTTTCGAACGAAATCATCGGTCGTTGGCGTCACTGGCGTCGATAACAATGGAAGCCGAAGATCACGCATCAACAGAATCATCTGAAGAACAGATAGGCAAATCCAAAACAGATGTCCGGACCGTGGATCGCCGGTCGCCAGCCCGTAAACCCATGCGCTCATTCCGATCACAAAAATGAGGAGTAGCATCGTTTTGCCGAGGAGAGATCTGTGCGCCGTCATGCGACCATCTCCGCGCCCGCGCGTTCTGGCTGCGCCAATCCATTAACAGGAGAGCAATGATGGTCGACCTCAGCAGCATCAAGGAACATGCCGAAGTCATCGGCGCCGACGGCGTCCATGTGGGCACCGTCGACCATGTCGACGGCAACCGCATCAAGCTGACCAAGAAGGACAGCAGCGCGCAGATCGAGGGCGCCACCGGCACGCATGAAGGGCATCATCATTATATCAGCGAGGGCCTGGTCGCGGCGGTCGAGGACGACGGCACCGTGCGCCTGAGCGCCAATGCCGATGTGGCGGTGATGTTCGAGGAAGAGGAATGATCGCGCGGGCGCGGCGGCGATTGCCGTCGCGCCCGGCTCCATGCCGTCACTGGCAGGCCAGGCACTCGTCATAGTCGGTGCTCCCGCCGGCCAGCTCGAACTTCGGGGCGTCGATGGTGTTGTCGGCCTCCACCCCGCCCGCGAAGCCGGCGCGCTGCACCGACTTCGAGCGCAGATAATAGAGCGACTTGATGCCCAGTTCCCACGCGCGGAAGTGGAGCATCATCAGATCCCATTTCTCGACGTCCGCCGGGATGAAGAGATTGAGCGACTGCGCCTGGTCGATATAGGGCGTGCGATCCGCCGCCAGTTCGAGCAACCATCGCTGGTCGATCTCGAAGCTGGTCTTGAACACGTCCTTCTCTTCCTGGCTCAGGAAGTCGAGATGCTGGACCGAGCCGCCGCGCTCGAGAATCGAGTTCCAGACGTTGGTGCTGTCCTTCGCCTTGTCGCGCAGCAGCTTTTCCAGATAGGGATTCTTGACCGCGAAGCTGCCCGACAGCGTCTTGTGGGTGTAGATGTTCGCCGGGATCGGCTCGATGCATGCCGAGGTGCCGCCGCAGATGATGCTGATCGACGCGGTCGGCGCGATCGCCATCTTGCAGGAGAAGCGCTCCATCACGCCCTGGTCGGCGGCATCGGGGCACGGCCCGCGCTCCTGCGCCAGCATCATCGACGCTTCGTTCACCTTCGCATTGATGTGCTTGAAGATGCGCAGGTTCCACGATTTCGCCATCGCGCCCTCGAAGGAGAGGCCGCGCGCCTGGAGGAAGCTGTGGAAGCCCATGACGCCCAGGCCCACCGAGCGCTCGCGCGAGGCGCTGTACCGGGCGCGCGCCATCTCGTCGGGCGCGCGGTCGATATAGTCCTGCAGCACATTGTCGAGGAAGCGCATGACGTCCTCGACGAACTGCGGGTCCTTGTTCCACTCGTCCCAGGTCTCGAGGTTGAGGCTGGAGAGGCAGCACACGGCGGTGCGGTCGGCGCCGAGGTGGTCGCGACCCGTCGGCAGGGTGATTTCCGAACAGAGGTTCGAGGTGGAGACCTTGAGCCCCAGGTCGCGGTGATGCTTGGGCATCATCCGGTTCACCGTGTCGGCGAAGATGATGTACGGCTCGCCGGTGGCGAGGCGGGTTTCCACCAGCTTCTGGAACAGGTTGCGCGCATCGACCTTGCCGCGCACCGAGCCGTCCTTGGGCGAGCGGAGCGCGAACTCGGCGCCGTCGCGCACCGCCGCCATGAACTCGTCGGTCAGCAGCACGCCATGGTGCAGGTTCAGCGCCTTGCGGTTGAAGTCGCCCGACGGCTTGCGGATCTCCAGGAACTCCTCGATCTCCGGGTGGGAGATGTCGAGATAGCAGGCGGCCGAGCCGCGACGCAGCGAACCCTGGCTGATCGCGAGCGTCAGCGAGTCCATCACGCGGACGAAGGGGATGATGCCGCTCGTCTTGCCGTTGAGGCCGACCGGCTCGCCGATGCCGCGCACGCTGCCCCAATAGGTGCCGATGCCGCCGCCGCGCGAGGCGAGCCAGACATTCTCGTTCCAGGTGTTGACGATGCCTTCCAGGCTGTCGTCCACCGAATTGAGGTAGCAGCTGATCGGCAGGCCGCGACCGGTGCCGCCGTTCGACAGCACGGGCGTCGCCGGCATGAACCAGAGGCGCGAGATATAGTCATAGACGCGCTGGGCATGATCCGCATCGTCGGCATAGGCCGCGGCGACGCGCGCGAACAGATCCTGGTAGGATTCGCCGGGCAGCAGATAGCGGTCCCTCAGCGTATCCTTGCCGAACTCGGTCAGCAGCGCATCGCGCGAGGGATCGGTCGCCACGTCGAAGCGGCGCGCCTGCACCGTCGTGGAGGAAGTCGGCGCTGCCGCCGGCGCGGCGGGCTTCTTCGCCTCCACCTTGGGCTCCAGTTCGTCCGTCATCGTCGCCACGTCGTCTCTACCTGCCTGTGCACTGTCGCGGAAATCCATGTGATCCCCCGGTTATTGTTCCTGTTTCGTTCGAGTCGGTCAAACAGGCCCAAGGGAAGCCTTGTGCCATAGCATGAACCGTACCCGAGGGGCACAGGAAATGGGTTCAACCGACCGGATCACAAGGGCAAAAAAGCCCGTGGCCGAAATTGACTTCGGCGCCGCGATCACAATCTGTTGGGTCGTCCCTGTTACCCCTATACAAGGGATAGTGCCATAGCCGATGCACGGTTCAAGGGGGTAAATGACAGTTTAGGGACTCGGTTCGCCGACGATATGATTCATTTCGTCGACGGAAAAACACACCGCATCGCAGCGACGCGCGGACTTACAAGGCCCACGGAAAAGACAAGAGGGAGAATGTGCGCCGGAAAATAAATTTGGCTTGCCAAGCAAATGCGTGCGTCGCGCGATCGTCACATTTTTCGCGCGGGGCGGGGTAGACCGTAACGCGGCCGTGTCGCACGAGCGCCAGCGCAATTTTCCCGCGCCGGGCGTTAGAAGGACCATGCGAAAGGATGCCCGGATGATTCTCTATCACCATCCCCTTTCCTCCTATTGCTGGAAGGTGCTGATCGCGTTCTACGAGAACGGCACCCCCTTCACACCGAAGCGCCTGGACGCTGCTGGGGCGGCGGAGGAATGGCAGGCGCTATGGTCGATCGGGCGTTTCCCGGTGCTGCGCGATCCGGTGCGCGACACGACGGTAGCGGAAGCGAGCATCATCATCGAATATCTCGCACGGCACGAGCCAGGCACCTTCCGTCCCATCCCCGCCGATCCCGACGCGGCGCTGGAGGTGCGGCTGATGGACCGACTGTTCGACAATTATGTGATGACGCCGATGCAGACGCTGGTCACCGATCGGTTGCGGCCCGAGGACCAGCGCGATCCCTTGGGTGCGGTGCAGGCGCAGGAATTGCTGGCGAAGAGCTATGCCCTGCTCGACGCACGGATCGCCGAACGCGAATGGGCGGCGGGCGGCAGCTTCTCTCTCGCCGACTGCGCCGCCCTGCCCGCTCTGTTCTACGCCGACCGCATCGTGCCCCTGCGCGATTCGCATCCCGCACTCGGCACCTATCTGGCGCGGCTGGAAGCCAGGCCCAGCGTCGCCCGGGTGCTGGCGGAGAAGGAGCCCTGGTGGCACCTCTTCCCCTTTGCCCGAGAGTGAGCGGGACGGAGGCCTGCTGGCTGTGCGGGCGATCGCTGGGGGGGCGGATCGAATGGCACCATCCGTTGCCCAAAAGCCGGGGCGGCAAGGAGACGGTGCCGGTCCATCCGATCTGCCATCGCACCATCCACGCGACGATCGGCAACGCGGAGCTGGCGCGGCTCTATACCGAGCCGGATCGATTGCGCGCCCATCCCGACATCGCGCGATTCGTCGCCTGGATCGCCGGCAAGCCTCCCAATTTCCATGCGCCGACACGACGCAAGGGCTGAACGATTTTCCCTCTTGCGTCCCGCCGCACAGAGGTAGACCCTCCCCCCGGTTCCGACAGAGAACAGGGGTAGAGGATGATGAAGCGAATCATGGTGGCGGCAGTGCCGCTCGCGACACTGGCCGCGCTCGGCGGCTGCGGCTCGGAGCCGGCACCCGCACCGCAGGAAGAGGCTCCCATAGTGATGCAGGCGGGCCAGTGGCAGCTGATCCGCAAGACCACGGGCTACAACACGCCGACGGTGACGCCGGCCGAATATCAGGAGGCGCTGAAGCAGGTCAGCGACGACAAGGTCTGCATCGCGGTGGATGCGGCCGGCGTGCCCGACGCCAACGCGCTGGCGGGCAGCGAAGGGACGGAATGCACCTACAAGGACAAGATGCTGCGCAAGGGCCGGCTGATTGCGACGCTCAGTTGCAAGGCGGGAAGCGGAACGTCGGAGATCACGGTTGAAGGCAACTACACCGCCGATACGCTGACCGCCGGGACGACGATGACTAAGACGGACGGCGGGCAACCGGTGCTGCGCACCACGCATGACGTGACCGGCAAGCGGCTGGGGGATTGTCCGGCCTGACAGAAACAGAGCCGCTCCAGGCACGCGCCGGCCGGTCAGGATTACGCCGGCGCGTCCACGTCCAGTGGGCGGCCCTGCCGTGCCTTGAGATCGGCGAGCAAGGTGCGCATCGCCCAGCCGCAGGCGCGTGCGATCTGTGCGCCATCGAGGCCCCAATGGTCGCGCATTTCCAGCCAGGGGGGGCGTATGTAGCAACTGGAGCATGGCGGTCGCGAGGCGCCGGTCCTCCGGCAGCAGGTCGCACACGGCGTCGGCGGTAGCCGCCTCATAAGCGACGACGCGGCGCTGGTTGCCGGCAAGACGGATCACTCGCCCCTGCGGGTGGATCGCACCAGCGTGGCAAGCGGCGCGATCCGGTCCGCCTCGCTTTCGGGAAGCGCCACCGTGCTGCGCGGAGGCGGACGGTGATGCGGATGCCTAGAGCGTGGGTAGCGGGCAAGCGGCCTTACCGCCACCCACGCCGCCATCGCCACGGTGCTTGGCCGGGAAGCGGTGATGGCGATCGCGCTGCGGGAGGGCTGGCCGGCCAAATATCCCAAGCGCGGCGGACAGTTCGGCGTGATCGAACTGTGGATCGAGGGGCGGCAGATGATCGAGGGGCTGACCGCCGAGATGCAGGCGGAGCATCTTGCCACCGTCACCATCGACAACTGGCGCGCGATGCTGGCCACCAGCACGCCGGTCTGACGAACAAGACGAAGCGCTATTCCAGGGCGGCGATGGCCCTTCTATCACAGCGCTTCCCCTCGCGGGGAACCGGCGACCAGGCGGGAACCTGGATCGACTGCCCGATCCTCAGCGGCGCGAAGCGGGCACGGGCGATGCCCTCGCAGCGCAGGAACAGCTCCAGCATGCGCGGCGGCGTGTCCCACTTTTCATAGGAAAGCCGGAAGGTTCCCCAGTGGATCGGGATCGCGGTCGAGGCGTCGAGCTTCCCGAAGATCTGCACCGCCTGTTCCGGACCGATATGCGAATCCGATTTCATCTGCCCCTTCCAGAAGCGGAAGGCGCCGATTGGGATGAGGGCGAGGCGGATCGGGCCGAAGCGCGTGGCCTCCGCGGGCCACGCCATGTCCCCTGCCCCGGTGTCGCCGGCGAAGAAGATGTTGCCTGCGCGCGTTTCGATCACGAAGCTGGACCAGAGCGCACGGTTGCGGTCGGTCATCCAGCGGCTGCCCCAATGATGGTTGCGCGTCACATGGACGCGATAGTCGGGGCAATGCTCGTAATTGCCGCACTGAACCACGCTCTGGTCCGGCAGGCCATTGAGCTGCGCACCGCTGACGGACCGGCCCCAGTCCAGCGCGGTGGCCGGGATACCGGCAGCCTTCAGGATCGTGTCGTTGCCCAGGCTGGTGACGATCTTCGGCCGATCCCGGTCCCAGAGCCGCTTCAGCGTCGGAATGTCGAGATGGTCATAATGATTGTGGCTGATGACGACCAGGTCGACCTTCGGCAGGTCCTCGAAGCGGATGCCTGGCTGCGCCACGCGCCGCGGACCGAGCGGTGGAAAGGGGCTGGCATAGTCGGACCAGATTGGGTCGGTGAGAATGTTGAGCCCCGCCGCCTGCACCAGCACGGTCGCATGGCCCACCCAGGTCGCGCTCATCCCGCGGGGTGCGGCGAAGGGCGCCGGGCGCGCCGGCTTCACTGCGATCGCATCGGGCCATTCAGGCCTGTCGTCCTGCCGCAGCAGCCAGCGCGCGATAAAGCCCTGGCGGCTGGTGCCCGGCGGCGCTTCTATGCGGAACTCGCCATCCGGGTTGAAGAAATGCGCCCCGTCATAATGGCCGCTGGCTGGCCCCCGATAATAGATGCGATCGAGAAAAGGGGGGATGATGGTGATCGCAAGACAGAGCGCGACGACGAGAAACAGGAGCGCGACGCCCAGTCCCTTCCCGATAGTACCGATGATACGCCCCATGCCTGCTCCCGATCCGGTTTCGCCAAGCGACATAGCGCGCCACGGGAGGGGGGCAAGGGCGACGGATCAGGTGGCAGTCAATTCTGGTCCTGATAGGCCATCTGCAAAATGCCCCAGTGTCGCCCGTTGATATGGATGGAGGCGATCACCTGCTTCAGCAGGATGACCTCTCCCTCGGCTGTCAGGCGGCGATAGGCCTTGATGCAGAAAGGCTGGGTGATGCGGCACTGCTCGCGCGTGTCGGGGAAATCGAAGATCATGCCCTGGCGGGCAAATTCGAGGTTCCATTTCTCATCGCCCCGCCGCTGCGGCAAGGCGCGCTCTGGCATCGCCACCGCTCCGAAGCTGTTGCGGTCGGTGAAGGTCATGCCGAAAAGGCCCCCGAAGGCACGGGCGCGTTCCTGCTGCTCCCGCGCGGCCGGAACCAGGACGGGCTGGACCGGGTGGCTGTAAAGCGGCGGGTTGGTGCCGGCGATCTGCGCATAATGTTCGCTGAACACTTCGGCCTCACTCAACCGGCCGTCGGCTATCGCGCGCTCGACCGCCTGCTCGACGGCGCGGGCCGCTTCCAGGCAGAAACGGATATAGGGCGAGTCGGGAATTTCGACGCCACTTTCGGCCAGATATTGCAGCAGCTGGTTGGTATCGTCGCTCGCGGTCGATACGCGCCCCGACAGGCGCTGCAGGCCACTGGCATTGTCCGTTGAGGTGCTGGCGAGCGCGGCAAGGCCGCCGCGAATCTCCCCTGCGGAATCGACCATGGATGCGATGCGGAGCGCCACCCCCTCGCTGTTGGCGGAAAGGTCGTGCATCAGCGCCCCGAGCCGTTCCACCAGCGCCTCTATGTTACGCGTGTCGGACATAGCGGTGCGCGCCGTTTCGGCGCCGTGGGTGATGCCTTCCAGCATCTTGCCAGCCTCACCCGTCAGGGCAGCGATGGAGCGCTCGATCGTCTGGGTGGCGGCGGCCGTTTCCTGCGCCAGCTTCTTCACTTCGGAAGCGACGACGGCAAAGCCGCGGCCGGCATCCCCGGCGCGTGCCGCTTCGATCGTGGCGTTGAGCGCCAGCAGATTGGTCTGGCTGGCAATGCCGCTGATGACGCTGGTGACATGGGCGACGGTCTTGAGCGCCTCTCCGAAGCTGCCGAGCTGCTCGTGGATGCCGCTGACCTTGGCGATCAGTTCGACGAAATTCTGGTTCGCGGTGGAGATCTGGCGGCCGGAATCCTCGATGATGCCGCGTGCAGCGATGGCCTTCTCCCGCGCATCCTGGCCCGCGAGCGAGACATTTTCGCCGTCCTGTGAAAGCTGCGCCGCGGCCCCACTGATGGCCTCGATCGTCTGCGCCTGCCGCGTCACACGATCGGCCAGTTCGCTGATGTCTGCCTGCAGGTCGAGCGTACGGATGCCGAGGTCACCCGACAGTCGGGCAACCTGCATCACCGCGCGCGCGACATTCTCTGATTTCGGCTCGTATCCCACGCCCGCATGGCTAGCCCAGGATGGTAAAGGAAGGGTTAGCAGCGCGGCGGGATGAACCCGGCGAAAGGCGGATTTGCGCGGTCGCGAGTACCTGTGGCGGCCATGGCTTCTTGCACCGCGAGGAAGATTGAGACGTGGCAGAGGATCTCGCTCCCGACAGGAAGACCGCTCACCCCCGGTCCGGCGCGGCACGCGGGGCCCACTTCACCTACCGGGAATGGCGGAAGTTACCGGTCCGTTTCCCTTGCATTTCCGCCGTTCCCCCACCCTCCCACCTGATCCTCAGCCCATCATCACCAGGAAGGTGAAGAACAGCGTCAGCGCGATGCACGCGAACAGGTAGAGGAAGGGCAGGCGCAGCAGCGTGCTTGCGCGGCCAAGCGAATAGGCGTCCTTGAACTGGCGATACATGTGCCAGGCCGCGAACAGCAGCAGCACGAAGGTGACGAGACCGGTCGCCACATGCATGACGCTCAGCACCATGGAGAGCGAGAAAAGCAGCGACATAAACGCGATGGAATAAGTGATGTAGATCGCATGATCGTACATCTTGAACCGGCGGCTGAAAGGAAAGAGCAGCCACAGGAAAGGCAGCGAGATCAGGATCAGCGTCCAGGAGAATTTATAGGCATTCGCCTTCAGCTTGTAATAGGCGAATTCCGGATCCTTAGCCGCTGCGCTGACCGCCTTGCCCACTGCCCCGGCAACCCCGCCGTTCACCCCTTCCCCCACCAGCGCATCGGTGAGACCGCTAGCAAGGGTCAGGCCCTGTCGTTCCTCGCGAGCGTCGGCCAGCCTTTCCTGCAGCCTTTCGCGCCGCGATGCCGACAGCCCGCCAGCGCCCAGTTCCCGCTCCAGCTTGCGGATACGGGAATCGGCCTTCGCGATCTCCTTCGCCAGCTCCGCCTTCGCCTCGCCGTTCATCTTGACGCCCTGGACGGTGCCTTCGGGCGCATGGTGGCTGGTGAGCGAGAAGATCGCGTACATGAGGAAGGCGCTGAACAGGAACAGGGCGAAGGGCGAGACGAACTTGGCGCGCTCACCATGGATATAGCGGCGCGTCAGCTTGCCGGGGCGGAAGGCGAGTTCCGGCAGGGTATTCCAGATCTTTCCTTCGAAATGCAGCACGCCATGGGCGAGGTCGTGCCCGATCGCCATGAAGCTGCGATGCAGATGCGCCGCCTGCCCGCATTGCGCGCAATAATTGCCGGTGACCGGCGCGCCGCAGTTCAGGCAGGCGCCATGACCCGCCTCCTGCGCCTCGCCATGCGCCGGCTCCACCGCCCGCGCCAGCATCGCCCCGGTGACCGCGTCACCCGCCGCTTCGATTCCCCCTGTCATGGAGTTTAGGATATCAGGGGTGTATCAGCTGTGCCAGCCACCTTGGCTGTTCCTCCCCATCGCAAGACGGGGAGGATGCGGAAGCCGTCAGGCTCCTTCGAGCAGCTTTTCCCGCTTGATCTTCTCCTGCCACACCAGCGGGGCGAGGCGGTGGACGTTCTGGCCTTCGCTGTCGACCGCGACGGTGACGGGCATGTCCTCCACCGTGAATTCGTAAATGGCTTCCATGCCAAGGTCCGCGAAGCCCACGACCTTCGCCTCCTTGATCGCGCGCGCAACCAGATAGGCCGCGCCGCCGACCGCCATCAGATAGGCGCTCTTGTGCTTCGCGATGCTGTCCGTTGCGCCCGGGCCCCGCTCCGCCTTGCCGACGCAGGCGGCGAGGCCCTGTTCCAGCATCATATCCATGAACTTGTCCATGCGCGTCGCCGTGGTGGGACCTGCGGGGCCGACCACCTCGTCGCGTACCGGATCGACCGGGCCGACATAATAGATGACGCGGCCCTTGAAATCGACCGGCAGGCTCTCGCCCTTCGCCAGCATGTCCTGGATGCGCTTGTGCGCGGCGTCGCGCCCGGTCAGCATCCGGCCGTTGAGCAGCAGCCGGTCGCCATGCTTCCAGCTCTGCACGATCTCCGGCGTCAGCGTGTCCAGGTCGACGCGGATCGCTTCCTTGCTCGGCTTCCAGTCCACCTGCGGCCATTCGGAGAGCTTGGGCGCTTCCAGATACGCGGGGCCCGACCCATCCAGCGTGAAATGGGCGTGGCGGGTCGCGGCGCAATTGGGGATCATCGCCACCGGCTTCCCCGCCGCATGGCAGGGATAGTCGTGGATCTTGACGTCGAGCACTGTGGCGAGGCCGCCCAGCCCCTGCGCCCCGATACCGAGCGCATTGACCTTGTCGAAAATCTCGATCCGCAGTTCCTCGATCTTGTTCTGCGGCCCGCGCGCCTTCAGCTCGCCCATGTCGATCGGGTCCATCAGGCTTTCCTTGGCCAGTGCGACGGCCTTTTCCGCGGTGCCGCCGATGCCGATGCCCAGCATGCCCGGCGGGCACCAGCCCGCGCCCATCTGCGGTACCATTTCCAGCACCCAATCGACGATCGAATCGCTCGGGTTCATCATCTTGAACTTGGTCTTGTTCTCGCTGCCGCCGCCCTTGGCCGCGACGTCGACGGTAACCTTGTTCCCCGGCACCATTTCGACGTTCAGCACGCAGGGCGTGTTGTCCTTGGTGTTCTGGCGGCTGAAGGCGGGATCGCGCAGGATGGAGGCGCGCAGGCGGTTTTCCGGGTTGAGATAGGCGCGGCGCACGCCTTCATCGACGACATCCTGCATGGAACGGCTATTGTCGTCCAGGCGGCAGTCCATGCCCCATTTGATGAAGACGTTGACGATGCCGGTGTCCTGGCAGATCGGGCGATGCCCCTCCGCGCACATACGGCTGTTGGTCAGGATCTGGGCGATGGCGTCCTTGGCCGCCGGATTGGCCTCCGCTTCATAGGCTTTGCCCAGCGCGCGGATATAATCCATCGGGTGATAATAGCTGATGAATTGGAGCGCATCGGCGACGCTCTCGATCAGGTCGGCGGTCTTGATGACGGTCATCTACCCTTGTCCCATTCGGCTGTGTTTTGCGGCCGGCTATAGGAGTTTGCGAGGACGAGTCCAGTAGGGAGCCCGTCCCCGCGTCAGGCGTTCAGGCGTCATGGCGCGCACGCTCAAGGTCTTCCGCACAGCGATCGGCTTCCACGACGCCTATGTCGCGGCGCCGAGCCAGAAGGCTGCGCTGGAGGTTTGGGGCGCGGACATCGATCTGTTCGCGCGCGGCGTGGCGGAGGTAGTTCTCGATGAGACGCTCGCCGCGGAGCCGCTTGCACATCCAGGCAAAGTGATCAAGCGGCCGCGCGGCACCATGGCCGAACATCTCGCGGCCCTTCCCAAGACCAAGCCAGTAAGCAGGGATAAGGCCGGCAGAGTTGGAAAGGCCAAGCCGACCCCTCGGCCCGACCGGTCGGCTCTCGAAGCAGCGGAGGAGACGCTCACACAAGCCAGAAAGGCGCAGGAGAAGAAGCGGAGCGAACTGGCGGCCAGGGAAGCCGCCCTTCGGCGCGAACGACAAGCGATGGACAAGCGTCACGCGGCCGAGATCCAGCGGCTGGAGCGGCGACGGGACGACGCGAAGAGGAGATATGATCGCGCGATGGATGCGTGGCGGGAAACGGCGTGAACGCCCTAGCGTTTACGAACACTCCGCCCCAACCCACCTCCCCGTCGAGCGCGCCTTCATCGCCATGGTTGATCCCTGCGGGCTGCCCACCATCTTCATGTCCATCTGCATCTCGTAGCTTTCGGGCGCGTAGTTGCCGTTCATGACGGCATTCATCGTGCCGCCCTCCGTCTTGCAGGACACCTGCCCCTTCACCGATCCGCCGCGCGCCTCGAACCCGCTGTAGGTGCAGTCCTTGCTCTCCTGGCCAGAGAACATCCGCGCGCCCGGATTGGCAGCCTCTTCCGGCGTCACGCAGTAGCGAAGCGCGGTGCGGCTCATCATCCGCTTCATCTGGTCCTCCATCTGCGCCGGCGCGCCGGGCATATTCGACAGGTCGATGTCATCGACCGCAAAGCTGCCTTCCCATTCGCCGGGCTTGAGCTGGACCTTGTTGACTTCGGCCCTGACCTCCTCCTTGGTCATGCCATCGGTCGCCGCGATCCGGCCAGCCTCCTCGCCCGCCTTCTCGCCACATGCCGACAGCATGGCCAGCAGGCCGGCAAGCATCGGGATCGTCCGGCGCATGACTGTTCCTTCCTCGGTTCGCTCCAGTATTCGCAAGACCATATCAGGAGGCGGCGACGATTCAACGAGAAGACAACATTGGATCGTTCCTTATCCGTTCTCACTTCTCCGTTAAGCAGCCCTGCACGGGAGCAGATGCAGAGAAACCAGAAGATAAACTCCATCGCTTGGGCCACTGATGAACGACATCCGGCACGAACGGGTGGGTGGTCGGCGGCGGTCCCGATGGCATTTCTGCATGTCGAGATCGGCGACCCTTGGATGAGCCTAACCTCTATAAGCACGAAGGCGATGTCGTCCGCAATTTCGATCGCAGCCAAGCCCTGTCCGACCTGCCCCGGGAGGCATAGTATTTCGAACCGGGAGGGCCGAACCTCCAATGGCGCGTGATGGAGTACAGCATCGAGAACGGAAATTCGAGGTTAGTCTCCAAATAGCCGGTGGTTTACCCGCCGCCGCTCTATAGCGCGTTCGAGCTGAAGCCTTGATGCAGCGCCGCGGATTGCGTCGCGGCTCATAGCCCCCATATTCGTCCCATGGCCATCCAGATTCGCACCGACCTGTCCGAACCGGAAACCGGGCAGAGCTTCGTTCCGCATCGTCCGGCGCGCCCCGAAAAGAGCGAGGGCGGGCGGGCATTCAAGCTGGTCAGCGACTATGAGCCGTCCGGCGACCAGCCGACCGCGATCGCCGAGCTGGTGGCGGCAGCCCGCGCGGGCGAGAAGGACCAGGTGCTGCTGGGGGTCACCGGATCGGGAAAGACCTTCACCATGGCGAAGGTGGTCGAGGCGCTGCAGCGTCCCGCGCTGGTGCTCGCCCCCAACAAGATCCTCGCCGCGCAGCTCTATGGCGAGTTCAAGAGCTTCTTTCCGGAGAATGCCGTCGAATATTTCGTCAGCTATTACGACTATTACCAACCCGAAGCCTACGTCCCGCGCTCCGACACCTATATCGAGAAGGAGTCGAGCGTGAACGAGGCGATCGACCGGATGCGCCATTCCGCCACGCGCGCACTGCTGGAGCGGGACGACGTGCTGATCGTCGCGTCGGTCTCCTGCCTCTATGGCATCGGATCGGTCGAGACCTATTCGGCCATGACCTTCGCGATGAAGAAGGGCGGGATCGAGGACCAGCGGGAGATCATCCGCAAGCTGGTCGCGCTCCAGTACAAGCGCAACGACGCGGCCTTCGCGCGCGGCAATTTCCGCGTGAAGGGCGACAATCTGGAGATCTTCCCCTCACACTATGAGGACACCGCCTGGCGCATCAGCTTCTTCGGCAACGAGATCGAGGAGATCGTCGAATTCGATCCCCTGACCGGCAAGAAGATCGCGAGCCTCGATTATGTGAAGGTCTTCCCCAACAGCCACCACGTCACCCCCGGCCCGACGCTCAAGCAGGCGATGGAGGCGATTCGCCACGAACTCACCGAGCGGCTGAAGGAGCTGGTCGATGAGGGCAAGCTGTTGGAAGCGCAGCGGCTGGAGCAGCGCACCAATTTCGACCTGGAGATGATCGCGGCGACGGGCAGTTGCGCAGGGATCGAGAATTATTCCCGCTTCCTGACCGGCCGCCTGCCCGGCGAACCGCCGCCGACTTTGTTCGAATATCTGCCCGAGAACGCCGTGCTGTTCGTCGACGAAAGCCACCAGACCGTGCCGCAGATCGGCGCGATGGCGCGCGGCGACCATCGGCGCAAGATCACGCTGGCCGAATATGGATTCCGCCTGCCGAGCTGCATCGACAACCGCCCGCTGCGCTTCAACGAATGGGACGCGATGCGGCCGCAGACGGTCAGTGTATCGGCGACGCCCGGCCCCTGGGAAATGGAGCAGACCGGCGGCGTGTTCAGCGAGCAGGTGATCCGTCCCACCGGACTGATCGACCCCCCGGTCGAGATCAAGCCGGTTGAGGACCAGGTGGACGACCTGATCCACGAGGCGAAGGAGACGGCCAAGAAGGGCTATCGCACGCTGGTGACCACGCTCACCAAGCGAATGGCCGAGGACCTGACCGAGTTCATGCACGAGGCGGGGATCAAGGTCCGCTATATGCACAGCGATGTCGAAACGTTGGAGCGCATCGAGCTGATCCGCGACCTGCGGCTCGGTGTCTATGACGTGCTGGTCGGCATCAACCTGCTGCGCGAGGGACTGGACATTCCCGAATGCGGCTTGGTCGCGATTCTGGACGCGGACAAGGAGGGCTTCCTGCGTTCCGAAACCTCGCTGATCCAGACCATCGGTCGCGCCGCGCGCAATGTGGAGGGCCGCGTCATCCTTTATGCCGACCGCATCACCGGCAGCATGGAGCGGGCGCTGAACGAGACGTCACGCCGGCGCGAGAAGCAGCAGGCCTATAATGAAGAGCACGGCATCACGCCGACCACGATCAAGCGCAATATCGGCGACATTATCGCCCATGTGGCGTCGAAGGATCAGGTGACGGTCGATACCGGGCTGGAGGACCGGCCGCATCTCGTGGGCCATAACCTGCGCGCCTATATCGAGGATCTCGAGAAGAAGATGCGCGCGGCGGCGGCAGACCTTGAGTTCGAGGAGGCTGGCCGGATCAGGGATGAAATCCGCAAGCTGGAAGCGGAAGAACTGGGCCTGCCGGCGGAGCAGCAGGTCGCGGCGCCCAAGGGTCGCGCGAGCGAGGGCAAGCCGGGGACGCGGAAGATGCGGTACGGGAAGGTGCAGCGGAAGTTCGGGCAGTAAAGTTCTAGAACTTTTTGTAGAAAGATCTGATCTGTTCTGATATGTGGATATCGGAACAGAGGCGGTTTGATGCGCACGATTGAGATAAGCACTAACGTTTTTGCTAAGATTTGGGCTAACCGGATCGAAGGCGAAGAGAGTGAAAACCAGATCTTGCAACGCCTTCTTGGCGTACATGAAGCAAGCCTAAGCGCGTCCGCCGTAAAACCCAAAGTCACCATACCAAAATCGGAACATAAAATCCTCTGGAGGGATGATGTTCGCTCGGCTCTGCTGGAGCTTGGAGGCGCTGGATATCTACGCGATATCTATGATCAAGTGCGTAAAATTCGCCTATCGGCAGGCAGGAGCTTACCAGTAAACACCCATGCCATCATCCGAAGAGAGCTCGAATATAACAGTTCTGATGCGAGCGCATTTACGGGCGAGAGAGACTGGTTTCAAACCGTTGATGGGATCGGAGGAGGAAAATGGGCACTGCGTAAGGACGCGCAAAAGTGATCCGTTCCTTCGCCGACCCGGAAACCGAGAAAATCTGGCGCGGCGAGCGCAGCCGCCGCCTGCCACAAGAGATCCAGCAGACGGCGCGGCGAAAGCTCCGGCAGATCAACCGGACGATCAATCTTTACGACCTGCGCATTCCGGGCGGAAATCGGTTCGAGCAGTTGAAAGGCTTTACGCCTTCACGATATAGTTTGCGCATCAACGACCAGTGGCGCATCACCTTCAACTGGTCCGACGGAGGCGCGGAGAATGTCCGGATCGAGGACTATCACTAGGGATGACGACCGGCTGGATAATGTCCATCCGGGTTCGATCCTGCGCGAGGATTTCCTGATCGGCGGCGAGATTCCCGTAGAGGAAGTGGTCGAAGGCGCGGGCATCGCCTCTGAGCGGATCGAGGCCATTCTGGCGGAGCAGGCTCCTGTCGATGCCAATATCGACCTGCGCCTCGCCCGCTATTTCGGAATCAGCGAGGGCTTTTTCCTTGGCCTCCAGATCGACTTTGATCTGGAGGAGGAGCGCCGTGCCCATGGCGACGAACTGGCGCGGATCGTCACCCGCGCCGCCTGAAAGGGCTTTCGGATTCCCGCTCAATAGGTCCGGCTGCTGACCTTGGCAGTGCCGTCGGGGGTGATCTCGATCAGGTGGGCGCTGCCATTGTCGCATTGCGCCTTCCAGCCCCTGACCCCGGTGCGTATCTCGGCGCGCTGCGATTGCGTGACGGTGGGGCAGGCCGCGCCGGAATCGCGGATCGCCTTGGCAAACACCTCGTCGCGGATGGCGGGATCGAGGCGCGCCACTTCCGCGGCGGCGCCCGTGTCGGGCGCGGCCTGGTTGCGGGGCATCGCGGCCTGATCGCTGCCGCCATCGCAGGCGGCCAGAGTCAGCGCCGCCGCCAGCACGATCACAGTCCGCATATATTTTCCTCCTGCCGGCTGGGCTGATGCGTTCGATGCGTCGCCATGCTCCTAGCATCCGGCGGGACCATCGCCCAGCCCTTCGACGAAGGCATTACAGCCATCGACCGGCGGCGGGAAAGGCGGGTTGAGCCGATGCATCATCCGGCGCATCGTCCCGCATCCGTAACGGCAAGGGAAAGCGAAATGGGCGGCAGGATATGGGTGGCGATGATCGCCGCAACATTGGGTAGCACGGCGCTGGCGCAGACGTCGAAACCACCAGCGCCCGACTATGCCGCGGCGCTCGCCGATGCCAAGCGGCCGGCGGAGGCCCGCGCGCTGGACGAGAGCCGCAAGCCGGCGGAAACGCTCGCCTTCCTTGGCCTGATGCCGGGGATGAAGGCGGCGGACGTCATGACGGGGTCGGGCTATTGGGCGGAGATCATGGCCGACGCCGTGGGTCCCAAGGGCAAGGTGACGGCGTTCGAGCCCAACCAGTTCTACACCCAGCCCGAAGAGCAGAAGAAATGGCAGGCGCTGGTCGCGCGGCGGCCGGAGGTGAACTGGGTTCGCTATCCGTTCGAGGCGTTCACCGCACCCGCCGGCAGTTTCGACCTGACGATCATCAACCTCTCCTATCACGACCTCTACTGGCAGTCGGAGAAGTTCGGCATCCCGCGCACCGACCCGGCGGCGTTCGTGAAGGCGCTCTATGCCGCGACCAAGCCCGGCGGCGTGGTCGGCATTATCGACCATGTGGGCGCGCCGGGTGACACCCGCGCGATCGTCGACAAGGTCCACCGCATCGACCCCGCGACGGTGAAAGCCGACTTCGCAGCAGCCGGATTCATGCTGGAGGCGGAAAGCCCGCTGCTCGCCAACCCGGCGGACGATCACAGCAAGCTGGTGTTCGATCCTTCGGTGCGCGGCAAGACCGACCGGTTCCTGTTCCGCTTCCGAAAGCCGAAGTAAAAGGCGATTGGCGCATCCCTCGGCAAGCGCGGTCGCGCACCTCTCTTGCCGGCCTGCGCATCCGCGCTACAAGCGGGGGATGCAGACCAGCCGCCGCGCCTTCCTGTTCGGAACCTCCGCCACCTTTGCCCTTTCCACCCTGCCCGCCCCCGCGGCCGAAAGCGCCGATGCGCGGGCGGAGGCGCTGCTCGCCGACATCGCCGAGGAGATCATGGCCGATGCGCCGGAGAGCGCGAGCAGCCTGGGCATCGATACGGGCGCGCGCGCGGCGCTCAAGAGCCGGCTGGGCGACAAGAGCCCGGCGGGGCAGCGCCAGATCGCCGGCCATGTCGCCGCCCGGCTGGAGCGGCTGAAGGCCGTCGACCTCGCGCCGCTGGGGGATGTGACGCGCACCAATGTCGAGGTGACGCGCGCCGCCCATGAACTCGCCGCGGAGGGCTTTGCCTTTTCCTTCGGCGACATGGCGATGATGAACAGCAACTGGTCCTATCGCAACGCGCCCTATGCCGTCGCGCAGAACACCGGGGCCTTCATCGAGACGCCCGATTTCCTCGATAGCAGCCACGCCATCGCGACCCCGGCCGACGCCGACGCCTATCTCGCGCGGCTGGAGACCTATGCCGCCAATCTGGACGGGGAGACCGAACGGCTGAGGCATGACGCCGGGATTGGCGTGGTCGCCCCCGCCTTCCTGCTCGACAAGGCGACCGGCCAGATGCAGGCCGTCCGTGCGCTGCCGCTGAACCAGTGGGTGCCCGTCGCCTCGATCGCGCGGCGGACAAAGGCCATGCCCGGCGATTATGGCGCGAAGGCGCTGGCGCTGGTGACCGGAAAGGTCGCCCCGGCGCTGGAACGGCAGGTGACGGAGCTCCAGCGCCATCGGCAGGGCGCCACCATGGACGCAGGCGTGTGGAAGCTGCCACAGGGCGAGGCCTATTATGCCTGGGCGCTGAAGGCCGGGACGACCACGACGATGAGCCCGGATGAGGTGCATGCGCTGGGGCAGGAACAGCTGAGGTCTCTGCAGGCGCAGATGGACGGGCTGCTCAAGGGCCTGGGCATGACGAAGGGCACCGTGGGCGAGCGGATGACGGCCATGGGGAAAGACCCGCGCTATCTGTTCCCTAACACCGACGCCGGACGACAGCAGATCCTGTCCTATATCGACGGGCGGCTGACCGATATCCGCGGCCGCCTGCCCCGCGCCTTCGCCACGCTGGTGCCTGCGAAGCTGACGGTCAAGCGCGTGCCGGTCGAGATCGAAGCGGGAGCACCGGGCGCCTACGCCGGGGCGGGATCAATCGATGGAACCGTGCCGGGCAATTACTATATCAACCTGCGCGACACGAGCATCTGGCCCCGCTATGCGCTACCGACGCTCTGCTATCATGAAGGTATACCGGGCCATATCTGGCAGGGTGAGTATACCTACAAGCTGCCGCTGATCCGCTCGCTGCTGGCGTTCAACGCCTTTTCCGAAGGCTGGGCGCTCTATGCCGAGCAGCTGGGCGACGAACTGGGTGCCTATGAAGGGGACGTCGCGGGGAAGCTAGGCTACCTGCAATCGATCGCCTATCGCTGCTGCCGGCTGGTGGTCGACACCGGGCTGCACGCCAAGCGCTGGACCCGCGACCAGGCGATCCACTGGTTCGCCACCACCAACGGATCAAGCCTTGAGGATGTGCAGGGCGAGGTCGACCGCTATTGCGCCTGGCCGGGGCAGGCCTGCGGCTATAAGGTCGGCCATGGCGAGATCGTGCGGCTGCGCGAGACGGCGCGACAGGCGCTGGGCGAACGGTTCGACTTCCGGCTGTTCAACGATGCGGTGGTCAAGGGCGGCGGCGTGCCGATGACCGTGTTGGCGAGCAATGTCGACGCCTTCATCGCGGAACGGAAGGGCGGCTGATTCTGCGACCTAGGGGGCAGGATCGCTCCACAGGTCGTGAGGGAAGGCGTCGAGCAGCGGATCGAAACTGACGGAAATGCCCGGCATTCCGCCCATTTCCAGGCCCTGTTCGATCGACGTCGCGAACGTCAGATCGGTCCGACCTGTGCCGGCGTGGTAATCCTGATATTTGAACAGCGTCTCCCGTTCGGTCAGGCGCACATAGCGGGCAGGCACGCCATAGGCCTCCGCGATGATCAACCCGTGCAGGGAACTGGCCAGCACGAAGCGGGACGCCACGATGCGCGATATGACATGGTTCCAACCCCGGAGCGGGGACACCACCGGAATCGGGAGTGCAAGCGAAGCGACGTGGGGTAGATCATTGAGATTGGGGACGAAGATCGGCCCCTCTTCGCCCGTGGGGACGAATCGTCCAGGAAGAAGGCGGGGGATTAGCAGGGCTGGGTCGCCATAAACGTCCGGAACCGCGATGCCGCGCCCCCTCAGGAAGTCGGCGGTCAGGGGACCGCGCACGGCCCGCACGTCGAGCGCCTCGAAGCGATGATGCTCCTCCACGATCTTGCCATTGACGCCCGTTCCCCACACCGTGTCGCCGCTTCGCGCAAAGTGCAGAACCGACCCGACGCTGAGCAACCGCGCCGGACGCCGGACTTCTTCGGAACGGAGGCGTCCACGCGACATCAGCACGCTGTCGACGATCACTTCGGCGAGCTGATCGCCGAAATTGATGCGGCCACCGGAAGGCCGCCAAGAATAGCAGTGCACCTGCGGAAAAGGCGGCGGCACCGCAGCAGGCGAGGGTGTGCCAACCGGAGCCTTTTTCTTCACGGGCACCTTCTTGTGCGTCACGCGCCGACCTTTCATTCACCCCATCGCGAAGACGATAGGACGTCGGTTCCCGCGGTGCCAGAAAGACTTGTCAGCCGACGAAGGCGCGCTCGATCACGAACTGGCCCGGAGCGGCGTTGCTGCCTTCGGTGAAGCCTTGCTCCTCGAAATAGGCCGCGAACTGCTTGATCATCTCCATGCTGCCGCACATCATGATCCGGTCGGTTTCCGGGTCGAACCGCGCCGCGCCCGGTATCCCCTCGAACAGCGCGCCGCTTTCGACCAGCGCGTCGATGCGGCTCGTATTACCCTCGAACGGCTCACGCGTCACGGTAGGGACATAATGGAACTGCGCCGGCGCCTGTTCGGACACCAGGGGGTCTTCCGCCCATTTGCCTTTCAGTTCGTCGCGGAAGGCAAGGTCGCTCACCCGGCGCACCGAATGGACGATCACCACCTGCTCGTAAAATTCATAGACATCCGGGTCGCGCGACAGGCTGAGGAAGGGAGCAAGGCCCGTGCCGGTCGACAGCATGAACAGCCGCTTGCCCGGCAGCAACGCATCGGTGACCAGCGTGCCGGTCGGCTTGCGGCCCAGATAGACCTGGTCGCCCGGCTGGATCAGTTGGAGCTTCGACGTCAGCGGCCCGTCCGGCACCTTGATCGAGAGGAACTCCAGTTCTTCGTCCCAAGCGGGGCTGGCCACCGAATAGGCGCGCAGCAGCGGCTTGCCATTGTCGCCCTGGAGGCCGATCATGACGAATTCGCCCGAGCGGAAGCGGAAGCTCGCCGGCCGGGTGATGCGGAAGCTGAAGAGATGTTCGTTCCAGTGGCGCACCGACAGCACCGTCTCCACGCTGAGCGCGCCCGTCGGTTCCAGCACCGGTTTTTCGATCGTCACGTCGTTCAAGACCTTTTCCTTGGCCGAATTCCACGCGCCGCCATGGCGCGCCAGTTGCGGATCATTCGCAATAAGCAATTCCCTTCGCGAATGGCCCTATTGCCGGGCGAAGGCAAGGTGAAAAAATCTTGGCCCAAGGAAAGCTGGCGCAACTGCGACGGGCCGCCGCACCGGATCAGTTTAGATCATGCAATGATCCACTCCCTCACCGCCTGACGCAAAACGGCCGGGTCCGCATTCAGACCCGGCCGCCCCGCGCATGCCCCCACGCCGCGGGAAAACGTCAGAAACGATAACCTATGAAGATGTGCCCGCTCTTGTAATGCTCGCCCTTCTTGGCGATCAGGCCGACGCGCACCACTTCGAAACTGTTGCGGATGTCGCTTTCGCGCGTCCGCACGCCCAGCGACAGGGTCGCTTCGTGCAGCGTGTCGGTATAGAGGTCGTCGCCGAAATAATTGGTGAGCGCATAGCTGGCGCGCAGCGATGTCTGGCGCTGGCCCACGCCCCGGCCCGCCAGCGGCAGTTCGTAGGCGAGGCCGTTGCGGAGCACGAAATTGTCGGTGCGATTGCCGACGTCATAGTCATAGAGCTGCGCCTTCAGCACCTTGGTGAAGCCCGCCATATTGCCGATGGTGAGCGCGCCGCGGCCGACCAGATTGTCGAGATAGAGCAGGCTGGAGACGGTGCCGGTCAGCATCTGGCCCTTAAGCTGCTGGTCGTGGGCATAGACATAGCCATAGGCGACGCGCGGCTCCACGCTCCAGATCCGCGACACGGGCACACGTGCGGCGACGGCAGCGGAGGCGCGCAGCGTGCGCACGCCCTTCACATCCTCGTAGCTGACCGGCACATCGAAGATCAGCAGGGCGCGACTTCCCTCCGCCAGCCGAAAGGAGCGGTTGATACGCGCTTCATAGCTGGTACCAACCGCGCCCTGGCGGTTGATCCGGCCGATTCGCATGCCGATGCCCCAGGGCGCCTCGTCCGGGGTCAGGCTGGGCTGGGTGAAATCCAGCGCAGATTCGATCATCTGGTGCTGCAGGCTCTGCGCATTCCCGACCAGCGGGTTGACGCCGGCGCCGCTGACCGAGCAGCCATAGGCGGCCTGAAGCAGATCCGTGCTGGTGAAGGAGTTCGGTGTGCCATCGGGATTGGCGCCGTATGTCCACTGCCCCTGGGTCGAATCCGCGTCGAGGAACTGCTCGTAGCGGCTGAACACCTCGTCCTCGTCGGCGCCGGTGAAGGTCACGGCATAGGGATTGGCGTAGATGCCGTCGATATTGTCATAGGCCGCATGGCTGATGCCTTCCGGCGGCTGATCGTAATAGCCCTGCTGGATCGCCCGGCCGAGCAGCGAGGTCGGATTGACCACACCCTGTTCGAACACCGAGCGGCGACCGGCGCTGCGGCAGGGCAGCGTGACGGTCAGCTGCGCAATTTCCAGCCCGTTGGTCAGCGTCTGGTTGCGGTAGCGGCCCCAGATCTGCGTCCCCAATATGTTGGATGTGGTGTTGACGACCGCGTCGCCCACGGCATCGGGGTCGAAGCCGTAAATATGGGGAATGACGCTCACATGGTAGAGGTCGATACCCGCATCGCGCGCGACATAGCTGCTGTCGACCGGCACGCCCGGCAACAGGCGGAAGGTCGGTGCGTTGTCGTCCTCCAGCAGCATACGCACATAGACGCGGCCCGGCGCATTGGGCGCCGTCACCTCATCCACATGCTGCGCGCCTGCGGTCGACAGGCAGGCGCCGCCCAGCGCAGCCAAGGCTGCGCCGACGCGCATGACCGAATTTTTCATCTAATCCCCCTCAACCCCGTTTCCGGCTGCCCACTCAGCCGCAAACAACGCTATAGGGGCATAAATTCAGCCCGACATACCCCGGATGGGGTATAGGTCGTCAGCCAAACAGGCCCTTGGCAAGTCCGCCCAGTTCATTGAGGGGATTGCCGTCGCCGTCTCGGTCGAACAGGCCGCCGAGCTTTCCCAGGATCGCTTCCGGCCCGCCGAACTGGCCGAGCAGTTCCTGCAGCTTGTCCGCCGAAACGCCGTGCTCGGCCGCCGTTTCCGCCAGGGCGGAGACGCTGGTGTCGCCAGCGCCGATCTTCGCGCTGATCTCGTTCATCAGCGCCTGCATCTGTTCCGGCTCCATGCCCATGCGGCCAGCGATCGCCTCCAGCCCGCCAAGATTGCCCAGAAGATCGTCGAACATGCTCATGAGAAGGACTCCGCTTTGATCCGGAGAGAATAGCAGGCGAAGCACCCGGGCCAAAGCAAAGACGAGGGGAGACGAGCGAAAATCGGACCCGGCCCTCCCCGCGCGCCCGGCTTTCTTGCGGTCTGCTGCGCCTTCGTCTAACGGAGGGGCAGGTGCAGCCTGCGGGGCGCTTCACGGGCCACCCGGCTGCGACGGCATTTGGGATCACGCATGACCGCAACCATCGCCCTGGTGGATGACGACAAGAATATCCTGACATCGGTGTCCATCGCGTTGCAGACCGAAGGGTTCATGACCCGCATCTATTCCGATGCGGAGGCCGCGCTGAAGGCATTGCTGGATAATCCGGCGGACCTTGCCGTGTTCGACATCAAGATGCCGCGCATGGATGGGCTGGAACTGCTGCGCCGGCTGCGCGAAAAGAGCCAGATGCCGGTCATCTTCCTCACCTCCAAGGCCGACGAGCTGGACGAGGCGCTGGGCCTCGCGATGGGCGCGGACGACTATATCTCCAAACCTTTCTCGCAGCGGCTGCTGATCGCGCGCATCCGCGCCATCCTGCGCCGCGCCGAGGCGAGCAGCCGCACCGCCGCACCGGACGAGCCCGCCGCCGATCCGATCGTGCGCGGACGGTTGGAGATGGACCCGGCGCGCCATCGAGTGAAATGGGGCGGCAAGGACGTGACCCTGACGGTCACCGAATTCCTGATCCTGGAGACGCTGGCCGCCCGGCCTGGCGTGGTCAAGAACCGCAACCAACTGATGGACGCGGCGTATCAGGACGACGTCTATGTCGACGACCGCACGATCGACAGCCACATCAAGCGCCTGCGCCGCAAGTTTCGCGAGGCCGACCCTGAATTCAACGCGATCGATACGCTCTATGGCGCCGGCTACCGATTCTCCGAAGAGTGATCGCGCGCCGCTGGCGGTGCGCTGGTCGGGCCGGCTGAGCCTGACGCCGCGCATCCTGGCGGTGAACGTGTTCGCGCTCGCCCTGCTGGCGGGCGGATTCTTCTATCTCGACAGCTATCGCACGCGCATCGTCGACGACCGGCTGGCACAGTCGGCGCGCGAGCTGAAGCTGCTCGCGATCGGGCTGGAGAACGCGCCGGCCGACCGGCATGACTCCCTGATCGCGGCCTATGCCCGCCAGACCGGCGACCGGGTACGCCGCTATGCAAGCGACGGGCGGTTGATAGCCGACAGCTTCACTATGAACGCCCCCCGCTATCGCCTGCGTTCGCCCGAGGACGAGCAATGGCGCCGCCATGTCGCCCGCTTCCTCGACAAGATGGTGGACAAGGTCGTGTCCGCCGACCGACCGCCCGACTTCGAAGAGCCGGCCATCGACCGCGCTTCCGCCTGGCCGGAGGTCGTGCTGGAACGTAAGACCGGCAAGCCGCAATCGACCAACCGCTACGCGCCGGATCGAACCTTCATGATCTCCGCCGCCGTGGGCGTGAAGGACGGCTCCACCCTGCTGGCGACTGAGAATGCGCGGGACATCACACGCACCGTACGCGCGGAACGGCTCCGGCTCGGCATCGTGCTGGCGGCGGCCGTGCTGGCCTCCGTGCTGCTGTCGCTGTTCCTGGCGCGCACTATCGTCTCGCCGATCCGGCGGTTGGCGCGCGCCGCCGTGCGCGTGCGCCTGGGCCGGGCGCGCGAAGTCACGGTGCCCCGCCTGCCCGAGCGGCGCGACGAGATCGGCATGCTGGCACGCGCGCTGTCCGACATGAGCCATGCACTGCGCCAGCGGATCGACGCCACTGACGCCTTCGCTGCCGATGTGAGCCATGAATTGAAGAACCCCATCGCGTCGCTGCGCTCGGCTCTCGATTCGCTCGACCGAGTGGAAAGGCCGGACCTGCGCGCGCAGCTGATGGCGATCGCGCAGGACGACGTGCGGCGGCTCGACCGGCTGGTGACCGACATCGCCGAGGCTTCGCGCGTCGACGCCGAGCTGTCGCGCACCCGGTTCGAGCCGATCGACCTGGGCCTGCTTATCGAGAAGATGGTGATCGCACGAGAGGCCCGGGGCGTGCCGCGCGGGGTCAGGCTGGCCTTCGCCCGGCCGCGCAAGGACGTCGCCGTCGTGCTGGGAGAGGAGCAGCGGCTGATCCGCGTGCTCGACAACCTGATCGACAACGCCGTGTCCTTCTCACCCGAGGGGGGGCTGGTGCAGATCATCGCGACGGTGGCCGACGACCAGGTGATGGTGAGCGTCGAGGACGAGGGGCCGGGCGTGCCCGAGAGCGAGCGCGAGCATGTCTTCCGTCGCTTCCACAGCGTCCGGCCGGAAGGCGAGGCGTTCGGCACCCATTCGGGCCTGGGCCTTGCCATCGCCCGCTCCATCATAGAAGGGCATCAGGGCCGGATCAGTATCGGCGACCGCGAGGACATGCAGCGCGGCGCCCGCTTCATCGTCCACCTGCCCATGGCCCTGGCGCGCGATCCGGGGATCGCCTCCGAATAACGACGTCCCCGCACGGGACGGGGGTGCGGGAATGGACGCCGCTATTCGATTTGAAGCTAGGCGGCGCGGGTGTAGGAAGCGGGGGACATGACGCGGGCACTTTCATCCGAGACCTTGCATGCGACGACCATCAGCGTCGGGGGCCGTGCCGTACTGCTTTGCGGGCCGAGCGGGGCCGGCAAGTCCGACCTGGCCCTGCGCCTGATCGATCGTGGCGCGGTGCTGGTCAGCGATGACACGACGCTGGTGAAGCGGATCGACGGTCGACTGGTCGCTACCTGCCCCGCCACGATCGCCGGCAAGATGGAGGTGCGCGGGCTTGGGATCATCGCCATGCCCCACATCGACGAGGCCTCAGTGGCGCTGGTCGCCGACCTTTCCGACATAGTGGAACGCATGCCCCTGGAGCAGGTCCACCGCGCGATCGCGGGGATGCAGGTACCGGTCGTCAGGATTGTCCCCCATGAGGCGTCCGCCCCGATTAAGATCGAGCTGGCGCTCAAGACGCTGGGGCAGTCATGAGCGGCGTCAACGCCAAGACCATTCTGCTGGTCTCGGGCCTGTCGGGCGCCGGCAAGACGACCGCGCTCAAGACGCTGGAGGACATGGGTTGGGAGGTGGTCGACAACCTGCCGCTCGTGCTGCTCGACAGGTTGCTTGGCACGCCGCTGCCAGCCGGCCATGACGATGCGGACGACCGGCCGCTGGCGCTGGGCATCGACGCGCGCACGCGCGGCTTCGACGCCAACGCCATCGTCCAGCGGATCAAGACGCTGCGCGAGACGCATGGCCACGACATCGAAACGCTGTTCCTCGACTGCTCCGGGACCGAACTGGAACGCCGCTTTGCCGAGACACGCCGCCGCCACCCGCTGGCGGCCGACCGGCCCGCGGTCGACGGCATCGCCCGGGAGCGCGAGATGGTCGAGCCGCTGCGCCGCTGGGCAAGCCAGGTCATCGACACGACCAATACCACCACCAACGGCCTGCAGCAGGAGATCCGCAATCGCTTTTCGCGGGACGGGTTGTCGGATCCGGTGCTGACCATCCTCTCCTTCGGCTTTTCGCGCGGGGTGCCGCGCAACGCCGACCTGATGTTCGACATGCGCTTCCTGCGCAATCCGCATTGGGAGGAAGCGCTGCGTCCCAAGACCGGACAGGACGCCGAGGTGGCGGCCTATATCGCCGAAGACCCCGCCTATGAGGAAGCGGTTGGGCAGATCGAGCGGCTGCTCGCCACCTTGCTGCCGCGCTATGCGGAGAGCGGCAAGACATACGTCACCATAGCCTTCGGCTGCACCGGGGGACGGCATCGGTCCGTCCATGTGGCCGAGCGTGTCGCCAGATACTTGCAAGACGCGGGCTTTTCGCCCACGGTCTCGCACCGCAATATGGAATCAGCGCCACAGGATGCCCTGGAGAAGCGCGGATCATCGGGAGGCCCGAAAGCACAATCATGAAACAGATGGGCCGACGAAGCAGATGATTGGACTCGTACTTGTCACGCATGGATCGCTGGCGACTGAGTTCGTCATCGCCATGGAGCATGTGGTGGGACCGCAGCAGCAGATCGAGACGATCTGCATCGGCCCGGAAGACGACATGGAGCTGCGCCGCGCGGACATTGCGGCGGCGGTGGCGCGGGTGAACGACGGCGCGGGCGTGATCCTGCTGACCGACCTGTTCGGCGGCACCCCTTCGAATCTGGCCATCTCCCTCCTGAAAGCGGGCGAGATCGAGGTGATCGCGGGCATCAACCTCCCCATGCTGATCCGCCTTGAAAGCGCGCGCAAGGTGATGGACGTGCGCGCTGCCGTCGCTGCCGCGCGCGAGGCGGGACAGAAATATATCAGCGTAGCATCGGAACTGTTGGGCAGCACCACATGAGCGAAGTCAGCCGGGAAGTCCTGATTAGCAACCGCCGAGGGCTTCATGCCCGGGCCAGCGCAAAATTCGTGACCCTGGCGAGCGGCCTCCCCGCACAGATTACCGTGCGCAAGGACGGCAACGAGGTGACCGGCACATCGATCATGGGCCTGATGATGCTGGGCGCGGCGATGGGCGATTCCATCGTCATCAGCGCCGCCGGCCCGGAAGCCGAACACGCGCTGGGCCAGCTGGTGACGCTGGTAGAAGGGAAGTTCGGGGAAGAGTGAGGCGAGACCGGTTTTGGCCGGTTGTATTCCCGCGCTCCTACCCCGGCCCTTTACCCGTCGGGAGCGACCTTCGCGCCGACACATCCTTCCTACCGAAACCCGATTGCTAATGAAAATGATTCTTATTACTTCCCGCCCCCAGGGACGTGGTTTGAATCACAGGCAAAGGGGTTTTCATGACGATCGCACGCTTCTCCCTGCTGGCATGCACCGCTCTGGCGGGCTTTCCGGCGCTGGCGCAGACGCCTGAAGAGGCGGTCGCCGAACGGGACAGCATCATCGTGACGGCCGCGCGCCAGTCGAGCGGCGCGGGCACCAAGACAGACACACCGCTGATCGAGACGCCGCAGCCGATCACCATCGTCAAGGACGACGTCTTTCTGTCGCAGGGGGCGCTGTCGATCAGCGACACGCTGAACTATGTCGCAGGCGTGCAGGCCAATCCCTATGGTCCCGACAGCCGCGTCGACGGCGGCTTCATCCGCGGCATCAACCCGCTGCAGTTCCGCGACGGCATGCGCGACCTCTACAGCTATTATGCGAGCATCCGGTCGGACCCATATAATTTCTCACAGATCGAGGTGGTGCGTGGCCCCGCGTCCGTGCTGTTCGGCAACGGGTCGATCGGTGGTCTCGTCAACATGGTGTCGAAGGTACCGCAGTTCGAGGCCGGCGGCGAGATGGCGCTGCGCTATGGCTCCTTCGACCGCAAGGAGGCGCTGGCCGACATCACCGGGCCGATCACGGACGACATTGCGGGGCGGATCGTGGCGCGGGTGCGGAGTTCAGGCACGCAGGTCGATCATGTGCCCGACGACCGGGTGATGATCGCGCCGTCACTGCGCTTCCAGCCCGACGCGGCGACCGACATCACGCTGATCGGCCTCTACCAGGAGGATGACGGCGGATCGACGTCGCAATTCCTGCCGGTGGTGGGCACGCTCTATCCCAATCCCAATGGTCGCCTGCCCAATGACACCTTCATCGGCAAGCCGGGCTGGGACCGTTATGACGGGCGGCTGCTGCAGGGCACGGGTATCGTCGACCGGCAGTTTGGCGAGCATGTGAAGCTGAGCCTCAAGGCGCGCTACATCGACAGCGACCTCACCTATTTCACCCATTATCCCAACAGCTATTCCAATCCGACCAATCCCTATGTGCTGCTCAATCCGCAGACCGGCATGCCCGTCCCGGGCGAGGATGACCGCCCCCTGCCCGATCCGGCGCAGCGCACGATCGGCCTCTATTCGGACGGCAGCTATGCGCGGATGAACGTCTTCTCCACCGACAACAACATCCGCTTCGACTTCGACACAGGTGAAGGCATCCAGCATGTCCTGCTGGCAGGCGTCGATTACAGCTGGAACCGGGTGCGCAAGACCAATGGCTCCGGCATGGAATATATCGATATCTACGACATCGATTACGATGCGCTGTCGGACTATGGCGGCGGCATCCCCAATCCCCAGTTCGCAAGCCATGAGGACACGAAGCAGTCCCAGATCGGCTTCTACGTGCAGGACCAGATCCGGTTCTGGGATCGGGTGTCGATCGTGCTCGGCGGGCGGCGGGACCATGTCCGCACCCAGGCGGCGGGCGAGCCAGCGGAGACGGTGAACGCCACGACATTCCGCGCCGGCATCATCGCGGAAGTCGTGCGAGGCGTGTCGCCCTTCTTCAGCTACACCGAATCCTTCCAGCCGCTGCCGGGCCGCGATGGCGCCGGCAACACCTTCCGTCCCACCACCGGCCGCCAATATGAGGTCGGGATCAAGCTTCATCCCGACGACGCCACGCTGGTCACGGTCACCGGCTATCACATCAAGGAGGACAATCGCCTGATCAGCGATCCGGCCAATCCGCTGGAGCAGATTCAGGCCGGAACCAGCACCTCCAAGGGCTTCGAGGTCGAAGCGAGCCGGATGCTGCCGGGCAATTACGAGATCATCGCCAATTACAGCTACAACAAGGCCGAACTGGACGAGGTCGGCCGGCAGTTGGACAATGTGCCCAAATACAATGCCTCGGTCTGGGGGACGAAGACGATCCAGGCCAATGAGGAGACCAGCCTGCGGCTGGGCATGGGCGTGCGCTATTCGGGCAGGAACCGGTCGGGCGGGATCATCACCACGCCGGATTATACACTGGTCGACGCGCTGGCGGAGGTGAACTGGCGGAGCTGGCGCTTCTCGGTCAATGCGACCAACCTGCTGGGCGAGAAATACTACGCTGCCTGCCTGTCGCGCGGCGACTGCTTCATCGGTGCGGAGCGCAATGTGTTTGGCACGGTGAGCTACCGCTTCTAGGAAAGAAGGGTCCACAATGGCTGCATTCGACGTCATGATGGGAACCGGCGCCGCGGCCGCCGCTGCGGGCGTGCTGGTGCTGCGCCTGTCCTGGGCGCGGGCGCGGCGGTCGGCCGGGCTCAACGCCGTGGGCTGGCTGCTGATACTGGCGGGCATCAGTGCCGGCATGGTCGCGGCGGGGGCCTGGGGCGTTGCTGTCGTTGCCATCATTGCCATGGGCACAGCGGCAGTCCTGCTGGGTCATGCGGCGCTGACTTCGCCTCCGGGCAGGAGCCGGCCTTCCGAACGACGGGCGCACATGCTGCCCGGCAAGGGCGAGCCGCTGCATCTGGGACAGCGCGTCCTGACCTTCCTGCTGGCGGTCCCCGGCGCGATGCTGAGCGCGCTGCTGGTGGCGCTGGCGGCACGGGCGGGTGCCGGCGCCGCCGACTGGCACGAGGCGAACGGCAATGCGCTCGCCCTGTTCCTGCTGCCGACGCTATGGGGCGTGTTCGCCTTCCTACTGCTGATGCTGCGGCGGCGCGGGCAGTTGCTGCTGCTGGCCCTACCGGCCGCCGCGAGCGCGGCGATCCTCTGGCTGGGGCCGCAGGCATGACGGCGGCGATCCAAAAGGACACCGTGCAGAAGGCGCTGTCGGCGCATGCCGCGATCGGCCTGGTCGTCAGCGCACTGCTTTACATCGTGTGCGTCACCGGCACGGTCGTTGTCTTTTATCAGGAATGGCAGCGGATCGAGCAGCCTGACGCGCCGGAGATGGCGCGCATCGCCCCCGAGACGGTGCAGGCGGGGATCGCGCGCGTGCTGGCGACCGAAAAGGGCAAGCCGCGCACAACACATCTCTATGTCCACCTGCCCGTTCCCGACCTGCCGCGCACGACCGTCACCACCGACCATCAGGCCGTGCATCTGGACGGTGCGGGGCGGATCGCCGCGCGGGAAGAAAATGGCTGGTCCGAATTCCTGCTGGCGCTGCATTATACGCTGAGCGTGCCGGGACCGGTCGGCATCACCATCGTCGGCGCGCTGGGCGTGATGATCGTGGCGCTCTCCCTGTCGGGCGTGATCGCGCATCCTCGCATCTTCCGCGACGCCTTTCGCCTCCGCGCGCGGGACAGGAACGGCATCGGCCTGGCCGACTGGCACAACCGGCTGAGCGTCTGGACGCTACCCTTCATCCTGGCGATCGCGCTGACGGGCGCGGTGATCGGGCTGGCGACCGTCGGAGGATACGGCCTGGCCGCGAAATTCTACAAGGGGGACATAGAGGCGACCTATGCCCCCATCTTCGGCGGCGAGGGCAAACCGGACGCTCGACCCGCGCCGCTGCCGGACGTGGCCGCCACGCTGCGACATATGGCGGTGCGCTTCCCCGGCGTCCGGCCCAGCTATGTCATCCTGCATGATCCCGGCACGGCGGGACAGCATGTGCAGGTCATCGCCGAGCATGACCGCCGCCTGATCTACGGCGAGAATTACGCCTTCGACGCGCAGGGGCGGTTCCATGGCGCGGCTGGCCTGGCCGATGGCGAGGTCGGGCAGCAGGCGTCTGCGTCCATCTACAACCTGCATTTCGGTAATTTCGGCGGACTGCCGGTGAAGATCGCCTATGTGCTGCTGGGACTGGCGCTCAGCGTCGTCACGGCTACCGGCGTGTCGATCTGGCTCGGCAAGCGCGAGCGGCGCGGCGTCCATGCGCCCCGTTTGCGCAGCGGCTGGGATGCGGTGACCTGGGGTGTGCCGCTGGCCCTGGCGCTGACCTTGCTGGCGCGGCTGCTGATCGGCAACAGCGCCCCCTTCGTTGCGATCTTCTGGATCGCTAGCGCGCTGTTCGTCGCGCTGGCGATGGCATGGCCGTCACGGCGGACGAAGCGAGGGATGCAATGGTCGCTTCTGGCGTCGCTGCTGGGATCGCTGGCAGCGGCGATAGTCTGACGATCGTCAACCCCTGTCCTTTTGCCAGCCCTGCCTCTATGGAGGCGACTTCATCCGTCGAGGGACATGAGGCAGAATTGGCGCGCGAGATCACCGGATTTTCCAACCCGCTGGTGAAGCGCGTCCGGTCGCTGCGGGAAAAGAAGTTCCGCAAGGCCGAGGGCCTGTTCCTGGCCGAAGGGCTGCGCATCCTGACCGAGGCACGCGAGGAAGGCGTGCTGCCGGAGATGCTGTTCCATGCCGGCTCGTCCCACCCGCTCGCGGTGGAGCTGATCGCGGCGATGGAGGCGGCCGGCGGGGACGTCATCGAAACGACGCCCGACATCCTCTCCAAGATTTCCGGCAAGGACAATCCGCAGGCAGTGGTGGGCGTCTATCGCGACCGGCTGACGCCGCTGGAGCGGCTCGACCGGACAAAGGCCGACATCTGGATCGTCGCGCAGTCGCTGCGCGATCCCGGCAATCTGGGCACCATATTGCGGACCGGCGACGCGGTTGGCGCGGGCGGGCTGATCCTGGTCGACGATTGCGTCGACCCCTTCTCCGTGGAGTCGGTGCGGGCCAGCATGGGCGCGCTATTCACCCAGTCGATCACTCTGGCGCGCTGGGACGAATTCCTCGCCTGGCTGCGGCAAGGGCCGGGGCAGCTGATCGGCACCAGCCTCAAGGCGACGCAGGATTACCAGGAACCGCGCTACGAAAGTCCCAGCTTTCTGCTGGTGGGCAATGAGGCGCAGGGCCTGCCGGAATCCTATGAGGCGCAATGCGACCTGCTGGTCAAGATGCCGATGCGGGGCAAGGCCGACAGTCTGAACGCAGCGGTGGCATGCGCCGTCATGGCCTATGAGCTGTTGAACCAGAGGCGAAGAATGTAATTCCGTCATCATGGCGAAATGACGAATTTTGGGGGACGACGAGGGTGACAGAGACGGACGGCATCGGCGCGATGTGGCGCCACAAGCGGGTGCTGGCGGCGAGCCTGATCGGCACCGCGGTCGAATTCTACGATTTCTACATCTATGCGACGGCCGCCAGCCTGATCTTCCCCGCGCTCTTCTTCCCCTCCTCCTCGCCCACGGCGCAGCTCATGGCGTCCTATGGCAGCCTCGCCCTCGCCTTCCTCGCCCGGCCGCTCGGGGCGGCGATCTTCGGCCATTATGGCGACCGCATCGGCCGAAAGGCGACTCTGGTCATATCGCTGATGCTGATGGGCGGGTCGACGCTCGCCATCGGTTTCCTGCCCACCTACGCGCAGATCGGCTGGTGGGCGCCGCTGATCCTGTGCCTGCTACGCTTCGGCCAGGGGCTCGGCCTCGGCGGCGAATGGGGCGGCGCGGCGCTGCTGGCGGTGGAGAACGCTCCACCGGGATGGCGCGCACGCTTCGGCATGTTCCCGCAGCTGGGCGCGCCGGTGGGCTTCATCGCCGCCAACGGGCTGTTCCTGCTGCTGGGCCTCGTCCTGTCCGATGCGGACTTCTTCGCCTGGGGCTGGCGCCTGCCCTTCCTGGGCAGCGCGGTGCTGGTCGTGCTGGGGCTGTGGATCCGGCTGAAGCTCACCGAGACGCCCGAATTCGCCGCCGCCAAGGCGGAGGCGCCGCCGCCCGCCGTGCCGCTCGCGACCCTGCTGTCGACGCATCTGGGTGCGGCCATCGCCGGCACCTTCGCGGTCGTGTGCTGCTTTGCGATCTACTATATCGCGACCGCCTTCGCGCTCGGCTATGGCACGACGGCACTGAAGATCGACCGGGAGATCTTCCTCGCCATCCAGCTGGGCGCGATCCTGTTCATGGCGCTGTCGATCGTGCTCGCGGGCTGGTGGGCCGACCGCACCAGCCCGACGCGGGTGCTGAGCTGGGGCTGCGTCGGCACGGTCGCCATGGGGCTGGTCTTCGGCCCGGCCATGGGCACGGGGGCGCTGCTGCCGCTGTTCCTGATCCTCAGCCTGGCGCTGTTCCTGATGGGATTCGTCTACGGGCCGCTGGGCGCCTATCTGCCCGCCCTATTCCCGGTGCAGCTGCGCTATACCGGCGCGTCCTTCTCCTTCAACCTGGGCGGGATCATCGGCGGCGCGCTGGCGCCGATCGTCGCGACCTGGCTGATCGCCATGCAGGGAGTGGCGCTGGTCGGCCTCTACATGTCGGCGGCGGCAGCGATCAGCCTTGCGGGGCTGTGGTGGACGAGCCGGCACGCCTGAATCCGCGAAGTTCACACCGTTGCAGGCGCCAAATTCCACGAAACGTCTTGCGAAATCCGCGCTGCCGGATTTGCGAAGTGGTGAAGTTCACACCGTCGCACGGGTGCTCCGGTCCTCCTGCGGGAAAGCCTATATCCACCGTAGAAAGAGCGGGGCCGGCATAGCATGGGCGGATGCGAGTAGGACAGCGCAACCCGCTCCGGATTCCTTGTTTTCCGCGATTTCTTAACCAGCGATCGGTTCCGATCGCTTGGAAATCGCTCTATCCGATCGCCTTGCGCATCAGGATCAACGGCACGCCGCTGTCCTGGAACGGGCGCACCTCCTCGAAACCGAAGCTGCGGTAGAGCGGCACCCCGGCCATGGTGGCGGACAGCTCCAGCGCGGCATAGCCTTCGGCGCGCGCCGCCGCCTCGCAGAGCGAGAGGATGAGCGTGCCGACGCCCTTCCGCACATGATCGGGATGGGTGTACATCGCCCGCACCTTTGCGGCCTCTGTGGCCGGGTCGAGCAGCCGGTCGTCCCGCCCGGCGCTATGATTGCCGCCATAGGGCGTGGCACGCCGGCTCCAGCCGCCGCAGCCGGCGAGCTGCCCCGCATCCTCGATCACGAAATAGGTGCCGTCGGCGATGAGTCGGCTGTCGAGGCCCATGAAGCCGTGGCTGGCCTTGACCTGCTCGGGCGTCAGGAAATCGCGTTGCAGATGCTCGATCGCCAGCAGCATGACGGCGGAGAGCGCGGCTTCGTCGACAGCGGTGGCGAGGCGATGGCTGAGCGGCATGCGGCCTTCCTTCAATGGGAACGGCCGGCCCCACCAGGGACCGGCCGCACCGTTTCGATGGAAACAGGATCAGAACTTGAAGCCGACCTTCGCGTACCAGAACCCGCCGTTGAAGCCGAAGGGCGAAACGTCGGGGTAGATGTCGCCCGTGAAACGCCCGCCCGTCGACGCATAGACGGGTCCAAGGCCGCCGGCGCGATTGTCGAACTTGTCGGGATAGTTACTGAAGAGGTTCTGCACGCCCGCCGTCAGCGTGAAGCTGTCGTTGAGCTGATAGCTTGCCTCCACGTCGAACACGAACTCGCTGCCGAAAGTCTGCTGCACGTAGCTGGCGCCGTTCAGGCCAGCGCCATCGTCGAACACCTTGTACTTGCCGTACCAGTTCATGCGACCGAGTACCGAGAACGGGCCGGAAGACCAGTTTTCGGTCAGGATCAAACGCGTCTTGGGCAGCGTGTTTTCCAGCTGCATGATCCGCGTGTCGCTGATGATCGGCGAGTCGGTTTCGGGGTCGATCCCGACCCGGATCACCTTGGTCTTGTTGTAGTTGAAGGCCAGGGTGGTGTTGAAGGTTCCCATGCTGTCGGTCGTGAACCGATAGCTGCCGACGACGTCGATGCCCTGCGTGCGGGTGTCGAAGGCATTTGTCAGGAACTGCACTTCATTGACGGTCGCATAGTTGGCGAGGCCCAGCGCCTGGAGTTCCGGACGCTGGTCATCCGTGATGACGCGCGATCCGGTGGTGCCGATCCGGTCCTTCACCTTGATGTTGTAATAGTCGATCGTCAGCGAGGCGCCCGGGGCCGGCGTGAACACCGCGCCGCCCGAGAAGCTGACCGATTCTTCGGGGCTGAGCGGAACCGCACCCAGATATTGCGCAACGGGGCTCGCCACCGGCAGCGTCATGAATTCGATCGCGTTCGGATTGCCCGGATTGAAGGTGGTCGCGATGCTGCTGGTGTTGGTCTGGCCGGGCGTGGGCGCGCGGAAGCCCGTCGCGACCGTGCCACGAAGCGCGAAGATGTCCGGCACGATGGCATAGCGCGCCGACACCTTGCCGGTGGTCGAGTTGCCGAAGTCGGACAGATGCTCGTAGCGACCGGCAACGCCGAGCGAGAACTGCTCGGTGATGTCGCCTTCGATGTCGATGTAAAGACCCTTGGAATTGCGGCTGCTTTCGCCCGCGATCGCCGGACCGTAGCCGGGGAAGCCGTTGGCGCCGACGGGCAGCGCGATCGACAGCTGCGAGCCGTCCGGGTTCAGGACCGGGGTACCGTCCTGATGGAAGACCAGATTGCCGGTGTACGGCCCGATCGCATAGGAAGCAGGATCGCCAAGGCCAAGCTCATAAGACTCCCGGAAATACTGGCCGCCAAAGGCGATCGTGATCGGGCTGGCGAAGCCGACTTCCCAAGGATAGCTGAAGTCCGCGTTGAACAGCGTTTCGCGCTGTTCCAGCTTACCCAGGTAGAATTCGGTCGGCGACGCGATGCCCAGAGACGGGTTCATCGTGCCGTTCATCGTGTATTTCAGCGTCGACTGGCCATAGCTGCCGGAAATGTCGTAGTTCAGACCGAAACCGAGCGTGCCCTTGTAACCCGCGGTACCGGAAATATCGTCGATCTTGCCGAAGAAGATCGGCGTGAAGCCGCCGGGATAGACGCAGCTCCAGTTCTGGACGAGGGGGTCGGAGCAAGTCGAGACCTGCGTATAGTCGCGTGCCGCCACGGAATAGCCGTTGGGCGCGTAGACATTGCCGCCCGCCGCGCCGGTCTGAATGCCGGGCCGCGTATTGTCGAAATCGGTGAAATAGTCGGCGAAAATTCCGTTCAGGCCGAAGTCGGCGGAATTGACCGACTGGCGATAGTTGAAGCTTTCCTCCTGGAAGCTGTGACCGTAGTTGCCGAAGAAATAGATGCTGCTGTCATCGCCCAGATCGAAACCGCCGTTCACGAAGAAGCGGTACGATTCCATCTCCGGATTGCCGTAGCGCTGCGCCAGCTTGGGCACGCCGATGTTCGGCTGTTCCTGCGACAATTGCAGTGCGCCGGGGCGGGTGACGCCGCGGCTGGTCTTGCCCGCATTCACATATTCGCCGCTGATGTTGATGAAGCCGCTGTCGCCAAGCTTGAAACCGCCATTCAGCGCGACCTGATAGTCCTCGCCGTCGCCACGATAATATTGGCCATAGCGTGCATAGCCGGAAAGCCCGTCCGCATCGTCGCGAAGGCCCATGTTGATGACGCCCGCGATGGCGTCCGATCCATATTGCGCAGACGCGCCGTCGCGCAGGACTTCCACGCTCTTGATGGCAATCGCCGGGATCTGCGCAAGGTCCGCCGAGTGAGCGCCCGCAGACTGGGCGTTGGCGCCAATCTGCACCAATGCGGAACGATGCATGCGCTTGCCATTGACCAGCACCAGCGTCTGGTCCGGCGCGAGGCCGCGCAGGTTGGGCGGGCGCACGAAAGACGAGCCGTCGCCGATCGCATAACGCGCCACGGAGAAGGACGGCACCAGATTCTGGATCACCTGGTTCATGTCGGCAACGCCCTGCTTCTGCAGTTCCTCGCCACTGTAGACGTCGATCGGCGTCGGGGATTCCGCAACCGTGCGGTCGGTACGGCGGGTGCCGGTGACGATGATCGTCTGACCGGGCGCTTCATCAGCGGCCTGTGGAGCATTGTCCTGAGCGACGGCAGGCACTGAATAGATCAATGCGGCCGCGAGAGCGCCTTTGGAAATAAAACCCTGAAACTTCATGAAAAAGCCCCCTAGTATTTCTTTTGTAGAGGCCTTTTTCGACATCCTCGTTATTTTTTTACAGTGCCACCCAGAAAATTCACATGCATATCCGGCACCGAAACCATGCGGTTTCAGTATGAACCCTGCCGAGTAACATCTGGAAACGGAAGGCTGACACAAATCCGCCATGGGGCAAACGGATTTTGAATCGCGTCGACAAATCCCTGCACCTCGCCATCGCGAAAGAGGATCGACAACGATGTCATATCATTGAAACACAAAGAAAAAGGCGGCACCCGGAGGGGGCGCCGCCTGTCTCTTTTTTACAACTGTCAAGGACAGTTTTTACCGAACGATCAATCCTCGCTGCGGACGTCGCGGCGCTCGGCGATGCGGGCGCGCTTGCCGGTGCGGCCACGCAGATAATAGAGCTTGGCACGGCGCACGACGCCGCGGCGGACGACGGTGATCGAATCGATGTTCGGCGAATAGAGGGGGAACACGCGCTCCACGCCCTCGCCGAACGAAATCTTGCGAACGGTGAAGTTGCTGCCCATGCCCTTGTTGGAGCGGGCGATGCACACGCCTTCATAGTTCTGGACGCGGCTGCGGTCGCCTTCGACGACCTTCACGCCGACGCGCAGCGTATCGCCCGGGCGGAAATCCGGGATGTCCCTGGCGAGGGCCGCGATGTTCTCGGCCTCGATCTGCTGGATCAGGTTCATTGCACTCAAAGTCCCTAGTCTTCGCGTTGCGCGCCAGAGGGCGGCTGGTCCCGAACGCCGATATGGCGTTCCCAAAGGTCCGGCCGCCTTAGCCGTGTATCTGCCTCCGCCCTTTGTTTCCGCCAGGCGGCGATCTTCGCATGATCCCCCGATCGCAACACTTCGGGGATCGTGCGCCCTTCCCATTCTACGGGCCGGGTATAGTGCGGATATTCGAGAAGGCCGCTTTCGAAGCTCTCATCATCCCCGCTGGAAGGCGCGCCCATTACACCGGGCAGCAGCCGGATGCAAGCGTCCAGCAGCATCAGCGCGCCCATTTCGCCGCCCGACAGGATGATGTCGCCCATGCTGACCGGCTCGATCGGGCGAGCGTCGAAGATCCGCTCGTCGAATCCCTCGAACCGGCCGCACAGGATAGTCGCGCCCGGCCCCGCCGCGAGCGCCCTCACGCGCGCCTGGGTGATCGGCGCGCCGCGCGGCGTCATGGCAAGGACCGGGAGGTCGGGGCGGCGCTCCAGTGCGTGATCGACCGCCAGCCCGAGGATGTCGGCGCGCAGCACCATGCCCGCACCACCGCCCGCGGGCGTGTCGTCGACAGTGCGGTGCCGGTCGGTCGCGAAGTCGCGGATGTGGATGGGGTCGCAGGCCCATTTCCCCTCCGCCAGCGCGCGGCCCGCCAGCGACAGGCCGAGCGGACCGGGGAACATCTCCGGATAGAGCGTCAGGATCTGGGCGGTGAAGGTCATGCGCGGCGGGCGCGCAGCCAGGCGATGGCCATGCCGGCGGCGAGGCAGAGCATCCCACAGACCAGCAAGGCGAGGCCGAGCGCCAGCAGCAGGTCGGCAAAGGGTTCGCGCGGACGCAGCAGCGCCGGCAGCAGGAAGAGCAGCGGCAGCGGAACGACGAGCGACAGGCCGGTCGCCACCTTGATACGCCGCGACCATGCGATCCCGAACAGGCGCCAGCCGGCCGCGACCAGGAAGAGCAGATAGGCGCCAAGCAGGATTTTCGGGACGAACGGCATCGGCCGCGCTTAGGCGAAGCGCGCCTCCGCGTCCAGTTCCGGCCGATCAGGGCGCCTTCATCTCCAGCTTCAGTTCCTGTATCTGCGCGGTCCTTGTGGGTGCCAGCAGCAGCGTGCCCGCCACCCTGCCCTTGTCGCAATCCCAGGTGAACCGGCCCGACAGATTGCCGGTCGCCTCGACCGGCCCATCCGTGCGGCAGGCACCCGCCTCCCCCTTGAGCGCGGCGAGGGACTTCGCCCAATGATCGGCGTCGCGATCCATCAGGAAGTTCATCGCCAGCGCTTCCTTCGCCGCAAGGACGTCACCCGCGGCATAGATGCGCCCGGCCGCGGCATAGGCCTCCGCCAGCAGCGGCGTCACCGGCCGCTGCCGTGCGACCAGTGCGCCGGCCCGTTGCAACGCGACGGCCGCGTCCCAGGCCGGCCCGGCGCCGCCATTATAGGTCCGGTTGGTGAAGACGAAGATGCCCACGCCATAGTCCGGCATGAGCATCACATGGCTGCCATAGCCGGGATAGCCGCCGCCATGCGCCAGGGTAAGGCCGAGGTCGCAATCCTGCGCCACGCGCATCGCGAAGCCGTAGGCGGCCGCCTGCCGGCATGCGGCGGGACCGCTCTTGCCGTTGCGCTGGGCGAGCGCGACGAAGTTGCTTCCCTCCGCCAGCATGCGGACCGAGGCGCGGGACACCGGCCCAGCCTCCGCATCGTCGCGCGGCGGCCAGGCGGACAGCAGGAAGGCGATCCATCGCGCGTAATCGCTGGCGCTGGTCTGGAGGCCGCCCATCGCCCCGAAGGCGCCGTCGGCCATGGTCGGCTCGACCTTCCACCGCCCGTCCTCCCAGCGATAGCCGATAGCGCGCCGCTCGACCGGCCATTCGGACACCTGATAGCCGCTCGACGCCATGCCCAGCGGACCGAGCAGGTTGCGCTCGACATAGCTGCGGTAGGGCATGCCCGAGACGTTGGCGATGATCCGGCCGAGCACGGCATAGCCGAAGTTGGAATATTCATAATGGGTCGCCGGGGCGGCGCTCAGCGGAACGCCCTGCGCCAGCATCTTCGTGAAGTCGGCGTCGGGCAGCGGCGTCTGGCGGTCGCCCCAGGGATTGTCGTCGACCAAGCCGGCGCTGTGGGTCAGCAGGTCGCGGATGCGGATGCGCGGGCTGTCCTTCGTCGGATAGGTCCAGCCGCGCATTTCCGGCACATATTTTTCGGCGAGGTCGTCGAGCGAAAGCCGGCCCTCTTCCCGCAGTTTCAGGATCGACAGCGCGGTGAACGCCTTGGTCATGGACGCGATGCGGAACAGGCTGTCGGGCGTGACCGGACGGCTGTGGACCAGATCCTGCACGCCGAAGCCCTTCACATGGACGAGCCGTCCATTGGCGACGATGCCATAGACCAGGCCGGGGGTGTGGCTTTCGACCTGAAAGTCGGAAAAGAGGCGGTCGATCGCCGGGATGGCAGCGGCGATCTTCTTCTCGTCGGCAGCATGGGCGGCGGGGGCTGCAAGGAACAGTAGCAGGATAGCGACCAGGCGCATCATATCGTCCAATCCTCCACCTTCAAATCCGGGACATCGTCGAAATCGGCGACATTGTGCGTCACGAATGTCAGATCGAGCGACAGGGCGTGTGCCGCAATGAGCCGGTCGAAACTTCCCCGCTTGATGGGCAGGCTGCCGTACATGTCGGCCGCGGCATCATCGAACGGCAGGACAGGCATTTGCGCAACCAGTAGTTGCAATGCACCGCGGTCCGGCTGCCTCCCCCGATTGCTGCCCAGTATCAGTTCGGCATAGGTAATCGCCGACAGGGCGATCTCGCCTTGAGACGTCTCCGACACGCGGCGGATCAACCCGCGATGCGTGCCGGAGAACAGGTAGATGCAGCAATTGGTATCGAGCAGATAGCGCACTGGCGATCAGGGCCGGTCGTTGTCCGGCGACGATCCGTCCAGCAGATGCCAATCGCGCGGGCTGTCGTCGAAATCGCGTTCTTCCCGCGTCAGCGGCTTGAGCCAGGGCATCGAGCCGACAATCCCGGTCAGGTCGATCTTGCGCGGGGCAAGGTCGGCAGGCTCGAACATGTACCTGCCATGCTCCTCGCGCACGGTCATCTCCATGCCTTCCTTCAGGCCGAGCGCCTTGGGCAGGCGCAGAGCCAGGCTGTTGCCCGACTTGAAGACCTTGGCCCTATACTCCTCGCTCATGGCGGCTCCCGTATATACGGGATGTATATACTATTGCGCGAAGACCGAGTCAATGACGGCGCGGTCGTCCTCCAGCGTCACGGCATGCATGGGGGCCATGAAGCGCTTGCCGGTCGGGCGCTCGACCTCGACGATGTCGCCCGCGCCGAAATTCTCGACCGCGACGATCGCGCCCAGCGCCTCGCCCTCGCTCGACGTGCAGGGCAGGCCAATGAGGTCGGCATGATAATATTCGCCCTCCGCCAGCGGCGGCAGGGCGGATCGCGGGACGGTGAGTTCCGTGCCGCGCAGCGCTTCGGCGGCGCTGCGGTCGCCGATCTCGGCGAAGCGCGCAACCGCGCCATTGGGGCCGGGACGCACCGACTTCAAAGTCAGGCTGCGCCCCGCCACCGTGAAACCCGTATAGCGTTTGAGGCTCTCTACCCCTTCGCCAAAAAGCTTCAGACGGACTTCGCCCGTCACTCCATGCGCGCCGACGATGACGGCGAGAGTGACGGGCTTGTCGGTCAAGTCGCTCAGCCCTCGGCCTGCTCGGCAGCGGCTTCCTCGGCGGGAGCCTCTTCGGCAGGGGCCTCAGCCGGAGCCTTGGCGGCTTCCTCGGCGGCCTTGCGGGCCTCTTCGGCCTCGGCCAGCTTGGCCGCGCGGTCTTCAGCGCGCTCCTTGGCCTTCTTGCCGGGCTCGCCCTTCTGCGGGTTGTTGCGGGCGGCGCGCTCCTTCACGCCGGCGGCGTCGAGGAAGCGGGCGACGCGGTCGGTCGGCTGCGCGCCGACCTCGACCCAGTGCTTCGCGCGCTCGACGTTCAGCACGACGCGCTTCTCGTCATCCTTGGCGAGCAGCGGGTTGAAGCTGCCGATGCGCTCGATGAACGCGCCGTCGCGGGGCGAGCGGCTGTCGGCCACCACGATCTTGTAATAGGGGCGCTTCTTGGAACCGCCGCGCGAGAGACGGATGGACGTTGCCATAAAACCTGACCTTACCTTTCTGACTAACTTGCTTAACCGTTGATCCTGTTCCGTCATCCCAGCGAAAGCTGGGATCTCCCTTCCCCTTTTGAAGAAGTGGGATCCCAGCTTTCGCTGGGATGACGGGGTTGCTTCACTTCTTCATGAAATTCTGAAAGCCGGGCGGCAGGTTGGGCATGTTGCCCAGTCCCGGAAGCCCGCCGAGGCCGCCGCCCAAGTCGGGCGCGCCGCCGGGGCCGCCCGCTCCGCCGGCGCCGCCCAGGCCGCCCATCCCGCCACCGCCGAACATCTTGGCCAGCCCCTTGAGGCCGCCCATCTTGCGGATCTTCTTCATGGCCGTCTCCATCTCCTGGTGCATCTTCAGGAGGCGGTTGACGTCCTGCACCGTGGTGCCGGAACCCTTGGCGATGCGGATCTTGCGCTTGGCGTTGATCAGCGCGGGCTTCTCCCGCTCCTTGGGCGTCATCGAGCCGATCATGGCATCGAGGTGGAGCAGGGTCTTGTCGTTGGCACCGCTGTTCGCCATCGCCGCCTGGGCCTTCTTGAGGCCGGGGATCATGCCGGCGAGCACGCCCAGCCCGCCCATGCGGCGCATCTGATTGAGCTGCGCGCGCAGGTCGTTCATGTCGAACTGGCCCTTCGCCATCTTCTTGGCGAGCTTGTCGGCTTCCTCCGCGTCGATCGCCTCGGCCGCCTTCTCGACCAGCGAGACGACGTCGCCCATGCCCAGGATGCGCTGCGCCACGCGTGCGGGGTGGAAGGGCTCGATCGCGTCGAGCTTTTCGCCGGTGCCGGCGAACTTGATCGGCCGGCCGGTGACGGCGCGCATCGAGAGCGCCGCGCCGCCCCGTGCGTCGCCGTCCATGCGGGTCAGCACCACGCCGGTCAGCGGCACCTGCGCCGAGAAGCTGGTCGCGACGTTGACCGCGTCCTGGCCGGTCAGCGAGTCGACCACCAGCAGGATCTCCGCCGGATCGGCGACGTCGGCCACGGCCTTCATCTCGTCCATCAGCGCCTGGTCGACATGGAGGCGGCCGGCGGTGTCGAGCATCACCACGTCGAAGCCCTGGAGCTTCGCCGACTGGAGCGCGCGGCGGGCGATGTCGACCGGCTGCTGCCCGGCCACGATCGGCAGGGTTGCCACATCGGCCTGGGTGCCGAGCACAGCAAGCTGTTCCTGCGCGGCGGGGCGCTGGACGTCGAGCGACGCCATCAGCACCTTCTTGCGCTCCTTGTCCTTCAGGCGCTTGGCGATCTTGGCGGTGGAGGTCGTCTTGCCCGACCCCTGCAGGCCGACCATCATGATGACGGCGGGCGGGGTGACGTCGATCAGCAGGTCGCTGGTTTCGGAACCCAGCGTCTCGGTCAGCGTGTCGGAGACGATCTTGACGACCATCTGGCCCGGCGTGACGGAGCGCAGCACGTCGCTGCCCACCGCACGCTCGGTCGCCTGGTCGACGAACTGGCGGACGACCGGCAGCGCCACGTCGGCCTCCAGCAGCGCGACTCGCACCTCGCGCATCGCGGCGCGGACGTCATCCTCCGTGAGTGCACCGCGCCCCCGCAGCTTGTCGAACACCCCGCCCAGACGATCGCTTAGCGAATCGAACATCGAACACCTCTAAACCGGAGCGTCATGCCCCGCTGAAAACACTCGTATCCCCAAACGACAAAACCGCCGGCGGGCGAAACCTCGCCGGCCAGCGTCCATCCGATGCCCCACCTGGGCGTCCTGGAGTCGTCAGAGTCGAACGGCACGCCGCCCTATTCTGGGAGCGCCCTTAGGGGAAAGCACCGGAAAGCGCAAGCGACGACAATCGAATCGCCGCCAGCTTGAAGTGGCAGGGGCACGTCCTACTTGGCCGCTGTCGCCAGCCTTGGACCGAACCACCCGCCGAGGCGCCTGGTCGTCGCCAGCGCCGCCGTCACGCCAATTGCTATCAGGACGCACAGCGCGACCCCCGCCGCCACGGAATAACCCCACCGATGCAGCAACTGAAGCACGGGGAACTGTATCGCGTAGAGCGGAAAGGATAAGGCCCCCAAATACTCGCCCAACCGTCCGCCCGCAGCGGACAGGCCCGCGCTGAGCACCAGCGGGCTGATCAGGAATATGAAAAGGAGGTCGGCCCATCCGCTCTCGACATCCAGCGCCCAGATGCCAGCGAAATAGGCTGGCAGAGCGGCGAACGTCAGCCATTGGGGCAGCCAGAACGGCGCTTTGTCGCCCAACCAGCGCCAGAGCACGATACCGAGGGTATAACTGAACAAGACGCGCGGAAGGGCGTCCATCAACGTTTTGGGCGTCGACCCCACATCAATGCCCCGCGGCAGCGCGATCATGGCCAATATGGCGCCCAGCGGGAAGAGCGCCTTGACCAACGTAGATGTGCGCGTCCGGCGAAAGACAAGATGATGCAGCAGATTCGCGATGAGTTCAAACAGGATCGACCAGGCCGCGATGTTGAGCGGAAACGCATTCTGCCCCGCAAGAACCGGCACCATCAGCATGTTCAAGATGGCTATCTCGATCCAGATGTCCGGCATCGTCTGCCGCAGCAGGATGAGGCCGAAAGCGCCACCGATGACCATGGCGGGGTACAGCCGGGACAGACGAGCGTCGAGGAATACGCTCCAGCTCATGCCAGCGGCAAAGCGTGTTTCGTAGGTGCGCGCCATGACATAGCCCGAAAGAGCGAAGAAGAAATCCACGGCGAGATAAGCCTTGCCCACGCCAAATCCGTGGTCGTAGACGACAGTGGCGTGGAAGATCATGACGCTGGCAGCGGCTATGCCGCGCAGGGTATCCAAACCCGGAAGTCTGCCAGCTGCCTTTCCCGCCATATGATTTACCTAATATCCCGCACTTAATAGGCATTTAACGCTGGTGGAAAGAGATCGGCGGGCAACCACCGGCCGACACGCACACCCCGTTCATTGCGCCGCAGTTCAAACTGGCTCCGGTCGCGAGAGCATGATAGTCATGCCAGCCGCTTGAATGCCGAGGCCGTTTCGTTCTGGTTGGGCTTTCGGAGCAGACCGGGCGCGAGAATATGCAAGGCCGAGCGTCCGCTCAGTCTGTTCCGGTAACCCCTGCGCAATCTGGGCGGGCGCGCCGACGATAAAAGTTGCAGGGGGAGCCTTCCGAACCATGTCCTGGACACGC
>NZ_AUWY01000057.1 GCF_000447205.1 Sphingobium ummariense RL-3 | reverse complement strand
CGCAAGCCGATGGAGGCCATGATGCCGCGGGAGGACGCGCATCGCATGGCCCGCACCCTGTCCTGGCCGCACCTGCTGGCGCTGGGCGTCGGCGCGATCGTGGGCACCGGCATCCTGACGCTGATCGGCGTGGGCGCCGACCGTGCGGGGCCGGCGGTGCTGCTCTCCTTCGCCATCGCCGGCGCGATCTGCGCCTGCGCGGCGCTCGCCTATGCGGAGCTGTCGACGATGATGCCGGCGGCGGGCAGCGCCTACAGCTATTCCTATGTCGTGCTGGGCGAAGGCATCGCCTGGGTCGTGGGCTGGAGCCTGATCCTGGAATACTCGCTGGTGGTGTCGACCGTGGCGGTCGGCTGGTCGGGCTATGCCGGGCCGCTGCTGACGCCGCTCGGCTTTCCCGAGGCGTTGACGCGGGGGCCGGAACTGGGTGGCCTGATCAACCTGCCCGCCATCTTCATCATCGCCGTGGTCGCCGGGCTGCTGATGTTCGGGACGCATGAGAGCGCACGGCTCAACACCATCCTCGTCCTCATCAAGATCGTGACGCTCAGCCTGTTCGTCGCCTATGCCCTGCCCGCCTTCGACGCGCAGCATCTGGAACCCTTCATGCCCTTTGGCTTCGCCAAGCATATGGGGCCGGACGGGGTGGAGCGCGGGGTGATGGCGGCGGCGGCGATCATCTTCTTCGCTTTCTACGGCTTCGACGCGATCTCCACCGCGGCGGAGGAGGCGAAGAACCCGGACCGCGACCTCGCCATCGGCATCGTCGGGTCGCTGGTCGTCTGCACGCTCATCTACGTCCTCGTCGCGGCGGCAGCTGTGGGCGCCATGCCCTTCACCCGCTTCGCCGACAGCCCGGAGCCGCTGGCCCTGATCCTGCGGGAAATGAACGAGGGCGGCGTCGCGCGGATCGTGGCCATCGCCGCCGTGATTGCGCTGCCGACCGTGCTGCTGGGCTTCCTCTACGGCCAGAGCCGCATCTTCCTGGTGATGGCGCGAGACGGATTCCTGCCGCAATCGCTGGCGCGGATCTCCCGGCGCGGCACGCCCGCGCGGATCACGGCGGTGACGGCGGTGCTGGTGGCGATCATCGCGGGCGTCCTGCCGATCGACGAGATCGCCGCGCTGGCCAATGCCGGCACGCTGATCGCCTTCACCGCGGTGGGCGTCTGCCTGCTGGTGCTGCGCCGCCGCGCGCCCGACATGAAGCGCCCGTTCCGCACGCCCGCCGCCTGGGCGGTGGGGATCGGCGCGGTGGCGGGATGCGCCTATCTGTTCGTCAGCCTGCCGATGAAAACGATCCTCGCCTGCCTGGTCTGGAACGCGATCGGGCTGGCGGTCTATGCCTTCTATGGCCGGCATCGCGCCACGGTCGCCGCATAGGCGCCCCGCCACTGGTCTTTTGCCGGCCCATCCCCTAAATGCGCGCCCATCATGGGACGCTTTTCGAAGATGCATGGCCTGGGCAACGACTTCGTCGTGATCGACGCGCGCGCGGACGCGGTCGGGATGACGGAGGCGCGGGCGCAGGCGATCGCGGACCGGCATGCCGGGATCGGCTGCGACCAGCTGATCCTGATCGGCGAGTCCGACAAGGCCGATGTGTCGATGCGCATCTTCAACGCCGACGGCAGCGAGGTGGAGGCGTGCGGCAACGCGACGCGCTGCGTGCCGCTGTTCGTCGGGCGCGACGTGACGATCGAGACGAAGGCGGGGCTGCTCGACGCGAAGGCGGTCGACGGCGGCGCCAGCGTCGATATGGGCGCGCCCCGCTTCGAATGGGACGCGATCCCGCTCGCCTATGCCATGGACACGCCGGCCATGCCGGTGAGCTGGGAAGACCTGCCCGCGCCCGCCGCCGTCAATGTCGGCAACCCGCATGTCATCTTCTTCCTGGACGATCTGGACGGCGTGGACTTCGAGCGCCTCGGCCCCCTGATCGAGCATGATCCGCTCTTCCCCCGGCGCGTGAACGTCAATTTCGCGCAGGTCGTGGGCGATAATCATATCCGCCTGGTCGTGTGGGAGCGCGGCGCCGGGCTGACCCGTGCCTGCGGCACCGGGGCCTGCGCCACCGCCGTCGCCGCGATCCGCCGCCGGATGATGGCGGGGCCGGTGACGGTCAGCCTGCCGGGCGGCGACCTGCTGATCGACTGGGCGCCGGGCGGGACGATCCGCATGACCGGGCCCGCCACCCATGTCTTCGACGGCGAGGCCGACTGGTCGCGCTTCTAGGATGAGCGGACCCGACATCATTACCATGGGCTGCCGCCTCAACATCGCGGAAAGCGAGGCGATCCGCGGCATGGCGGCGGGGCAGGACGACCTCATCGTCATCAACAGCTGCGCCGTCACTTCCGAAGCCGTGCGTCAGACCCGTCAGGCGATCCGCCGGGCGCGGCGCGAGCGACCCGACGCGCGGATCATCGTCACGGGATGCGCGGCGCAGACCGAGCCGGAAACCTTCACCGGGATGGCGGAGGTCGACGGCGTGATCGGCAACCGGGAGAAGATGGAGGCGGAGTCCTATGCCTCGTTGTTGCGGCAACGGCCGGACTCGGATGTCTCCGCGTCCTCCGCGGCTCCGCGCGAACTGAACGGTCTGCACGCGGAGGCGCAAAGGACGCGGAGAGAAAGAAGCGGGATCCCGGCTTTCGCCGGGATGACGGGCGAGAGAGTCCGCGTTTCCGACATCATGGCGGTGCGCGAAACCGCGCCGCACATGGCGTCCGCCTTCGCCGAACATGCGCGCGCATTCCTGGAGGTGCAGAATGGCTGCGACCATCGCTGCACCTTCTGCATCATCCCCTATGGGCGGGGGAACAGCCGGTCGGTGCCCGCGGGCGCGGTGATCGACAAGGCGCGGGAGCTGGTCGCGGCGGGCTACCAAGAGATCGTGCTGACGGGCGTCGACGTCACCAGCTACGGCCCCGACCTGCCGGGCAGCCCGTCGCTCGGCCTGCTGGTGGAGCGCATCCTGAAGGCCGTGCCGGCGCTGCCGCGCCTGCGCCTGTCGTCGATCGACAGCGTGGAGATCGACGCGCGGCTGTTCGACCTGATCGTGCACGAGCCGCGCGTCATGCCGCACCTGCACCTGTCGCTGCAGGCGGGCGACGACCTGATCCTGAAACGCATGAAGCGGCGCCATGCCCGCGCCGACGCGATCCGCATCGTCGAGCGGCTGAAGGCGGCCCGGCCGGACATCAGCATCGGCGCCGACATCATCGCCGGCTTCCCGACCGAGGACGAGGCGATGTTCGGCAACAGCCTGAGGCTGGTCGAGGAATGCGCGATCGTGCACGGCCATGTCTTCCCCTATTCGCCGCGCGCGGGAACGCCGGCGGCGCGGATGCCGCAGGTCGACCGGGCGACGGTCAAGGCGCGCGCGGCACGGCTGCGCGCGGCGTGCGCGGCGCAGCGGCAGGCGTGGCTCGAAGGGCTGGTCGGCACCGAGCAGTCCGTGCTGGTCGAGCGCAGCGGCACCGCCGGCCATGCGGAGAATTTCGCCCCGGTGCGCTTCCCGACGCCCCGGCCGCCCTCCTCCATCGTCCGCGCGACCATCACGGCGCTTGAGAATGGCGTCCTGATCGCGCAAGAGGCGGCATGATGACGGTTTCGAACAATGGCTGAAACATCCTGGCGCGATCGGCTGTTCGGCGGGCTCAAGCGCACGTCCGACCGGCTGGGCGAGAATCTCACCGGCCTCTTCACCAAGGCGGCGCTCGACGAGCAGACGCTCGACGAGATCGAGGAAGCGCTGATCGTCAGCGACCTCGGCCCCGCCATGGCCGGGCGCGTGCGCGAGCGGCTCGCGCAGGGACGCTATAATCGCGAGCTGACCGAGGAGTATCTGCGCGAGATCATCGCCGAGGAGATCGAGAAGGTGCTGGCGCCGGTCGCCCGGCCGCTGGAGATCGAGGCCTTTCCGCGGCCGCAGGTGATCCTGGTGATCGGCGTCAACGGATCCGGCAAGACCACCACCATCGCCAAGCTCGCCAACCTGTTCCTGGAGCAGGACTATGGCGTGATGCTGGCGGCGGGCGACACGTTCCGCGCGGCGGCGATCGGGCAGCTCAGGGTCTGGGCCGAACGGCTGGGCATTCCCATCGTCGCGGGCCGGGAAGGCGGCGACGCGGCGGGCATCGTGTTCGACGCGGTGAAGCAGGCAACCGAGACCGGCATCGACGTGCTGATCGTCGATACCGCCGGCCGCCTGCAGAACAAGACCGAGCTGATGGACGAGCTCGCCAAGATCCGCCGCGTGCTGGGCCGATTGAACCCGGCCGCGCCGCACGACGTTGTGCTGGTGCTGGATGCCACCACGGGACAGAATGCGTTGAGCCAGATCGAGGTTTTCAAGGACGTCGCGCAGGTGACGGGGCTGGTGATGACCAAGCTGGACGGCACGGCGCGCGGCGGCGTGCTGGTCGCGGCGGCGGAGAAATTTCGCCTGCCGATCCATGCCATCGGCGTGGGCGAGAAGATCGAGGACCTGCGTCCCTTCGACGCGGGCGATATGGCGCGGGCGATTGCCGGCACGGCCTATGCGCGTTAGGTCCCTGCTGGTCGTCCCGGCGAAGGCTGGGATCTTCCTTCTTTCCCCCTTCCGCGGCCTCAAGGCCAATGGGATGCCAGCTTTTGCTGGCATGACGAGGTAAAATCCAATGGCTGATACCAAGGTGGCGCCCAAGCCCGCCCACAACGGCACGCTCAGCCTGGCGCTGGACTTCGGGCCGCTGCTCGTCTTTTTCCTGACCTACAAGGGCGCGGGATGGGTCTGGGGGCCGGGCAATCCGATCACCGCCATGGTGCTGAGCACCGCCGCCTTCATGGCCGCGATCGTGGTCGCCGTGATCGTGTCGAAGGTGAAGCTGGGCCGCGTGTCGCCCATGCTGTGGCTCTCGGCCATGCTGATCCTGTTCTTCGGCGGGCTGACCATCTATTTCCGTGATCAGAGCTTCATCCAGCTGAAGCCCACCATCATCTACGCCTTTTTCGCCCTGATGCTGTTCGCCGGGCTGCTGCGCAGGAAGCCGCTGCTCAAATATCTGCTCCAGGCCGCCTATGACGGGCTGACCGAGGAAGGCTGGATGAAGCTGTCGCGCAACTGGGCGCTGTTCTTCGTCGCCATGGCGGTGGCGAACGAGGTGATGCGCCGGACAATGAGCTTCGATGCCTGGCTGGCGGTCAAGGTGTGGGGCGTGACGATCGTGTCGGTGGTCTTTGCCGCCGCCAACGTGCCGATGCTGATGCGCCACGGCCTGTCGCTGGGCGAGAAGCTGGACAGCGACGAGATCGGCGAGACCACCCCGCCGCAGGGCTGAGGCCCCGGCCTCAAAGCGGCCGGGATTCGCCGCCCTGGTAGATCCAGAGGTCACGCTCGCCGATCCCGAGCGCCACGCCGGCATCGCGCCATGCCGCCATATGGTCGGTCGCGAAATGCGCGTCGAGCGCCGCCTGGCTCTCCCAGCGCTCCGCGACATGGATGAGGCCGGGGTCAAGCACATCCTCCGCGAAGGCATAGGCGTGGCAGCCTTCCTCCGCGCGGCTCGCCTCTATCATCACCCGCATGGGCGCGCGGGCGGCAGGCATGTTTTCGGGCGGGAGGCGGAAGGTTCCGGCGATCAGCAGCATGGGCGGTGAGATAGCCGCATCCCGCAAGGAAGGGAAGCGGGCGCGAGCCTGGGGATGGGGCGGTTCGCCCGTCCGTTTCGGGTGGTAGCTGCCATTCCCCCGTCATCCCGGGCTTGACCCGGAATCCCGCTTTCCTCTTCTGCCGACCTGCAAACAAGAAGCGGGACCCCGGCTCAGGGCCGGGGTGAGGGTAAATCCGATGTCCGCTCCCGGCCGAAGCCGGCCCCTTCAGCTGCAGCTGCCGGCAAACTGTCTTCGAGGAAATCAATCCGCCCAAAGGCCAGCCATTCTAGAAGCTCCATCCGCCGCTGTCCCACGGATATTTCCGTGGCCCTGACAGCAAAAATCGTCTGTCCCCGATCCCTTTCCCTGCTAGGGAGCGCGATGGAGCCATCGGCCGCGCCATCCGTTGGGCGGCCGTCCACTTGAGAAACCGAGGAGTTTTGCCATGGCCTTTGTTCTTCCCGACCTACCCTATGCCAAGGACGCCTTTGGCGACATCCTGTCGGCCGAAACCTTCGACTTCCACCATGGCAAGCACCACAATGCCTATGTCGTGAAGGCGAACGAGCTGGTCGCCGCCGATCCCGCGCTGCAGGGCAAGTCGCTGGTCGAGCTGATCAAGAGCAGCAAGGGCGGGCTGTTCAACCAGGTCGGCCAGATCTGGAACCACACCTTCTACTGGAACTCGCTCTCGCCCACGAAGACCGAGCCGACTGGGCAGCTGCTCGACCTGATCACCGAAGCCTTCGGGTCGGTCGACGCCTTGGTCGACAAGCTGAAGGCGGAGGCCGTCGGCCATTTCGCCAGCGGCTGGGCCGCGCTGATCCTGAAGGACGGCAAGCTGGAAGTCACCAGCTACCATGACGCCGACACGCCGGTCGCGCATGAAGGCCATGTCCCGCTGCTGATCGTCGATGTGTGGGAGCATGCCTATTATATCGACTATCGCAACGCGCGACCCAACTATGCCGACCGCGTGCTCAAGGAAGCGATCAACTGGGACTTCGCCGCCCTGAACCTGGACGGCGAAGGCGTCAGCCGCGCCGACCAGCCGGGCTGATTCCCTGTACCGCCCGTCGCAATGCGGCGGGCGGAATTTCCGATCCGGCGCCGTCGCAGCATTCCGTTAACCGCCCCTGAGCTATCGTTCCCCCTGGACCCAAAAGGGACAGGGGATAGCCATGAATGTGGATGCGCTGCGACGGCAGCATCAGGATATTCGCGTGATCGCCCGGTCGCTGGGTGAAGCGGTTTCGGACAACAGCCAGCCGCGAGGCGTCGGGGCGCTGCGGTGGCGGTTGGCCCGCGCGCTGATGGAGCATCTGGCGCTGGAGGACGGCATCCTCTACCCCACGATGCAGCGCCTGCCCGAGGAACGGCATCGCGCCACCGCACTGCGGCTGCAGGCGGAAATCGGATCGACGGCCCAGACCTTCACCACCTATATGACGCAATGGACCGACGATCGCATCGCGCGGGAATGGCCGGTCTTCTGCACAGAGACCCGCGCCCTGCTCGATGCGCTCGCCCGGCGGATCGAGCAGGAGGAGCGCATCCTCTATCCGATCGCGGACACGGCCGCGCGCGGAACGCCCGCCGCCCGCGCCGGCTGAGAGCGGTCAGGGCGTTAGACCCAGGTTTTCCGCAAGGCCGTCAAGAGCAGCGCCGGGCCGCACGAGCAGCCAGTCGCGGCTCTGCGCGCCGTTGACCACGGTCACGGCGCCCCTGGGGCAGATACCCAGGCAGCCGACCTCGACGATCCCCGCCGCGGCCTTGCGGCCCTTCTTCAGCGCCAGATGCTTGCGCAGCGCCTTGGCCAGGCGCTGGTCGCCCTTCGGGCCGAAGCCGCCGTCGACCTTCTTCGAGCATTTGCGGCAGACGAGGACGGCATTCTGCCAGTTGGACCGGACATGATCCTTCACTCGGCCATGCTCCGGGGCTTCCAGGTCCGCCGTTCCTCGGCCGCGCGCAGCACTTCATAGGCCGCCTGGATCGCCTGGAAGCGGACCGCGGCCTCGCTGTCGCCGGGCTTTACGTCCGGATGGTTCTCCTTGGCGAGACGGCGCCAGCTGCGCTTCACCGCCTCGAAATCGGCATCGTCCTCAAGCTCCAGCGCCTTGAGCGCATGCAGCTCGTCGCGCGAGCGGCTGCCGTCGCCGGGGCCACCCCAGCCATGATAGGCACTCGACTGATAGCCGTTCGCCTCGCGGCGTTCGGCGCGTTCGCGCTGCTCCCGCTCTTCCTGGTCGAGGCCCTGGAAATAGTCCCAGTTGCGGTTGTATTCGCCGGCATGCTCGGCGCAGAAATACCAGCGTTCGCGGCTGTTGGGGGACTTGGGCGCGGGGCAGTCGCCCGGCCGGTCGCAGCCATGCCGGTCGCACAGCCGCACCGCCTGCGCCTCGCGTCCCGAGCCATAGCCGCGCCAGCGCGGAAAGCCCCAGTCATTGGATCGACCCGTTCGTGCCATCGGACAAAGGTAGGGAAGCGGTGGAAGGAACGCCAGTTTCGTTTTGCCGAAAAATGACCAGCCTGCCGGCCGATCACTGTCAATCGGGCATTTTGAACCTGATCATCTCGGCGCTGCCGCCACAGCCCAGCCCGCCATCCGGCCGATAGCTCTGCGCATATTTTGCGCGAGCGACGATCTTCTGGCCATTGGCACCGAAGATCATCGGCGGATAAGTGATGATCGCACGCTGATTGAGCGTGTGCCCATCGGCGGCGATATCGAACTGCACCCGGGTCCAGCCTTCAACGCCCACATTGACCATGTCGGTGGGATAGTCGTTGCCGAAGGTCCGCGCGGACTCCAGGCTGGGCTTCGCGTCGACGATCGAACATTGTTGGTCGGTCAGGCCGGTCGCCAGGAAATCGGCGCGCGCACCGGTCAAATCCTGCGCCGCTGCCTTGGCCGAGGCGCGGCGGGTGAGCGCCGCGACGCGAAGAGGATGATCCTTGCCCAGCGCCGGGTCGGCGATGACGCGGTCTAGCACGGCCTGGGATTGCGGCTTCTGCTTCGCGGGCAGGCGGTCATAGTTCATCAGCAACACTGTCGCACGGGCAACGGGATCGCTGGCATAAGGGCCTTCTTCAACCAAATAGTCCCATTGCGTCCTGTGAATAAGCCAGTCCACCCAGAGCCGGGCGAGCGGCGGAGCCGACTGCGAGGCGAGGATGGATAGCAGCGGCGGGCCGTACTTCTCTGCCTGTTCCTTGGTCGAAAGCGGGCTTTCCAGAATATCGGCCAGCACTTCTGCTTCGGCTACCGGTTGTCCGTTCGGCATGGCCCGCAGCCGCGCCAACTCCCCCTCCAGCGCCACGCGCCGTCGCGCTTCACTCTCGCCCTGCGGCTCGAAATGCGGTGCACCCTGCTGATCGAGCCACTGCCGGAAGGCCCTTTGTGGACCGAAGACGGGAGACGGGCCGCCTTCGCCGGTCGAGCAGCGTAATTCCAGCCGCGTGACGAAGCGGAAAAGCGCCGGGATCTTCGCCAGATCCTCCGGCCGCCAGGACCAGCGCATCACGGCGCGGGCAAAAACGAGGGCCATGCCGCCCGGACGGGAGCCGTAGACCGGCCGCGCATAGCTGACCGCGCCATTGTCGGCGATGCCGAATTCGACCACGGCGACGTCTTCGGGGCGAATACCATCTTCGCCACAGATCGGCAGGCCCATATCCGCACCCGCCGTGAAGTCCTGGGTCGGCATACGGCCGGCGCCGGTGTAGACCAGGTAATTGCGCGCCCTGTCCCGGTTTCCAGCCAGCATCGCCGCGATTGCGGCATCGGACCGTGCCACCAGATCGTCGTAATTGACTGTCATCGTCAATCCGCCTTCCGCCGACACAGTGCGGGCAAAAGCGGCCTGTGCCTCGGCAAAGCGCCCGAGGTTGAGCAGCGCGCGGCCACGCACGGCGGTTGCCTGTGCCTTGACCGCCTTGCTCTTATCCGGTTGCGCCAGGATCATCCTGTCGGCCTCTTCCAGCTTGGTCAGCGCCTGGGCGGGATCGACGAACACGCCCGCCTGGGCCTCCCGCAAGAGGCTGCCGACCTTCGCCGCTGGATCGGTGGTCAGAACGGCGGCGCGCGCGAAATAGAGCCGCGCCGCGTCGTAATCGAGGTCGGCCTGCGCAAGACGCCCCAGGGCGTCCAGCGCGTCGGCGCGATCCGCGTCGAGGCTGCTGTCCCCCTCGGGCAGGGCCACGACCGCTTGCGCCAGGAGAGGACGCGCCTCTTCCCAACGGGACATCAGCGTCAGCATGATCGCGCGACGCAGCCGGACGATCGCTAGGCTGCGCGGATTCTTCACCCGCTGCTCAAGTGTCGTCAGCAGCGCCAGCGCCCGGGCGTGATCGCCCTTGACCGCTGCCTCCGAGGCAGAATCGAACATCTGCTGGACGGTCAGGGGCGCTGTTGCAGGAGCCGCCGCGTCCTGCGCCATGGCGGCCATGGGCAACGACAGCAGGATCGCCATCGCACCCAGCCCGTGCATCGTCATTTCAATTACCCCCGACGCGACTCTTCCCTGCAGAGCCAGCCTTATCGCCCGCAGGGCGGCATTGCCAGAGGGCCTGTAAGCCGGGTTCTGTGCTCCCCCGAAGGAGAGCGACGGCCATTCCTCTAGGCCGTGCATTGCTGCGCGGCTCAAGCAACCAACCCGGGCGGTCTCGGCCGAAACATGCCTAGCGGACTTGCGTCCGCGCGCCGCCCCTATTCGGTCTTGCTCCCGGTGGGGTTTACCGTGCCGTCCGCCGTTGCCGGGGACGCGGTGCGCTCTTACCGCACCCTTTCAATTTCGCCTGGCCGAAACCGTGGCGACCTGCTTTCTGTTGCACTGTCCCTGGGGTCGCCCCCGCCGGCCGTTAGCCGGCACCGTCATTTCGTGGAGCCCGGACTTTCCTCGCCGTGGAAGTTACCCGCCACGCCGCGGCCGCCCGGCCCTCTGGCGGAGCGCTCTCTAGGGGAAACGGGCCGGATATGCCAGCCCCGAGAAAAGTCTAATCGTCCCCGCGCGGCTTGGGCAACAGCAGGGCGAGCAGGATGGCCCGGCATTCGCCGTCGATGACGCCGTCGATCAGTTCGGGACGGAAGCGGCGCTGGAAGGCGACCACCGCCGCCTGCGGGTCGGCGATGTCGTAGCCGAAGCGCTCCAGCGCCAGCATGAAGCCGCCGTCGGTCCAGTGCGGGTCCATGAGATTCCTGGTCGGGCGCGGCAGGGCAAGACGAAGGCGCGCCAGCTGGCCCCAGGGAAAGAGCTCGCCGGGATCCTGCTTGCGCGCGGGCGCGACGTCGCTATGCCCGACGATGTTGCCGCGGGTGATGCGATGGCGCTGGACGATGTCGTGCACCAGCGGGATGAGCGCGCCCATCTGCGTTTCCGGGAAAGGACGATAGCCCCATTCATGGCCGGGGTTGACGATCTCTATGCCGATGCTGGCGGAGTTCACGTCCTCGATTCCGCGCCAGTGCGAGCGGCCGGCATGCCAGGCGCGCTTGTCCTCCGCCACCATGCGGATGATCTGGCCGTCCTCGGTCACGACATAATGGGCGGAGACCTTCGATTCAGGGTTGGCGAGCCAGTTGATGGCGCTCGCCGCGTCCGGCATGCCGGTATAGTGCAGCACCAGCATGGAAACCGGCAGGCTGCGCTCGTCGAAATTGGGCGACGGCGTTTCGATCATGGGGAAGTCGGTCATCGAGGAAGGCCAGTCACCACAATGCCCTGATCATTACGCCTGACCGCAGGCAGGTCTGCTGCGGGAGAACGACAATGGCCGAGACGGGCGCGGCAATCAAGCGCCGCCGCGCAGGGTGATGGGTCGATCCGCGTATCGGATTTGGGTGGTTAGCGGACCGGCAGTTCATCTTCCCCTGACAGGGGAGGATATTATTTCGCCCATTCGCCGAAAATCGACGCCAGCTACCGCGCGCAGCGCATCGGGCCGCCCGCTCCGGCGGCGAGCGCCCGCTTGCGGCCATAGGCGCCGCGGAAATCCGGATGCGGCACGAAATGTTCGCTCTGGCCGATCACCGTCTCCCCGGCTCCCAGCAGCAGGACCGACTGGTCATGGCTGCGCCCGGCCAGCAGGTCGAGCACGGCATGGCGCCGTTCCTGCGTGAAATAGAGCAGGACGTTGCGGCAGAGGATGAGGTCGTAAGCGCCAGTGGCCGCCCGGGAATCGAACAGATTGTCCTGGCGGAAATCGATCATCCGACGCAGGTCCGGGCTGACGCGCCAGTCATCGCCCGCAGGTTCGAACCAGGTCAGCAGGTCGGCGACCGGCAGACCGCGTTGCACGTCGATCTGCGGGAAGACGCCGGAGCGGGCCTGGTTGATAGCCGCGCGGGAGATGTCGGTGGCAAGGATCTCGATCCGCCAGCCCTGCCACAGCTCCGCCTCGTTACGGAGCTGGATGGCGAGCGAGTAGGCTTCCTGTCCGGTCGAGCAGCCCGCGCTCCAGATGCGCAGCCTGCGTTCGCGCGCACGCTTTTCGCGCAGTTGCGGCAATATCTGCCGACGGATCATGTCGAATATCTGGAGGTCGCGGAAGAAGCTGCTTTCATTGTTGAGCAGCGCGTGGACGACATCCTCGTCCAGCCCGGGGTTGCGCGACCGCAGCAGGCGCGACGCCAGTTCGTCGATATCGCGCAGCCCATGGGTGCGAAGCACCGGTTTCAGGACCGTCTCGATGCGCCAGGCGCGGCTTTCGGAAAGGATCTGACCGGTACGCGCCTCCAGCAGGCCGGACAGGATGCGGGTCGCGCCCTCCGAGGAAACAGGTACCGCAGGCAATGCCATCAGCGGACCGCCTTTCCACGCCGCGCCACGAAGGGGAGGATTGCCGCCGGCTCCAGCAGCGCGCAGCTGAGCCCCGCATTGGCGACGGAGCCGGGCATGCCCCACACGACGCTGCTCGCCTCGTCCTGCGCGACGATCCAGCCGCCAGCGGCGACGATATCGCGGGCGCCGGCCGTGCCGTCGCGGCCCATGCCCGTCAGCACGATACCCGCCGCCCCAGCGCCGAAGACGCGCGCCATGGCGGAGAACATCGGGTCGACCCCAGGCAGGTTGCCGGACGGCGTGCGCTGCGGATCGAGCAGGATCATGACCCGCCCGTGCAGGCCGCGGCGCAGCTGTATGCTCGCGTCGCCAGGAGCGACATAGACGGTGTCGGGCTGGAGCACGTCCCCCGGTTCCGCCACGCAGATACGCAGGTCGGTCATGCGGGCCAGCTGTTGCGCGAAATAGTAGGTGAAGCTGGCCGGGAGATGCTGCGTCAGCAGGATCGGAACGCCAAGCGGCTGATCGAGGCCCTGGAACAGCCGGCTGAGTGCATGGATGCCCCCGGTCGAGGCGCCGACGCCCAGGCAGGCGAGCGGTTGGGCGGCGGGCGCTTGCGGAGTCTGGGGCCGCGGCGCCGCTTCGCCGCGAACGGCGCGGGGGCCGAAGAGACGCGCGAGCCGCTCGATCAGCGCTTGCGGAAACTGCTCGCCGAAGCTGCCGCTTCCCGGCTTGGCGAGGATGTCGCTGGCGCCGAGCGCCAGAGCCTCCACCGCGGCGGCGCTGCCTTCCTCCACATTGCCCGACAGGATGACGACCTTCGCTCGTGGCGCCGCGGCGAGGATGGCGGGCAGCGCGGCGAGGCCGCTCTGGCCGGGCAGCTCGATATCCAGCAAGATGAGGTCGACCTGCTCACCCCGCAGATAGGCGAGCGCATGCTCCGCGCTGTTCGTCTTGTGCAGCACCCGGAAACCGGGATCGCTGTTCAGGATACGCTCGATGACGGTGCGCACCACGACCGAATCGTCCACCACCAGCGTGCGCACCGCGACGGGTTCGCTTCCAGTGCTGGCCATGATCGGCGCGGCGGCGGTCATTGCGTTGCTTTCGGGCGGGAGAGGCGGACAAGGGCGATAGGCGGACGGGTCAGATGACTCCCACGATGGCCAGTTTGCTCTCCAGCGTCTCCCGGTCGAACGGCTTCATGACATATTCGTCCGCCCCCGCCTCGACCGCCGCCTTGATGTGGCTGATGCCGTTCTCGGTGGTGCAGAAGATGATCTTCGGCCGCGCGGTCAGTTTCGTATGGGTGAGCGCCTGCAGGAACTCCATGCCGCTCATCACCGGCATGTTCCAGTCGAGCAGAACCACATCGGGCGCCGCCGCCTCGCACTGGGTCAGGGCATCCTGCCCGTCGACAGCCTCCCTGACCGAAAGCTCGAGCGATTCCAGTATATGGCGCGCGACCTTCCGGATGACCTTGGAGTCGTCGACGACGAGGCAGTTCTTCATGGAAGCGTCCCTTTGTTATGCTTCGTTCGGCAAAGGCTTAACGGGCAATCCCAAGCATTTGGTAAACGCGAAAACTGCTATGCCGCCTGGGCAAGGGGGCCTTCGATGAAGCCGGCGAGCGAAACGAGCAGATAGGGCCGCCCTTCGCGCTCGACGATGCCGCGGGCATAGGGCGCCCAGGCTGGATCAAGCTGGCCGCGCAGCGGCAGGGCGCCGCCGTCCGCCCGGCAGATGTCCGATACGCCGTCCACCATCACCCCGTAGCTGTGCCCGGCGATCTCCGCGATCACGGCGAAGCAGGGCGCTGCGGTCGCCGTGGGGATGCCGCGGATCAGCGCCGCCGCATCGATGATCGTCAGGACGCGGCTGCGCAAGGCGGAAAGGCCGGCGACATGGGCGGCGGCACCGGGAACGGGCGAGATGTCGGCCAGCTTCACCACCGCCTCCACCTCCGCCGTCTCGATCGCGATGGACGTGCCCGCAAGGGTCGCCAGCAGATACAGATGGTCCATGGATTATCCCCTCCCCGCCCGCGAGCCGGAAAGCGCCTGCATCAGCGCATCCTGGTCGTAGCGATAGATGCTGGTGTCGGCCGGGCCGGCCGGCCGCTGCGACGCGCGCAGCTGGACGACGCGGCAGCCAAACATTTCGGCGGCCTGAGCCGTGTCGGCGGCGGAGCAGAGGACGACGTCCCGCGGATCAACTGCATCGGCGGGGAGGCCGAGAATGACGTCATGCCCCGCCTGGCGCAGCAGCGGCGCCAGGATCTCGCGCGTCCAGCCGTCATCGCTGTCGGCAAGCAGGCAACGGCCGCGCGAGCGCTCCGCCACGGGCTCGTCGGGCAGCGCGGCGAACAGGGCGAAGGGATTGATCACCTCCAGATGCTCGCCTTCGATCACGGACACGCCGCTGACCAGGCCCTGCATCGCCACCATGTCGGGGACGGCGGGCATCTGCACGATGTCGAGCACCGCCGCGACGGGGAAGCAGGCCTCCCGCGCGCCATCGCGCAGGCGCAGCGCCGCCACCTTGTCCGGCGTCTGGACGCCCGGATCGCCGACGACGGGCACAAGGCGGCCATCGAGGCGGACAAAAGAACGACCGCCCGAGCAGCCGAAAAGCCGGGCGTCGATATCCTCGACCCGTTCGATCAGGGAGAGCTGCAGCAGGCGCCGCTCGCCCGTCAGCGCCTGGAACCGAAGCGCGGCGACCATCTCCAGCCCTTCCCGCGTCTCGGCATCGCCATCGGCGGCGGCGACGGCATGGTCCTCGATATTGGGCAGCCGCGCCGCGTTGGCGAGACCGGCGGCGTCCAGCAGCAGCATCGGCTTGCCATTGTCGGGCAAGGTCATGCCGGCATAGACGCCGGTCGCCATGATCAGAGGCGAGGCGGGCCGGATCACCAGCTCCTCGTGATTCTCGACCGCCGCCACGCCCATGGCGAAGGGCACGCCGGAGGCCGAACGGACGATCATCACCGCGCGCGGACCGCTCTGCCCGGACTTTTCGATGCCCAGCACGTCCTCCAGGTCGATCATCGAATGGCGGACGGAGCGAATCGTCGCGATCTTGGCGCCACCGATCTCCGCCATGTGCAGCGTGTCGTTGGTATCGTGCAGGATCTCCACCACGGCGGCCCGCGGAATCGCGAAATGGAGGCCGCCGGCGCGGAGGATGAGGCCGGGGATGATGGTCAGCGTCAGCGGCACGCGCAGGGTGATGCGCAGGCCCTGCCCCGGCATGTTATCGAGCGCGATCAACCCGCCGATGCGCTCGATATTGGCGCGGACCACATCCATGCCGACGCCGCGGCCCGACACGGCCGTCACGGCCTTCGCCGTCGTCAGGCCGGGCAGGAAGATGAGCTCGGCGCGTTCCTGCGGATCGAGCCTTGCGGCAGCCTCGGGCGTCAGGCGCCCCGCCGCGATGGCCTTTTCGACCAGCCGGGCGGTGTCGATGCCGGCGCCGTCGTCGCTGATCTCGATGACGATCTGGTTGCCCGACTGGCGGGCCTGCAGCTGAAGTCGCCCCGCTTCCGGCTTGCCGAGCGCGCGGCGCCGGTCGGGCGGTTCGATACCGTGGTCGACCGCGTTGCGGACGATATGGGTGAGCGGGTCGACGACCATCTCCACCATCTCGCGGTCCATCTCCACATCGCCGCCCTCCAGGCTGAGGTCGATCCGCTTGCCGAGGTCTCGGCCAAGATCGCGCACCATGCGCGGGATCGCGGCGAAGAGACGATCGATCCGCTGCATGCGCGTCTTGGAGATGACATCGCGCATGTCGGCGACGCAGCTCGACAGCCGGTCGAAACTGGTGTCGAGTTCGGGATCGGCGGGGCGCTCGCGCAGCTTGCGGGCCAGTTCGTTGCGCGCGAGCACCATGTCCGACACGCCGTTCATCAGCTGGTCGATCAGCGACAGGGGCAGACGGATGGTGCGCGGGCCGGACTGTGGGCCGGCGGAACGGGAGACGGCGACGGCCGCGCTCTCTACCTCGGCTGATGGCTCCGCTTCGGCCACCGGCTCGATGCCGGTCAGCGCGGCGATGAGGAAATCATCATTCTCGCTGGGAAGCGCGGCACCGAGCGCAACGGCCTCCGCCAGCTCGCCGATGCGGTCCATGATGCCCAGCACCGCACTGACGGTCGCGGGATCCGGCTTGCGCTTGCCGGCGCGGATATCGGCCAGCACATCCTCGGCCGCGTGGCTGAGGCGCTCGAAACGCGGCAGGTTCAGGAACCCGCAGCTGCCCTTGACCGTGTGGAAGAAGCGGAAGATCGCGTCCAGCCGATCACTGTCGGCCGGATCAGCCTCCCAGGCGACCACCTCGCCCGCGAGCGCTTCCAGCGTCTCCTGCGTTTCGGATATGAATTCCTGAAGTAGCTCGTCCATTCCCACGGCCCTATGGATGCGCGCGGCACCATGGCGGAAGCGTGGTTAAGACGCCGTTAAAGGGGACGGCAGGCCCGCAACGGGCGCCGCGCGGCAAGAGCGCGGCGCCCGGAATCGGATTGACGGATTACTGGTTCTTTTCCACGGCGTCGCCGGCCTTCTCGCCCGCCTCGCGGGTGGCGTCGGCCTTGTTCTCCAGCGCGTCGGCGGCGTTCTCGGCCGCATTTTCGGCGTTGCCCGACAGGTTGTCGGCCATCGCTTCCATATTGTCCGCCTGGTTGTCGAGTGCGTCCGCCTGATTCTCGTAAGCGTTCTCGACCTTGTTCTCCTGCGCGGAATCGCACGCTGCAAGCGCGACCAGGCTGGCAAGGCCAAGGACTTTGACGAAGGTTTTCACGGCGTTTTCTCCTGTTGCGCCCCCGAGGGCTGACGTCAAACGGCACGGGGCGTGAAGGAGACCCTTGGCCCCATGGCCCCGACGCCGATCAACCGGCCGCCGTGCCGATGGTTCCTTTCGCCGGCTCGTTTCGTCGCATAAACGATTATTTTTTGAGCGAATCCCGGATTTCGCGCAACAGCACAATGTCCTCCGGCGTGGGCGCGGGCGCATCCTTGGCCGGCTCTTCCTTGTGCGTCAGCCTGTTCACGGCCTTGACCAGAAGGAAGATGATGAAGGCAAGGATCACGAAATTGACGAGCACCGTCAGGAACTGGCCCCAGCCGAACATCGCCACGCCGGCGGCCTTCAGGTCCACATAGCTTTCGGGGTTGCCCTTGAAGCCTGCGGGAATCGCCCCCAGCCGGACGAAATAGCGGGAGAAATCGACGCCGCCGAACAGGAAGCCGATGATCGGCATGATGAGGTCGTCGGTCAGCGACTTGGTGATGGTGGCGAAGGCGCCGCCGATGATCACACCAACGGCGAGGTCGATCACATTGCCCCGGTTGATAAACGTCTTGAATTCCGAGATGATTCCCATGGCTGGTCCTCTTCGTTCCCGTTGCGAGCCATTCGACCTGATGAGACGTTGCGCACGGTTCGGCAACCGCCTATTTCCCACGCACGAAACATTGCCGAGGATATCCCATGTCGATCCTGCGTCGTTTCCCTGCCTTCCTGCTGCCCCTGCTGGGCGCGCTGACGCTCAGCGCCTGCGGCATCAATTCCGTCCCCGCCGCCGAGGAGGAGGCCAAGGCCAAATGGGCCGATGTGCAGGCGCAATACCAGCGCCGCGCCAACCTGATCGACAATCTGGTCGCCACGGTGAAGGCCGCGGGCAAGCAGGAGCAGGACACGCTGACCAAGGTCACCGAGGCGCGCGCCAAGGCGACGTCGGTGCAGATCAACGCAGAGGATCTGTCCGATCCCGCCAAGGTCGCGCAATATCAGGCCGCCCAGGCGCAGCTGAGCCAGGGCCTCGGCCGCCTGCTCGCGTCGGTCGAGGCCTATCCCGACCTCAAGACCAACCAGAATTTCCTGGAGCTGCAGTCGCAGTTGGAAGGCACGGAGAATCGCATCGCCATTTCCATCCGCGACTATAACGAGGCGGTACGCGCCTATAACACGCGCATCCGGACCTTCCCCGACGCGATCGGCGCCAAGATCATCCACGGCGCCAAGCCGATGACTCCGTTCCAGGCGACCACGCCGGGCGCGGAGGAAGCGCCGAAGGTCGACTTCGGCAATTGAGCATCCGATCGTGCCCCCTTCCCCGTTCGGGCTGAGCCTGTCGAAGCCCTCCACTGAGCGGAGCGAAGTGGCTTCGCTGTCGCTCAGCCGAGCCCTTCGACTTCGCTCAGGGCGAACGGATCACTTGTTTCCACCCGTCTTTTTTTTCCTCCTTCTGCTCCTCGTCCTCTCCCCGCCGGCGCAGGCGCAGAACTTTCCCAAGTTCGACGACAGCGGCGTGATCGACGCGGCCAACCTGCTGGACCCGGCGCAGGAGCAGGCGCTGAGCCAGAAGCTGATCGCGCAGAAACAGGCGAGCGGGCGGGCGCTGGTGGTAGCGACGATCCCGGACCTGCAGGGCTATGACATTTCCGACTATGGCTATCGGTTGGGCCGGGCCTGGGGGATAGGCGACAAGGCGACCAATGCCGGCGCGCTGCTGATCGTCGCGCCCAACGAGCGGCGGGTGCGAATCGAGGTCGGCTATGGGTTGGAGGGCATATTGACCGACGCCCTCTCCTCCCGGATCATCCGCAACAGCATCACTCCGCGCTTCAAGGCGGGAGACATGGCGGGCGGCATCAACGCCGGCGTCGATGCGATCGACGCGCTGCTGGCGCTGCCTCCCGAGGAAGCCAAGGCTCAGGCGGCAAAAGTCGCGGCCGAGGAACGCAAGGGCGACGACGGGGGCGGCATCATCGCTTTCTGGATCGTGCTGTTCCTGGTCTTCTTCGTCCTCCTGCCGCTGCTGTCGCGTCTCCGCGGCGGCAAGCGCTATCGGCGCGGGCGCGGGCCGGTCGTCATCTGGGGGCCGGGCCTGGGCGGATCGGACTGGGGATCGGGCGGCGGCTCCGGCTGGGGTGGCGGCAGCTGGGGCGGCGGAGGCGGAGGCGGCGGCGGCTTTTCCGGCGGCGGCAGCTTCGGCGGCGGCGGGGCTTCGGGAGGATGGTGATGCGATTGCACCTGACCGAGGCGGACCATGACCGCGTATCCGCCGCCGTGGCCGAGGCGGAGGCGCATACGTCCGGCGAGATCGTCACCATCGTCGCGCGGCGGTCCGACAGCTATCATGACGTGGGGCTCAGTTGGGCCGTGGCGGCGGTGTTCGTGGCGCTGGCCTTCGCGGCGACCTTTCCGGCCCATGTCCGCGGCTTCCTGTCCCTGCTGCTGCGGGACTGGGAACATGAGCTGGCGGATTGGAAGCTGCTGACCGGGCTGCTCGGCATCCTGATCCTCAAATTCCTGGTGGTACGCTACCTGCTGGCGATCATGCCGCTGCGGATGCTGGTGACGCCGGCCGCAACCAAGGCGCGACGGGTACGGCGGCGCGCCATACTGCTGTTCCGGACGGCGGCAGAGGCGCGCACGCGCGGGCGCACGGGCGTGCTGATCTACCTTTCGCTCGACGAGCATCGCGCCGAGATCGTCGCGGACAGCGCGATCAACGCGAAGGTCGCGCCGGAGGTGTGGGGCGAAGCGATGGCCGCGCTGATCGACCGGGTACGCGCGGGGCAGGCCGGCGAGGGGCTGGCCGAGGCCGTGCGGCAGGTCGGCGTAGTGCTGGCGACGCACTTCCCGCGCGATGCGGACGACAGCAACGAACTGCCCGACAGGTTGATCGAATTATGAGCGAACAGGATATGGCCGCCCCCGAGGAGATCATGTGGGAAGGCCGCTTCATCACCGCCAAGCGGCGCGGGCGATGGGAATATGTGGGCCGTGCGCGCGGCATCCACGCCGCCGTCATCCTGGCGGTGGACGACGGGCATGTGCTGCTGGTCGACCAGTTTCGGGTGCCGCTGGGGCGGCGCTGCATCGAGTTGCCCGCGGGCCTCGTCGGCGACGAGACCGAGGGCGAGGATGCGATGATCGCCGCGAAGCGGGAGCTGGAGGAGGAGACCGGATACCTGCCCGGACGGCTGGAGGCGGTCGGCCAGTTCTACAGTTCGCCGGGGATGGTGTCGGAGAGCTTCACGCTGTTTCGCGCGCATGATCTGATGAAAACCGGCGATGGTGGCGGCGTCGGGAATGAGGATATCCGGGTCCATCGCGTGCCGCTGGCGGGGTTTGCGGCGCAAGTCGCCCGGTGGCGGGACGAAGGTTATGCGATGGACGTCAAGCTTCTGCTCCTGCTGGGATCGGGGTTGATCGGGTAGAGATACTCATGAACCGTTCGCCCTGAGCTTGAACGAACGGGGTGCTCGCCCCCTTCAGGGCACCTTGTACCAGGCCGCCACCCGGTCGAGGGCGAAGGTGAGGACGAGCTTTCCGGCGCGGCTCGGCCAGCCCAGCGCCCGCTCGGCTGCCGTCAGACCTTCCCCTGCGCAGGCGACGCGCCACAATATGTCGGCCAGCCCCGGACCCGCCGCGCGGATCGCGCCGTCGAAGCGCGCCCGCGCGGACAGCTGTGCCATCGTCGGATCGCCCCGTCCCGGCGCCGCGCGACGCCCACCCTGCAGCGGCGCGCCATCCCAGCGCATCGTCACGCGCTGGCCAAGGCCCGCCCGTTCCCAGTCCGCGCGCAGCAAGTCGCCGGCCGCATGATGGCGGTCACTCAGATGGCCGCGCGCATGCAGCCAGGCGATCGGCGATTCGCCGAGGTTGACCAGCACCTTCTGCGCCCGTCCCGCCGGATCCTCGATAATCTGTTCCACATGGGTGACGGCCATGCGCATCTCCTTCCTGCCGCGTTAGAGACGGACTTGCCATATCGAACAGATTGTAGGAAAGAAGAAAACCAAATAGGTTCAATGAGGCGGTTGCATGATCACGCGCATCAGGGAGGTTCGGCGGGCGAGGGGGCTGACGCTGGAACAGGTCGGGGCGCTGTGCGATCCGCCGACCACGGCGCAGACCATCGGCCGCTTGGAAACCGGGACGCGCACGGTGTCGATCAAGTGGCTGAACCGGATCGCGACCGCGCTGGGCGTGGCGGCGTCCGACCTGGTGGCACTGCCTGAGCAGAGGACGGTACCGGTCGCCGCGCTGCTGGGTCCGGAAGGGGCACGGGCGCCGACGCGGCCGCTCGACCTTCCCTCGCCCGCCGCCGCGGACGACATGATCGGCGTGCAGGTGACCGCCAGCATCGGCGACTATCGCAGCGGCGATGCGATCTGGTGCCGCCGCATCGCGCCGGCCGATTTCGCCGCCGCGATGAACCGCGACGTGCTGCTGCCGCGTCCCGCCGGGCGCTTCCTGTTCGGGCGGCTGATCGGGCGGGAGGGCGACCGGCTCCAGCTTCTGCCGCTGGGCGTGGGCGGACGGCAGCAGGTGCTGACCGACCCGCCATGGGGGGCGGTGGCCGAACAGCTTATCCGGCGGCTCTAGCCAAAAGGGTGCGGGCGGCTTAACCCATCTCCAACCAAGGCACGGCAGAAAGAGGTCATGGCGCTCAACGTCCTCATGCTCTCCACCCTCTTCCCCGACATCAGCCGGCCCAATTTCGGCGTGTTCGTGGAGCGGCAGGCGCGGGAGCTGGCAAGCCGGCCCGAGGCGGACGTGACGGTGATCGCGCCGCTGGGCGTGCCCCCCTGGCCGCTGTCGCGTGCCGGCCGCTATGCCCCGCTCCTGGCGCTGCCGCGCAAGGAGCGCTGGCAGAACCTGACCGTCTATCGCCCGCTGTTCCGCATCGTCCCGAAGTTCGGCGGCGCCACCAATGTCGGCGCGATGACCAGGGCCATCCTGCCGCTGGTGCGGCGTCTGCATGCCGAGCGGCCGTTCGACGTGATCGACGCCAGCTTCTTCTTTCCGGATGGGCCGGTGGCGCAACGGCTGTCGAAGGCGCTGGGCATTCCCTATTCGATCAAGGCCAGAGGCGCCGACATCCATCATTGGGGAACGCGCAAGGGCACGCGGAAGATGGTGCGCAAGGCGGCGGACGGCGCCGCCGCTCTGCTGGCGGTATCGGGCGCGATGCGGCGCTCCATGGCCGCCATGGGCATCGACGAGGACAAGATCCGCGTGCACTATACCGGGGTCGACCTGGACAGTTTCGAGATCATGGACCGGGCGGAAGCCAAGGCGGTGCTCGGGTTCAGCGGGCCGGTGGTACTGTCGGTCGGCGCGCTGATCCCACGCAAGGGGCAGGACCTGCTGGTGCGCGCGCTGCCGCAGCTGCCCGACGTGACATTGCTGCTGGCGGGACAGGGGCAGCATCGACGGACGCTGGAACGGCTGGCGCTGGAGCTGGGGGTGGAACGACGCATCGGCTTTCTGGGATCGGTGCCGCACCACAAGCTGCCGCGCATCTATGCCGCCGCAGACGTGATGGCGCTTCCGTCGGAATCGGAAGGACTGGCCAACGCCTGGGTGGAATCGCTTGCCTGCGGTACGCCGATCGTCATCAGCGACGTGGGCGGCGCGCGCGAACTGATGGACCGGCCCGAAGCGGGGCGAATCGTCGAGCGCGATCCGGACGCGATCGCCGCGGCGATCCGCGACCTGATCGACCATCCGCCCGATCGGGAAGCGGTGCGGGAAACCGCCCGGCGCTTCACCTGGGCGGCGAATGGCGATGCGCTGCTCGAACATCTGCAGGATATCGTGGCCCGCGGGATATAAGGCCCCGCCGCTCCGGCAGATCGTTTTGAAGCAACGATCCGGCCTTCATTCCCAGCTGGGCACCAGCCGGGCGCGCCCGTCCACAGTGGGGAAGCGACCGCCGTCGAACGGCAGCTCGCCCCAGCGCCACGGGGTAAGCTCCTCATAGGCGGGGTTGGAGATAGGCGCGTGGCGGCGCAGGTCCAGCAGGCGGCCACCCTCATTGTGATAGGCGGTCAGCCGGACATGCTCGCGGTAGATGTCCGCCGGGCGCTCATAGTGAAAGGCATCGCGCCAGCCCATCGCCTGGGCGAGGCGGGTGACGATCCACCAGTGCGGCTTCGCTTCCCCGGCGAGCGGAAAGATACGGCGCTGGCGGCCGATCAGCCGGTCGGCGCTGGTCAGCGTGCCGTCCCGCTCCGCCCAGTCAGCGGACGGAAAGGCGATATCGACGCCATCGAGCGCGGCCATGGCCTGCTGTCCCGTGGACAGCAGGACCAGCGGGGCATGGTGGGCCGCCTCGCGCAGCCAGTGCGTGTCAGCGCCGCCAAGTGACCAGAGCGCCCGGACCTCTCCATCGCGGATCGCCTGAAGCAGCGCCTCCCCCTCCAGCCCCGGCCCCGTCGACATCGCCGGCGCGGCCCAGAAGCGGGCGACCCGCGCCACGACGTCGGGCGAAAAGGGCTGGTGCGCCGCCAGGATGGAGGCCATGCAACCGACCTCCCGCCCGCCCATGGCATTGGCGCTCGTCGCCAGGGCGAAGGGAACGCAGCCGGGCCGGCCGATCCGGCCGGTCGCGACATGAAGGTTGAGGATCGCGGCCGCAAGCGCGTCCGGCTCGTCCAGCGGGTTGAACAGCGTCACGGTCGCGCGGGATGCCGCGAACAGATCGTAGAAAGCACGCAGTTCGGCAGGGGAGAGGCCGCAGGCCCGCGCCACCGACCAGAGGTCGTGCCCCGCCTGCAGCCCGGCCCAAAAACCATCGGGCACGGCGACATGGCGGGCCAGCCAGTCCAGGTCCAGCAGCCCGGCATCCCAGCAATGCCGGAGCAGGCCGGCCAGCAGCCGCGCCTCGCTCCCCCGCGGGGCCGGCAGGCGGATCGCGCCATCGGGAAGGGAACCGCCCGTCCCTATCAGGACCAGGTGCGCCTTCTCGTCCCCCGCCGCCCGGACGCGATCCTCCAGGACCGGATGATCGTCCAGGCCCCGGGCACCGACAACCAGGATCAGGTCGGCGCGATCCACATCCTCCAGCGCGGCCGGGACGACGTCTTCGCCGAAGATGCGGCGGTGCGCCACCATGGCGCCGTCGGTGGACCAGGGCGCGTCGATATGAGCCGAACCGATGAATCCCTTCATCAGCTTGTTGGCGGCATAATAGTCTTCGGTGGTCAAGTCGCCGCCGACATGCAGCGCCACGCTGCCAGGGCCATGACGCCCGATGACATCGCGCAGCCGACGCGCTGCCTGGGCGATCGCACGATCCCAGCCGACAGCCCGGCCATCCACCAGCGGACCGAGCAGGCGCCCCTCCATCCTCCGGGGCCCGGCCAGCGCTTCGCCGACCGGACACAGCAGGCCGCCATTGGCGGGATGCATCCGGTCCCCCTCCACCATGAGCCCGTCCTCGAAAGGCGTCGCCCGAAGGCCGCAACCGACGCTGCACTGTCCGCACAGGGTGCGTATCACTGCCATGTCAGTCGCCAGGCTCCCGTGCCTTGCCGGTGGGAAGGGCGTGACTAGCCGATGCGGCCGGAGGAGGGAAGATGCACCCGCTACGGCCGGAGGCGGGTCATTTCTGGCAGGCGACGATCGCCTCGATCACGGCCAGCGTTTCCTGCGGATCGCGCACGCGAACCGTATCGAGCCCCAGTTCCTTGGCCGGATAGTCGTTGCCGCCGGGAAAGATCGCGTCGCCGATGAACATCATCGCATCGAGCGCGATGCCGCTCGCGTCGCGCAGCTTCTTGAGGCCATAGGCCTTGTCCACGCCCTCCCGCGTGATGTCGATCGAGGTCGCGCCGCCCATGTTGATCGACAGGCCCGGCAGGCGCCGGCGCAGGTCCGCCTGGATGATCTTGCGCTTGGCGAAGTCCGGGTCCCACACCTCCTTGGCGTGGATCGGCGCCTGCTGGCCGAGCGCGGAGAAGGTGATCTGGCTGCCGCGATCCTCGATCCGCTCGCCCCAGGTCTGCTCCGGCACGAAGCCGGTCGCTTCCAGCGCGGCATCGAAGGCGGCGAGGATCGCCTGCTTCTGCGCATCGTCGAACAGTTCGGCATAGACGGGCGCCCAAGCGCCGCCCTGATGCGTGTAGAGCTTGGTACCCGTGGTCGGCATCAGCCAGAGACGCGACCGATCGGCCTGCGCGGGCAGACGGCTCGCCACCTGCTTGTCGAACTGCGGCCAGTCGCCGCCGGAGATCACCGCGACATGCGCGACGCCCAGCAACCGGGTGAGGGCACCCCCCATGGCCTCGCCCAGCGGCTGCTTGCTTTCGGCCAGCGTCCCGTCGAGATCGAACGCGATCAGTTGCTTCATTCCTTGCCCCGGTCCTGTCCTTGATATGCCTCAGCGGCGGAGCGCTAGCCGGTTCGGGTGCGAGGGGCAATGATCTGCTGACCGGCTCATCTCATTCCGGTGCAGCGGCCTGCCGTTCCCGGCATTTGCGCCACCGCCGGTCGCGTCCCGGCACTTTCCAGTCGACAGCGCGAGGATGGCTTGCCATTTAGAGACCCGCAAGGACTGCAGGGGACGCGTTCTGAACGAGGATGAAGAGACAGGGGGCAGTTCCCTGCCGGTGGCGGAGCCGACCGCCAAAGCGCTCCACCAGCGGATCGACCTGCTCGAAGCCAAGCTCGACTTCTGCCTAAGCCTGCTGGACCGTCTGAACCATTTTTCAGAGCTCGTGCTGGCGGAGGTCCATGCCCAGCGGCGCGACGCCGCCCCGGCGAGCGAAAGCGGCCAGCGCTGGTCCCCCGCCGGTTATCCAATCGTGCGCCGCAACGAGCCCGTCCGCTTCACCAACGCCTTCGACAACTCGGCCTTCCTCGCCTCAGGGTGGTTCGAGCCGGAGCCGTGGGGGACATGGGGGCACGATGCGCTTCAGGTTCTTCGCTTCGCCCTGGAAGACTATAAGGGTGGCTATGTCGACGTCCACCTGACGCTGCAATGCTTCATCGCGCCGGGCGCCGACCGGCCAACGATCGACGTCGCCGCCAACGGCTATTTCCTGGGATCCTTCGCGCTCCGAAGCATGCCCCAGGTGGTCCGGCTCCGTCTGCCTCCTTCCTGCATCGGCGAAGGTGACATTTCCCTGCATATGACATTCAGCACGCCCGTGTCGCCCCTAGCGGTCGGCGTGAGCCAGGATCCGCGCATATTCGGTATCGGCCTGTTGATGCTGGACGTGAGCTGACGGATTCACCAAGGGGCTTTTCGATCTACATCACCGAAACGGGGCGACCTTCATCACCCCCTATTACATGTCCATTGCGCCGCAGAGCGTCACGGACGACAGCGGACTCTTCAAATATCTCATTACATTCAATAATGAACTATGTGGTTCGGATAGCTATTGGCATGCTATCGTTCATGCGATGAGTCGATAAGGAAGCCGGTTTCCAGACATTTCCCAAAAGGAGAAGCCGTTTTCCCGTGTCAACGACCACCTTGAACGCCACCATGTATCGATTATGCCCGTCAGCATATTTGCTGATGGCACCATAGCGAAGGAACGCGGACGATCATTCGCCAGACACTCAAAACAGGGGCAAGAGTTGAAATGCGGTCATATCGAACGACGCCGAAGGCGCTGAGCGAAGGGGTCACGCCATGAGCGATGCCCCCTTTCATTCCCGATTCGGTGGCTTGTGGATCGACCGCGCGGACTGGCGGCAGCAGATCACCGCGCGTAACCTGACCGAGGAACAGGCCGCACAGGTCGAATTCTTCGTCGAGAACGGCTTCATCATCCTGGAAGGCGCAGCATCCCGGGATCGGGTCGATGCGTTTCGCAGGCGGATCGCATCCTCCTTCCGCGAAGGCAATGCCGACGTCCTCTATCAGCGGCACGGCTATGGCGACGTTCAGCCGCTGTCGGAACCCGCCGATCCGCTCGGGGTGCGCGTCGTCGACTCCTTCGTGCCGTTCAAGGAGGCGCTGGACCTGTTCTCCGTGCCCAGGCTGCTGCGGTTCTTTCAGCTGATCTTCGATGCCGATCCGCTGCTGTTCCAAAGCCTCAGCTTCGACCAGGGCTCACAACAGGGTCTGCACCAGGACACGGCCTATGTCGTGGTCGACCAGCCGATCGAGCTGGCGGCCTGCTGGATCGCGCTGGAAGATGTCCAGCCCGGGTCCGGCGAGTTGATGTACGTCCCGGGCAGCCACCGATTGCCGGACTGGATCTTCGGCGGCGACCGGAAGCATTGGAACCAGGCCACCGACGGCGACGCGCCGCATGAGGCATGGGCCGCCCACCTGCGGGATTACGCCGCAAAGAGCGAAAAGGGCGTGCAATATTTCCTGCCCAAGAAGGGCGACATTCTGATCTGGCATGCGGATCTGGCTCATGGCGGCGCGCCGGTGCGCGACACCAGCCTGACCAGGCAAAGCCTGGTGGGGCATTTCTGCCCGCAGACCCGCCGCCCCTATTTCTTCTCGACCCATCCCCATCTGGCGACCGTGCGGCATCACGGGCAACTCGCCTATTGCAGCCAGCATTATAATCTGAAGCTGCGGCCCGAGGAAAAGAGCGAAGACGAGAGCGAGGAAGATCGCGGCGCCTTCCTGTCCAGCCTTTCGGCCTTCCGCAAAGCCATGAACAAGTTTGCGTCCTGATTGCAAAAGGGTGGAAAGACAGGGTAGGTCTTAGCCCGGGGCGAGGGAATCAAAACAAACGGTTTGTGGCGGATGGGAGTCGCGCACGATCTTTCCTGCGCGATTATTGAGGGAGCGAAACAAAAACGCATGGCTAATCTGATCATCACTGGGGGCGCGGGCTTCATCGGCGCGAATTTCGTGCGGCACTGGCGGAAGATTTCGCCCGGCGATGGCATCGTGGTGCTTGATGCGCTGACCTATGCCGGCAATCCCGCCAATATCGAGGGCGTCGCCGACGTCACCCTGGTCGAAGGCGACATCTGTGATACGGCGCTCGTTTCCCGCCTGATCGCCGACCACGACATCGATACCATCGTCCACTTCGCGGCGGAAAGCCATGTCGACCGGTCGATCACCGGCCCCGATGCCTTCGTGACCACCAATGTCGTGGGCACCCACAGCCTGCTGAAAGCTGCCAAACATGCCTGGTTGGACAAGGGCAGCGGCCGGCCGCACCGTTTCCACCATGTATCGACGGACGAGGTCTACGGCACGCTAGAGCTGGACGATCCGGCCTTCAGCGAAACCACCCCTTATGCGCCCAATTCTCCCTACTCGGCGTCGAAGGCCGGGTCCGACCATCTGGTGCGCGCCTATCACCACACCTATCAGCGCGGTGACGAAGTCGGTTTTCAGCCGGGTCTGTCAGCGCCTTCAGGGGTAAAAACGATGAGGAGCATGGCCCTTTCTCCGTCGAACTCGGCGACGAGGGCGATGACGAGCGCAACATCGGTCTGAACTACGAACAAGAATGCCTTGGATGCGCCCCTGGCGCCCCTCGGAGTGCCGCAACCGAACAGGGCGCGCATGAGAATGCCAAGATTGAACCCGGCGACGTGGATCAAATAACGCTTGTGAACATTCTCGCGCCCGCGCAGCCACGCGCGGCGCATGCCGCCGCGATCCAGGACGTGGGCAAAGCTACGCTCGACCATCTCACCACGCTTGCGCATCGCCTTGCGTCCGACGGCGGATTTCAGGCGAGACCGATTGGCGTAGACGGCCTTCTGGGCAGCCTCGTCGCCGTGCCAGCGCAGATATCCATTCGGCGGTGCCGGCTCGGCGATGCGCGTCTTCCAGATGTCGCCGTCGAGACCCTTGAGGAGCTCGCGCGAATGATAGCCTTTATCGGTCACAAGATCGCAGGGATCCCCGGACGTCGGCGCCAGGCCAATGTCGGCGAGGTTGCGTGCTGCCGTCTCCAGCGTGGCGTCGAGCGTTGTCGTGTCGCCCTTGTCGGCCGGGTGGATCGGCGCTGCCACGATAACACCCGTGTCGAGATCGACCGCGTGTTCGGGCTTGTAGGCCAGACGCGTCGAGCCGTTCTTCATCCGCGCGACCTTCGCGTCGGGATCGGTCTTGCTCGCCCAGTCCGCATTCGACAGCTTCTTGCCCTTGCGTTTGCGATCGAGCCGGACAAGGTCGTCGATCGTCGGCGTGTCGATGCCGCTCTCTTGCGCCATGCGCACCAGCATCTCGCGGTAGGTCTCGCCATTGTCACGCCGCACGATGGTACGCAGCGCGGCGTTCGCCTCCATGGTCGAGCCATCGACGCCGATCCGCTCGCCTTTCACCAGATCGTGCCCGGCGACGAGGGCCAGTACCCAGCCGAAGATCTGGTCATGTACCTCGTGCGGCAGGCGGCTCCGCGTCTTCGACAACCAGCTATGATCAGGGACCTTGTCGCGGCTCGACAGTCGCAGGAACTCCCGCAGCGACAGCGAATCCGAACAGCGCCAGACAATCCCGCGTTCGCTGTCGATGCCCTCGAAATAGCCGATCAGCAGCATGCGGAAATAGCGGCCCGGCGGCAGCGACGGGGCTCCCATCCGCGGCGCATAATAGGGCTTGCACGTCTTCTCGACAAAGCCATCGAAGCCCGCCTCGGCCAGCAGCTTCTGGAGCTTGTCGTAGAAAACATGCCCCGGTGAACGCGGTATCTCCGCCCACGTCACGATCAAATCGGACTGGACCTCGCTATCACGCCCCATCGCCATCGCCGCTAACCCGCCAGACAATCCCACTGCCGCACTGAATCAGCCACCGCCGACTTCGTCAACGGCCTGCTATGGCCTGGAGACCACCACCAGCAACTGTTCGAACAATTACGGGCCCTACCAGTTTCCGGAGAAGCTGATCCCGCTGTTCACCATCAACGCGCTGTCGGGCAAGAAGCTGCCGATCTATGGCGACGGCATGAACATCCGCGACTGGCTGCATGTCGAGGATCATTGCGTGGGCATCGAGTTGATCCTGCGCCAGGGCCGGATCGGCGAGACCTATAATGTCGGCGGCGGCCAGGAACTGCCGAACCTCAAGGTCATCGAGGAGATCTGCCGCGGCGTCGACGCCGCCTTTGCCGCCAATCCCGATCTGGCGCGCCAGTTCCCGATGGCGCCCGCCGCCCAGGGCCGGCCGACCGCGGAACTGATGACCTATGTCGAGGATCGCAAGGGCCACGACCGCCGCTATGCGATCGACGAGACGAAGATCCGTTCGGAACTCGGCTATGCGCCGGCGCGCGATTTCCCCCAGGGCTTCGCCGAGACGCTGGGCTGGTTCCTGGACAACCAGGACTGGTGGCGTCCGCTGCTCGGGCGCGCAGCCCTGGCGGGTTAAGCCTTAAAGGAAGCCCTTTCACCCGAAAATCGACGGCCTGCCAAGTCTTTGAGGATTCTTGATGAAGCTCTATCTCATCGTCCCGGTTTACCGCAATCTTGAGCTGGTCAAGATCTGCCTCGAATCGCTCTCCGCCCGCCTGTCGGAGATTCGGGACTGCGATCCAAAGGTCATCGTCGTCAATGATTCGCCCGATGACGAGGCGGTGAGCGATTATCTGGCCGACCGCGCCCGGAAAGGACTGATCGACATCTATATCGTCAACGACGAAAATCTCGGTTTCGTGAAGAGCGTCAACAAGGGGCTGGCGATCTGCAAGCGCGATGGCGCCGGCGCGGTCCTGGTCAACAGCGACACCATCACCTACCGCAACACGCTCTCGGAAATGGTCGCCGTGCTGAAGACCGACCCGCAGATCGGCTTCGTCTGCCCGCGATCGAACAACGCCGCCATCGCCACCTTTCCGCAGGCGCCCAACAACCTGTCCGGCATCGCGACCACGCCAGAGGTCTGCTATATCTCCTGGGAGTCGGTCTATCGCTACCTGCCGCGCTATACCTTCGCTCCCACGGCGGTCGGCTTCTACATGCTGATATCGCCACAGGTGGTTGCCAATTTCGGAGCGCTGGATGAGGAATTCGGCGTCGGCTACGAGGAAGAGAACGACCTGGTGATGCGCGCCGGCAAAGTCGGCTTTCGCGCCGCGCTCGCCAACCACGCCTATGCCTATCATGCCGGGTCAGCCTCCTTCATGCTCCACGAGATCGACTTCAAGGGACAGCAATCGGGCAATCTGCAGAAGATGGTGGGGCGCCATCCGGAATTCCTGCCACTGGTCAAGGAATTCGAGCGGTCGCCCGAATACCGGGCCATGACCCAACTCAAAAATCTCGTGCCGACTGCGGACGGCAAGCTGAAGGTCGCGCTCGACCTGCTGACCATGGGACGCCATCACAACGGCACGAACGAGTTGATCATGAACTTCGTGCGCTGGTGCGACAGCCAGCCGCATGACGATTTCGAAATCTCCGTCATCTGTGACAAGTCGGTTGCCGAGTTCCACGGGCTGGACAGGCTCAAGACGATCAGGGCGCGCACCGAAATTGCGCCCGTCTATGCAATCTCGATCTTCTTCGGCCAGCCGTTCGACCTGCATCAGATCAACGTGATGGAACATCTGGCGCCGATCAACATCTACGGCATGCTGGACGTCATCGCGCTGGACTGCAGCCATCTACGCGGCAGCAACAACGTCCATGCCCTCTGGTCCCACGTCGCCCGCAACGCGAACGGACTGTTCTTCATCAGCCAGTTCTCGCACGACACCTTCGCCAACCGCTTCCCCCGCAAATATCGTGCGGAAGCCTATACCCGCCTTCTCCCGACCAAGCCCTCTGCCTACGAGGCGCGCTATGAGGGCATGGACATGGGGCGCGAGCATGTGCTGGTGATGGGTAATCATTTCGCCCACAAGGCCGCAGGCATCACCGGACGGACCATCGCGGAAGCCATTTCGAGCCTGTCCGTGGTGGTCATGGGCGAAGGGGCCGGGGGGGGCCTGCGCAACATCCGCGAGCTGCATTCGGGCGTGGTGCCGGACGAGGAGATGAACGAGATCTTCGCCCGCAGCAGCGCGATCATCCTGCCTTCCTATTATGAAGGCTTCGGCCTGTCGCTGATGCATGCGCTGGCCCTGGGCAAGCCGGTCGTCGCGCGCGACATTCCGGCGACGCGGGAGATCCTTTCGACCTTCAGTTCGGTTGAAGGCGTCTTCCTGTACAGTTCCGACGGGGAGCTTGCGGAAAAGGTACGCGAGGCCGTCGCGTTCGGCCGGTCACACGTCACGGAAGGCGAAACGCAGGATTGGGCTCAGTGGTCGAAGGGGCTGTTCGACTTCGCGACGGACTTCCTCAACCGGCCCGACATCTATGATCTCCTGATGGATCGGATCGAAGACGGCGACGTGCTGCGCAAGCTGCACAATCTGGAAGCCGTACCGGCTGCCCCCACACCGCAGGCGCCGCCTGCGGCCCCCGTATCCCTGGTGCCCGATGTCACGATCAATGTCGCGGAGATACTGGACCTGGATGGCGAGCAGTTTGTCGAAACCTTCTATCAGCAAGTGCTGGGCCGCCGCGCCGATCCGGCCGGGCTGACCCACCATGTGGCGTTGCTGAGCAGCGGCGTTTCCAAGCAGGACATGCTGCGGTCCATCCTCAGTTCGCCCGAGTTCAAGGATCGGCGTATCCGCGCGACACTGCTGGGGGAGGAGTTGCTGTCGCGCAGGAAGAAGACCCTGCTGGGCAAGGGGAAGGCGAAGATCGCCGGCTGACGGCGGCGTCCCCCTTCCCCTCCGGCGCACTCAGCTCCGGCGAATGGTACGAAGCCGAGATGGGAGGCACCGCTGTCTTCCTCCTGCGCGTGGCGCGCGGCCGGACGATAACGGGCACAATAATTGGGGGCGCAGAGGAAGGAGCCGCCCTTGATAACGCGGACGCGGGCGCCCGGTTGTTCGGGATCGAAGCTGGAGTTGCCCGGCGCACGCTCTCCCACCAGGACCGGCGCATGGCTTGGCAGGTGAATGGAGCCCGGCGTCGATCCGCAGGCGGATCGCGAGTGGCTTATTCTGTCGCTATGGTGTCGCGCATCGCTTCAAATCCTAGTTGGAGTGGGGGAACACGATCCTGGCGTCGTCGCCCTGGCTCGTGCGCTTTAGCCGTTGGTAACGCGCAGCAAGCTGCATCCCAATCCAAAGCCGCAGGTCATGCCGACGTCGTCATCCGGCGCAGCGACCAACCGCACCATCGAGGCAATCTCCACGTAAAGATAGAGAAACGCGCGCAAATCGACTTTTCCTTCGGACGCGGCAAGCTCAGCTGTGCCGGCTGATCACCGACGCATCGACACGCGTCACGTCGGTCTGGCCGGTCAGCGCCATGGCGACGGCGATCTCGTGCCGCAGCATCTCCAGCAGCGCGGCAACGCCTGCGCCGCCTCGGGCCGCCATAGCGAAGGCCCAGGGCCGGCCCAGCAGGACGCCGCGCGCGCCCAGACCCAGCGCACGGACAACGTCCGTGCCCGATCGCACGCCGCCGTCCATCAGCACCTCGGCGCGGCCCGCCACTGCCTGCACGACATGCGGCAGGGCTGCGATGGCCGAGGGCGCGCCGTCGAGTTGGCGGCCGCCATGGTTGGATACGATGATCGCATCGGGGGCGATGTCGCAGGCGGCCACCGCGTCCTCCGCCTCCATGATCCCCTTGATGACCAGCCGGCCGCGCCAATGGGCGCGGAGCCAGTCGATGTCCTGCCAGGTGATGGACGGGTCGAAATTGCGCGCCACCCAGGCGGTGAAGTGGGACAGGCCGGCGCCATCCGGCATGGCCGGCGCGAAATTGCCCAGGGTATGCGGTCGGCCGCGCATTCCCACGTCCCAGGCCCAACCCGGATGGCGGATGATTTCCCAGAATCGGTTCACCCTCGCCCGCATGTCCTGCGGCCCGGTAAGACCGGTGCGGACGTCGCGGCGGCGCGGGCTGTGGATGATGAGGTCGACCGTCAGCATCAGCGTGTCGACGCCTAGCGCCGCCGCCCGGTCCAGCAGGTCGACCATGAAGCCGCGGTCGCGGATCATGTAGAGCTGGAGGCAGACCGGCCGGCGGACGTTGCGCGCCACCTCCTCGATGCCGCAGCAGGCCGAGGAGGAAAGGACGAAGGGAACGCCCGCCGCTTCGGCCGCGCGCGCCGCCTGCACCTCGCCACGTCGGGCATAGAGCCCCGCCAGCCCCACCGGAGCCAATGCGACGGGCATGGAGGCCTCCATGCCGAACAGGCTGGTCGCCAGCGTCACCTGAGACACGTCGCACATCACGCGCTGGCGCAGGCGCACCGCCTGGAAACCCGCGACATTGGCGCGCATGGTTTCCTCATCATAGGCGCCCCCGTCGATATACTCGAACAGGAAGCGCGGCAGACGCGCCTTCGCCAGCAGCCGGTAGTCGTCGGCGCAGGCCGGCGCGACCATCATGGCGGTGGCCCGACCCCTCTACCGCGTCAGCGCCGTGCCGAGCGCGCCGGGGCGGCCGTCGATGCGGATTGTCGCCGCCTCGTCCCGCTTCAGGCTCTTGCCGTCGAAGCGATAGACCTCGATCTGCCTGGCCACGGCGCATTGCAGCAGCAATGTGCGCGCGTCCGTGCTGAACAGCGCACCCTGGCACCAGGCACCGCTGGGGGCATCGGCGACCTTGGTGAGCTTCGTGCCCGCGACCCGATAGACCTGGAGCGACCCGTTGGGGTTGTAGCCGGGGCTGCCCGGCGCGCCGCCCGATCCGTTGTGGACCACGGCCGCCAGATAGCGGCCGTCGGCCGATATGGTGACATGCTCCGGCGTATAGCCGACCTCGACCGGCGTCACCGCGCCGGAGGCGAGATTGACGGCCGTGATCGTACCCATGCGTGGGCCCCTGGCCGGCGTGGCGCCTGCCGGATCGGGATTGCCGCCCAGATTGGTGTTGTAGGCGAAGCGGCCGTCGGCGCTGAACGACACGCCATAAGGCTGCACGCCCGGCGCGAAGCCTTCGCCCGTCACCTTCACGTCCGTTCCGGAAATCGTGAAGGGGATCAGCCTGCCCGCGCCCTGCGCGACGATCAGGCCGGTGGCGCCATCCGGCGCAAAGGCGACGTCTGTCGGACGCGCCTTGGCGGCAAGCTGCACCTTGCCGACGGAGGTCAGCCGCTTGCCCTGCACGGCAAAGACGGTGACGCTGTCGTCGCCGGTGCTGGCGACCATCGCCAGCGTGCCCGCGCGGTTGATGGCAACGCCGCTGGCGCCCGGCCCCGCCTGCGCGGTCTGAACAACCGTGGGATGCGCGGGGTCGGCAAGGTCAATCACGGAAACCGTCATCGCCGGCTCCACCTTGCCGTCGGCACTCAGCGACTGCGCCGCGGTCACCAGGGCGAAGCCGCTATCCCGCGCGACCGCCACCGATGCCGGCGGGCCGATCATGCTGGCGGGCGCGGCCACCTGCCCCAGCACGCGCGGCGGATAGCTGCGCAGGTCGATGACCGAAACCGAATCCGCGGTCCGCGTCGACGGATCCTCGCCGGGCCGCACCTGCTTGCCGTCATTGGCGGACAGGACGATCTGGGCGGAAAGCGAAGCAGGCAGTGCCAGCAAAGCCAGCGCCGTCAGGGCAACCGATCTTCTCATGGTGCTATCCTCCCCGTCCGGTCAGACCGGATCCGTCCGCTTGCTGTAGGCGCGGCCCTTGTCGGCAGCGGGCGTGTCGCCGCCGGTACAGATCATGACGCCGTCCTTGATCTGGTCAATCACGTCATCCTCGTTGCAGGCGTTGAGGAAGCGGACGCCGGCCGCCTTGGTCGCCTCCAGCACGCGGGCGCGCGCCGCGACCATGATCGGCTGCTGCTCCATGCGCGGCGCTCCCGGGGCGCGCGGCGACGGCGCGCCCAACAGGTAGAAGGCATGGTCGCCAGGCCCCCATTCGGCAAAGGCAATGCCGGGGACGCGGATCGTCGAATCGACATTGGCGTCCGCGCGCGGATTTTCGATCTTCACGCCGAAGATCAGTTCACCATCGGGATTGAGCGGCCAAGGTTCAGCGATGCGCATATATTCGGCGGCGGGAACACCCCAGATCTGCGCGGCGTAGAACTGGCTGCCATTGCCGCGGGTGCCCTGGGATAGGCCCGGCACCGTCGGCGCGAACGGATAGCGCGCCGCTTCCATCATCAGTCGGGCGGCTTCGGGCGATTCGGCGTTGCAGAGCAGGATGCCATGCACGCCGGCGGCGAGCGCCTGCTGGATCATCCAGCCATTGGCGCGCACCGCATCCGTCGTGCCGGCAATCGGCAGCGTCACGATGACGGCGGGCGTGCGATGGCCGGTACGGGTCGGACCTGCTTCCGCCAGGCCGCGCATGAATTCGCGCAGCTGATGGAAGTCGAGCGCCCCATGCTCCATCTCATAGGTGATGTAGTCGGCCTTCGTGGCGGCGAGCTTCTTGCCCTCCTCATAACCGCCGGCGGGAATCTGCGTGTAATAGACCGGCTGGCCCTTGAGCCACATGTCGATGATGCGGTTGACATGCTTGCCGGTGCGGGTCGCCTTCGCCGGCATGGGGGGCGGCGTCGCGCCCTGCGTAACCGGCGCCGGCGCCTGCGCCAGCAGCGGGACCGAAAGAGAACATAGTGCCATCGTCAGCAGAAACGCTTTCCGCATCACCCTCTCCTGATCATATCCTATAGTATTTGCGCAGGAAGAGTGTCACGCTTTGCCGGTCGCTGCAAGCGCCTTTAGGTCGTAGGCGCCATGATGCGCATCGCGGCTGGTGCGCAAATGTGGCCCGCGAACAACCGGTTAGGGCGAGCGGATCATACGCTGGACGATGGCATCCGCGATGGGCGCATCGAACTGGATACCGAAGCGCTTGGCCCGGACCCAGACGACGCGGGCGCCGCTCACAAACTCCGTCGTCTCGATCATCAGCCAGGCCCCTGCGAGTGGCGGGGCCTCGCAATGGACGAGGGCGCCGCCGACCGACAGGTCCAGGAGATGCGCGCGTTGCGGCGTTCCCCGCATGCGCATGACGATGGGTTCGAACAATTTATGCCGCGTGGCAGCACGGGGCTGCAGCAGGCGGCCGGTCAAAGGCCGTTGCTGTTCGATCACATTTCCCCTCTCTCTCACCGCTATAATGACAAGGGGGTAAGGGGATTTCCCCAAAAATGAAGGTTAGACCGGCCTTAACCCCGATTTTCGGGACGAAAGGCGCAGGGGACGATGCTCGCTGGATCGGGCCGTGCCGCGATGCGGCGAAACCGCGCAAGATAGCCGCCGGCGCTGGGCTTGGGGATCAGTTCTTCCAGGCGGAAGCCGAGGGCCGCGAGTTCGCAGGCGAGCAGGCGCGGCGGCGTGCCGTGCTGCCGGGTCGGTCGATCGGCGTCGACGACGATCAACTCGCCGTCGGGCTTGAGCGCGGGGCTGAGATGCCAGAGGAAGGCATAGGGTTCGGCGATTTCATGATACATGTGGATCATGAGGATACGATCGAAGCTGTTCTCGGGAAGCTTCGGATCCTCCGCCGTGCCCAGCTTCACGCTGACATTGCGCCAGTCCTCCCGCGTGATGCGACGGGACAGCGCCTCGATCACCTCGGGCAGGATGTCCTCGGCCAGGACGCGCCCCTTCTCGCCGACACGGCGAGCCAGGCGGACGGTATAATAGCCCTCGCCCGCGCCGATGTCCGCCACCGTCATGCCGGGGCGGATGCCGGCGCGGTCCATGATATCCTCCGCCTCGTTGACCTGGTCGCGCGATTCCTCGCTGGACCAGCGGGTCGACACGATCGGCGCCACGGGGCGATCGGCGCGGGGAAAGGGCTGCGCCGCTTCCGCGCGGTTGTCGCCGTCATCGGGCATCAACGCGCTGCATGCGCTGAGCAGAGCCAGCGCTCCGGCGAGCGCCGCCCGGATCATCAGTCGACGTCCTCCACGTCGACCTTCTCGCCGGTGACCTTCTGCGAGAGCGCGGCGGCCATGAACGGGTCGAGCGCACCGTCGAGCACGTCGTCGGGCGAGGTGGAGGTGACGCCGGTGCGCAGGTCCTTCACCAGCTGATAGGGCTGAAGGACGTAGGAGCGGATCTGGTGGCCCCAGCCGATTTCCGTCTTCGCCTGATATTCGCCCGACGCCGCCTCCTCGCGCTTGCGCAGCTCCGCCTCGTAGAGACGGGCCTTCAGCATGTTCATCGCCGTCGCGCGGTTCTTGTGCTGCGACCGGTCGTTCTGCGACGCGACGATGATACCGCTGGGTACGTGGGTGATACGGACGGCCGAGTCGGTCGTGTTGACGTGCTGGCCGCCGGCGCCCGAAGCGCGGTATGTGTCGATCTTGAGGTCGCTTTCCTTGACTTCGATGTCGATGTCGTCGTCGATCACCGGATAGACCCAGACCGACGAGAAGCTGGTGTGCCGCCGCGCCGAGCTGTCATAGGGGCTGATGCGGACCAGCCGGTGGACGCCGCTCTCGGTCTTGGCATAGCCATAGGCGTTCTCGCCCTTGAACAGGAAGGTCGCCGACTTGATGCCGGCCTGGTCGCCGGCCTGATAGTCGACCAGTTCCACCTTGTAGCCGCGCCGCTCCGCCCAGCGGCGGTACATGCGGCTCAGCATCTCCGCCCAGTCCTGGCTTTCGGTGCCGCCCGCACCCGCATGGATTTCCAGATAGGTGTCGCTGGCGTCGGCCTCACCCGCCAGCAGAGCCTTGATCTTGTCCTCGTCGGCGCGGTCGGCCAGCGCCTTCAGGGACGCGACCGCCTCGTTCACCATCTCCTCGTCGCCTTCGGCCTCGGCCATCTCGATAAGGTCGGCGGTCTCGGTCTTCTCCCGTTCGATCGCGCGGGTGGCGCCGATCGCATTGTCGAGCCGGGTGCGCTCGCGCATCACCTCCTGCGCCTGCTTGGCATTGTCCCACAGCGTCGGATCTTCGACGCGGGCGTTCAGTTCGTCCAGCCGGCGCAGCGCGCGGTCCCAGTCGAGCGATTGCCGCAGCAGGGCCAGCGCGGCGTCGATGCGGTCGATATATTGCAGCGCTTCGGCGCGCATGGGGAGTCTCCAGAACTGTCTCGTGCGTCTCAACGCATCAAGCGATCGCCCCTATCCGAGGGCAAGGGATTTGGGAAGGATCATTGCGCTCATGCCGGCCGCGCGACATTGCCCCGGGCGGCCCTTTTCCGTTATGGCCGAGCGGGCTTGCGAGGAACACAGGCATGGCAGGAAATCCCGTGGGCAGGACCGTCTCCATCGCACTGGCGCTGTTATGCGTCGGAGCCGCGCCCCGTACGGGGCCGTCCTTCGGCATCTGGTCCAACCCCAAGGGCAGCGTCCACGTCCGCGCGGAGCCGTGCGGCCGGAACATGTGCGGCGTGGTCGTGTGGGCCAGCGACAAGGCGAAGGCGGATGCCGCCCGCGGCGGCACCGACCCGCTGGTGGGCACGACCCTGTTCCGGGATTTCACCCCCGCCGGCCGCAACCGCTGGCGCGGCAAGGTGTTCGTGCCGGACATCGGCAAGACCTTTTCCGGCACCGTGACCCTGCTCGATCCGGACCGGCTGGAGGGCGAGGGATGTCTGCTGGGCGGTATCGGCTGCAAATCGCAGATATGGACGCGGGTGACGCCGTAGACACAAGAGCATCGCGGCCTGCTTGAAGGAGTGCGACCCGTCTGGAAGCGGCAAGGATCGAGTGAAAGAATTTGCCGTCAACTCGGACTCTTCGACAGGCTCGGGAAAGGCCTATCCGGGTCCCACTGCCCTTGACGGTGCGCGGGAGAAGAAAGCAGGATCCCGGACCAAGCCCGGGATGACGGCAGGCAGCTTCTCAGCCAAAATCACCCTTCAATAAATCCCCCCCTGGCCCTCCAGGAAGTCCGCGTCCGTGCGCTGGCGTACCGCGCGGGCGGCGCGCTGGTCGGCGACCTTGGCCTGGGCCTCGGCTTCCTCCTTGCGAATGGTGCGGCGCGGTTCGGTCTCGGGCTTGAAGGCTTCCCAGATCACCGCAGCCTTGGGCTCGTCGGTCGGCCAGGCACCATAGACCCGCTTGCCCGATCGGCGGTCGATCGTGACCATGCGGATGCCGGCCGGTGCGACGAAAGGCGTCTTGGGCATGGTTTCCAAGATCGGCGCCATCGCCGCTTTCCAGATGGGCGCGGCGATACGGCCGCCCTGCGCCCAGCCGCCAAGGCTGCGCGGCTGGTCGTAGCCGATATAGACGCCCGCGACGAGATCGGGCGAGCCGCCCACGAACCAGACGTTGGTCGGCCCGTTGGTCGTGCCGGTCTTGCCGAAGAGGGGGCGCTTGAGGTCCGCGAGCACCGTGGCCGTGCCGCGCTGGATCACGCCCTCGGTGATGTGCACCACCTGATAGGCGGTCATCGGGTTCATGACCTGCTTCCCCTCGAAGCCGAAACGGGGCATGGGCTTGCCGTCCCAGTTCGCCATGTTGCAGCCCTCGCACGGGCGCCAGCGTTCCGGCCAGATCACCTTGCCGCGCCGGTCCTGCACATAGTCCATGACCTTCGAAGGCATCTGCCGACCCTGATTGGCGAGCGTCGCATAGGCGTTCACCATACGCTCCACCGTGGTTTCGCCCGCGCCCAGCGCAAAGGCGAGATAGGGTTGGTAGTCGCCGATCCCCATCGCCTTGATCGTGCGCACGACGCGTTCCATGCCGGTCTGACTGGCGGTACGCACCGTCATCAGGTTGCGCGACTGCTCGACGCCCCAGCGCATCGTCTGCGGCCCCGCGCTGCCGCCCGAGAAGTTGCGGAAGCATTTCTGGCCGAGGCTGGCGGTCTGGTAGACGCACAGCGGCCCGTCGACGATGATCGAGGCGGGCGTCATGCCGTTGTCGAGCGCAGCGGCATAGACGAAGGGCTTGATCGTGGAACCGGGCTGGCGCAGCGCCTGGGTCGCGCGGTTGTAGGAGGACAGGCGGGAATCGAAGCCGCCCTGCATCGCGCGGATGCGGCCCGAATGGGTTTCCTCGACCACCATGCCGCCCGACACCTCGGGAATGTTGCGCAGCGCCCAGCTGGAACCGTTGCGCGCGACGACGATCAGGTCTCCGGGTTTCAGCGCGGCAAAGGCCGGCCCGCCGGTGCGGCGATAGGGCAGCTGCGCTGCAGCGGCGGGCAGGACGCCGGTGGTGCCGTCGGAGAAGCCGATCTGCGCTTCCGAAGAGGTGCGGCCGATGACGGCCGCGACGCGCCATTGCGCATAATCGACGGCGATATAGCTCGCCGCCAGTTCGCGCAGCCAGCCGCGATCGACCTCGATATGGCCGACCGGACCGGACCAGCCCCGCCCGGCGTCGAAGCGCAGCAGTCCGTTGCGCAGCGCGGTCGCCGTGCTGTCCTGGATCACCGGATCATAGGGGCTGCGGACCCAGAGGCCGCCGGCATAGACGCTGTTGGGGCCGTCCTCCGCCTTCTCGCCGAAGAGTTGGATCAGGCGGCGGCGGACCTCCTCCATATAATAGCCGCCTGCCCGCGCGTCGAAGCTGGAGCCGTGCGCGGCGACCGTACCCAACGGCTGCGCCCGCGCCTCGTCGCGCTGGGCGGCGGTGATCCAGCCATTCGCATACATCTCCCCCAGCGCCCAGTTGCGGCGCTCCAGCGCACGGGCATGGCCGGCGGTGCTTTCCGGGCGATAATTGGCCGGCCCCTTGGGCAGGATGGCGAGATAGGCCATCTCGTGCAGCTTCAGGTCCGCGACGTCCTTGTCGAAATAGGCGCGCGCGGCCGCCTGCACGCCATAAGCGTTACGGCCGAGGAATATCTGGTTGAGGTAGAGTTCCAGGATCTGCTGCTTCGAGAGCACATTTTCCATGCGATAGGCGAGGATCATCTCCTTCACCTTGCGCGTGGGGGAATATTCGTCGCCGATCAGCAGGTTCTTGGCGACCTGCTGGGTGATGGTCGAGCCGCCGCGCGCGCGCTGGCCGGAGCCGAGCTTGCTCGCATAGTCGACGACCGCGCCCGCAAAGCCGGGAATGTCGACACCGTGATGCTCGAAGAAGGTCTTGTCCTCCGCCGCGAGATAGGCGCGGATCAGCAGCGGCGGATAGTCGCTGTACTGGAGCTGGACGCGGCGTTCCCGCGCATAGCTGTGCACCGGCTGGCCGTTGACGTCGCGCACGATGGTGGGCAGCGGCGGCTCATATTCCAGCAGCGTTCGCGCATCCGGCAGGCCGCGCGCAAAAATGAACCAGAAGAGCGCGATGGCGACGAGGAACAGGCCGCCCAGCCAGGCGGTCCAGCGGAACCAGCGGCGCTGCCAGAGCTGGCGCCAGTGCCGACGCACATCGCCCAGCGCGCCGCCGGCATCGCGGCGCAGGCGGTAGGCGAAGGACGACGGGGCGGGTTCGGGACGGGCCTCTTCCATGAAGAGCAGGCTCTAGGCAGAAAAAGCCGCGCGCGCCAGTATGGATCGACGGGATGCTGGCGGAGGGTTTGGCGGACATACCCCATCTCCGTTCGCCCTGAGCCTGTCGAAGGGCTCTTCTTTTTTCTGAAGGAAGAGGAAAGGATGGGGCTTCGACAAGCTCAGCCCGAACGGAGGTGCTTAAAAACCCTCCGCCCGCGCGCGGACGGTCAACCTCCGACCGTCCCGTCCCGCATGGCGAGGCGGCGGGCGAAGTGGATCTCGATCGCGCGGGCCACGCCGCGGGCGATCTTCTGCTGGCCTTCGCGCGAGGACAGGAAGGCTGCATCCTCGCCATTGGAGATATAGCCGGTTTCGAACAGGACCGAGGGCGTGTCCGGCGCCTTCAGCACCATCAGCGAGGCGAAGCGATGATAGGCGCTGCGGAAGGGCACATAAGGCGATGCCTCGCGCTGGAGAAGGCGCGCGAAATTGGCCGAGATGTTCATCGATTCGCGCTGCGTCAGGTCGATCAGGATGGAGGAGACGTCGCCCGACTGGCCGCCCAGGTTCACGCCGTTCAGAATGTCGGCCTTGTTCTCGCGCGCAGCGAGGCGTGCGGCCTCCCGGTCGGAGGCGGTTTCCGACAGGGTGTAGACGGTCGCGCCATGCGCTTCGGCATTCTCCGCCGAATCGGCGTGGACCGAGATGAAGAGATCGGCATTCAGCCGCCGCGCGATGCCATAGCGTTCCTGAAGGACGAGGAAGCGGTCGTCGTCGCGGGTGAGCGCCACCCGAACACGGCCCGACCTGACCAACTGGTCGCGGATCGCCTGGGTGATGGCGAGCGTCACGTCCTTCTCCCGCCGCCCGCTTTCCTTGTTGATCGCGCCGGGATCATGGCCGCCATGGCCTGCATCGATGACGACCAGCGGCCTAGCGCCGTCGCGCGCGCCCTCGATCGCGGGAAGGCCGATGCTGCTGGAAGCCGCCGGAATCGGTACGGTGATCGAATGGATGCGCTTTTGCGGACGTTGGGCCATGTCGGCGGGCGCGTCGAAGCGCAGCCGCCCCTTGCCGATCGCGTTGCGGAACGCGCCGTCGGACACGCCCTGCACCGTGAAGCTGAGCGACCGGCCATCGGGCGCGATGCGGGCGTCGCCCAAAGTCGCGGGCGCGGAAAGATCGAGCACCACGCGCGCCGTGCCTTCGCTCAGCTGCCCCTGCCGCACGGCGGCGATGGCCGTGCCGGTGCCGGCATAGCGCGCCTGCCCCACCTGCGCGCCGCTGATGTCGAGCGCGATGCGGCGCGGCCCGTCCAGCAGGAAGGCCGATGCCCCCTCCACCCTGTCGTCGAAGCGCACGACCACGCGATCATCCCGCACGTCGACGGCCGATATGCCGCCGGCCTGCCCCGGGCTTCCGGCGAAGAGCATGCCTGCCAGGGCAAGACTTTGCAGCATGCGCCGCTTGTGCAACGCAGCCTCGTGGCCCGTCCAGCCAAATTTCATGACGTTCATCCGTCCAGCGCGTCCCCACGCTGAATCGGGTCTTAAGCATGACCCCTTCCGCCCGCGTAAAATGAGAGGGTTAATCCACCCTTCAGCACGATTGCGCGACATGCACAGGGGCGAAACATTATTTCGGGCGGTTGTTGCTCCTTGCCTGTTTGGCTGCTACCCATTCACATTCCTGGGAGACATGCCATATTGCGCGGCATGGCCCCAAGGGCTTGGAAAGTTAGCACCGGCGGGCGCATGAAGCGCCGGGAACCGGTGACGTGAACAGGTTGACGCTGCATGAGGCATGTTTCCCATTCCCCGCTTGAGCCCCTTTCGGGCCATGCGGCGTGGATGGACCGGACCGGCGGGTTGCCCGGTCCTGCCGTTGCAGCAGACGCGCAGTTTTTCCTTCAGAACCGGACGATGCCGCACTCCGCGCCGCTGGCGCGCAGGCGGCCGTCCTTCACTTATCGCGTGGCGGCCCGGCTGCATGCCGCAGGCCGCCATCGCCGGAGACTTATAAATGACAATGCGTATGCTGATCGATGCGCGCCACCGGGAAGAAACCCGGGTCGCGGTCGTCAAGGGTAACCGGATCGAGGAGTTTGATTTCGAATCCGCCGAGCACAAGCAGCTCAAAGGAAATATCTATCTAGCCAAGGTCACGCGGGTCGAACCGTCGCTGCAGGCGGCGTTCGTCGATTATGGCGGCAACCGCCACGGCTTCCTGGCCTTTTCGGAAATCCACCCCGATTATTACCAGATTCCGCGCGAGGACCGCGAGGCATTGCTGCGCGAGGAACGCGCGCATGCCGAGGAAGAGGCCGCTCTGCGTGCCGACTATGATGACGACGAGGATGTCGGCGCGATGGACGGCGGCGTCGAATATGTCGAGGCCACCCATCATCAGGACGATGAGGACGCCGCCGAGGGCGAGACCGCGGAGGCCGAGGGCGAAAGCGAAGGCGGCAAGCCCGCGCGTCGCCGTCGCGAGAAGAATGGCGACGACGCGGCCGACGAACTGCGCCGCAAGCGCATGGCGCTGCGTCGCCGTTACAAGATCCAGGACGTCATCAAGCGCCGCCAGGTGCTGCTGGTCCAGGTCGTCAAGGAAGAGCGCGGCAACAAGGGCGCGGCACTGACCACCTATCTGTCGCTGGCCGGCCGTTATTGCGTGCTGATGCCCAACACCAGCCATGGCGGCGGTATTTCCCGCAAGATCAGCAACGCGGCCGACCGCAAGCGGCTGAAGTCGATCATCGCGGAGATGAACCTGCCCTCCACCATGGGCTGCATCGTCCGCACCGCCGGGCTCCAGCGCACCAAGCCGGAGATCAAGCGCGACTTCGACTATCTCGCCCGCCTGTGGGACGAGATCCGCGAAAAGACGCTGAAGTCGGCAGCCCCCGCGCTGATCCACAATGACAGCGACCTCATCAAGCGCGCGATCCGCGATATCTACAACAAGGATATCGAAGAGGTCATCGTCGAGGGCGAGGAAGGCTACAAGGCCGCCAAGGACTTCATGAAGCTGCTGATGCCCAGCCATGCCCGGCGGGTGAAGCAATATGCCGACGCCGTGTCGCTGTTCCAGCGCGCCAGCGTCGAGGACCAGCTGGCCGCGATGTACAATCCGGTCGTGCAGCTGAAGTCCGGCGGCTACCTGGTCATCAACCCGACCGAGGCGCTGGTGTCGATCGACATCAACTCGGGCCGCTCCACCCGCGAGCATGGCATCGAGCAGACCGCCGTCGCCACCAATCTGGAGGCCGCGCGTGAGATCGCGCGCCAGCTGCGCCTGCGCGACATGGCCGGTCTGGTCGTCATCGACTTCATCGACATGGAGATGAACTCCAACATCCGTAAGGTCGAGAAGGCGATGAAGGAGGCGCTGAAGGACGATCGCGCCCGCATCCAGGTCGGCCGCATCTCGGGCTTCGGCCTGATGGAGATGAGCCGCCAGCGGCTGCGCACCGGCGTGCTGGAAGCATCCACCCGGCAGTGCCCGCATTGCGAGGGCACGGGCCTGGTCCGCACCGCGTCGTCGGCAGGCCTTTCCGCGCTGCGCATGCTGGAGGAGGAAGCCGCCCGCGGGCGCGGCAGCATCGTTACCCTGCGCGCGAGCCAGGAAGCGGCCTTCTACGTCCTCAACAACAAGCGCCGCGAGCTCGACGAGATCGAGCAGCGCTATGGCGTCACCATCGTCATCCTGCCGGATGGCGAGGTCGAGGGCGCGCGCATGTCGGTCGAGGCCAGCGGCCCGCGGCCCGAGCGCGTCGTGACCTATGCCCCGCTCGCGCAGGAAGAGGACGATGCCGACCTTCCCGAGGAGGAAGAGGAGGAAGAGGCCGAGGAAGCCGCCACCGCCGAATCCGCTCGTGAAGATCGCAGCGAGCGCGGGGAAGAGCGCGAAGGTGGCCGCCGCCGCAATCGCCGTGGTCGCCGCGGCGGTCGCCGCCGCCGCGAAAATGGCGAGGACGCGGCGGAAACGACCGTGACCGAAGGCAGCGACGCCGAGGCTGCGCAGCCGGAAACGGTCGACGCGGAGCCGGCGATCGAAGCGGAAGTCGCGGCCGAAGCGCCGGCCGAGGAGGAAGCGCCCAAGACGCGCCGCCGTCCACGCGCCCGGAAGGCGAAGGAAGCCGAAGCCGCCCCTGTTACGGAGGCGGCCGAAGCGACCGCTCCCGCCGTGGAGGTGGAGGCCGAAGCTGCTCCCGCAGTCGAGGAGGCGCCCGCCAAGCCCAAGCGCGCGCGCCGCAAAAAGGCCGAGCCGGCCGCCGAGGAGGCCGCTGCCGTCGAGGAGCCCGCCATCGCCGAGGAAGCGCCTGCCAAGCCCAAGCGCTCGCGTCGCAAGAAAGCCGAGCCGACTGCGGAGGAGGCAGCCCCGGCCGAGGCTGCGGCTGTCGAGACACAAATGGCTGCTCCCCCGGCTGTCGAAGCTTCGGCCGCGGCGGAAGCCGGCGACGAGGGCGAGCCCGTGGCCGTTGACGGCGAGACCATGGCCGCCGAGGGCGAAGCACCGGAAGATGGCGGCTCGCCGCGCCGGGGCTGGTGGCAGCGCACTTTCGGCCAGTAAGCCGGAGCGTCATGTCATGAACAAGCGCCGCTGCACGACCGGTCCAGGCCGGAAGGCAGCGGCGCTTTTCGTGTGGCAGCTTTATTCTGCGGCAGGGCAGCCGGGCGTCTTCACCGCCCGTTCATCCCGCAGCTGGCATGGCCGGGCGCCGATGTCCCCCCGCACCCCTGCTCCCGCGGTCCGCGCATGACGGCGCGGCTGTTCCGCTATCTGATCCTGTCGCTCGCGGCGATCGCCTTCACCGCGCGGCCGGCGATGGCGCAACAGATCCTGCGCGACGCGGAGACTGAGGCCTTCATGGCCGAGATGTCGGGTCCGCTCATCAAGGCGGCCGGCATGGAGCCGCGCAACGTCCAGGTGATGGTCATCAACGACCCGGAGATCAACGCCTTCGTCGCGGGCGGGCAATATGTCTGGGTGCACAGCGGCCTGATCGCGCAGGCTGACAATGTGAACCAGTTGCAGGGCGTGGTGGCGCACGAGTTGGGCCATATCGAGGGTGGACACGTCATCCGCTCCGGCGAGGGCATCAAGGAGGCGACCGGCGTCACGCTGCTCAGCCTGGTGCTCGGCGCCGCGGCCATCGCGGCGGGCGGCGCGGAAGCGGGCATGGGCATCATGGGCCTGGGCCAGCAGGCCGCCATGGGCCGGTTCCTCGCCTTTTCCCGCGCGCAGGAAAGCTCCGCCGACCTTGCCGGCGCCCGCTATCTCAGCACCGCGCACCTGAGCGGGAAGGGAAGCCTGGAATTCTTCAAGAAGCTGCAGAACCAGGAATATCGCCTCGCCATCCCGCAGGACAACAGCTACGGCCGCACCCACCCGCTGTCGGGCGAGCGCATCCAGGTGCTGCGCGAGGTCTATGAACCCGATCCGGCCTGGAACAACCCGCCCGACCCTCAGCTGGAGGCGCGGTTCGAGCGGATCAAGGCGAAGCTGATCGGGTTCGTGTCGGAACCCACCCAGACCTTGCTGAAATATCCCGAGAGCGACCAGTCGATCCCGGCGCATTATGCGCGCGCCTATGCCTGGCACAAGAGCGCCTATCCGCAGAAGGCGCTGGAGGAAACCGACACCCTGCTCGCCGCGCAGCCGCACGATCCCTATTTCCTTGAGCTGAAAGGCCAGATCCTGCTGGAAAGCGGCCGCCCCGCCGAGGCCATCCCGCCGCTGCGCGAGGCGGTGCAGCTGACCAGCCAGCCGCTGATCGCCACGCTGCTGGGCCATGCGCTGATCGCGACCGAGGACGATGCCAATTTCGCCGAGGCGGAGAAGGTGCTGCGCAACGCCATCGCCCGTGACCGGGAAAACCCCTTCGCCTGGTATCAGCTCGGGGTCGTTTACGAGCATCGCGGCGACACGGCACGGGCAGCGCTGGCGACGGCGGAACGCTATTCGATGATGGGGCAGGACGCGATGGCGTTGCGCAGCGCGGACGCGGCGATGCAGGGGCTGAAACCCGGCACGGTTGACTATCTGCGCGCACAGGATATCGCGATGGTCTCCCGCGCGGCGGTCGAGCAGCAGCGGAAGAGACGATGACCCAGCCCAGCCGGCCGCCCTTTCGCGCGGCGCTTTCCAACAGGATGATGCAGATGACCCTCGGCGCCCTCGCCCTCCTCGCCGTCGGCGGCACCGCCCTTGCCCTGCAGGCGGGCTCCGTCCCGGTCGGCGACAAGGCGGCGATCGAGAAGATCGTCCACGACTATATATTGGAGCATCCCGAGATCATCCCGCAGGCGATCGAGAAGCTGCAGGCCAAGCGCCTGTCCGGCACGATCCAGGAGAACCGCAAGGCGATCGAGACGCCCTATGCCGGTGCCTGGGAAGGGGCGCCGGATTCGGACGTCACGCTGGTCGAATTCTTCGACTATGCCTGCGGCTATTGCCGGGCGTCGCTGCCCGATCTGGCGAAGCTGGTGAGCGAGGACCGGAAGCTGAAGATCGTCTATCGCGAACTGCCGATCCTGTCGGACGAAAGCAGCGACGCGGCCAAGGTTTCGCTGCTCGCCGCCGAGAAGGGGCGCTATATGGCCTATCACAAGGCGCTCTATGCGGCCGGCCATGTGACGCGGGACTCGATCCTGGCGGCCGCCGCGGAAGCGGGTATCGGCAAGGCGGAAGCGGAAGCGGCGATGGCATCGAGCAAATATGATGCGGAGATCCAGTCCAACATCGCCCTCGCCCAGAAGCTGCAGGCGAACGGTACGCCGACCTTCGTGGTGGGCGACCAGGTGCTGAATGGCGCGGTGGGGTACCAGGCGCTGAAGGACGGCGTGGCCGCGGTGCGGGGGAAGTGAAGCCCAAAGCTCTATTCCGTTCGGGCTGAGCGAAGTCGAAGCCCTCTACTGAGCACAGCGAAGTTACCCTCCCTCCGGTCGGGCGAGCCCTTCGACTTCGCTCAGGGCGAACGGCGTTGATCTGTGCCTCCGCCATTGACTTCCCCGCCCCTTTTCCCTATCGGACGCCCCCTGACATGTGGCCGCCCGGCGTTGGCGGCCCTTTTTTGTCACGCCCGATTCTCTATTTGTGTTGAGGAATGAACGATGAAGCGCACCTTTCAGCCGAGCAATCTGGTTCGGAAGCGCCGTCACGGTTTCCGCGCCCGCATGGCGACGCCGGGTGGCCGCAACGTGATTCGCGCCCGCCGGTCGCGCGGCCGCAAGAGCCTGAGCGCCTGAGCGAATCGCCCGGTACCGCAGCGCCGGCCGTGATGGCCCGGCGCGCGGATTTCCTGGCGGCGAATCGCGGGCAGCGCGCGCCCATGCCGGGCTTCGTGTTGCTGGTCCGCGACCGGGGGGACGGCGATCCGGCGATGCGCTACGGCATCACGGTGACCAAGAAGATCGGCGGCGCTGTCATCCGCAACCGGATGAAGCGCCGTTTTCGCGTTCTGGCGCGCGAACTGCTGCCGACCTGCGGCATCGCCGGGGCGGACCATGTGCTGATCGGCCGGGCCGACGGGATCGAGCGCGACTTCGCCCTGCTGCGCGGCGAACTGGAAAAGGCGCTGCGGAAGGTGGCGAGGCGGTGAGCCTATTTTCCCATCCGTTCGGGCTGAGCTTGTCGAAGCCCCCTGCAGAGCGAAGCGAAGCACCGGCTTTCGCTCCGCTCAGGCGAGCCCTTCGACTTCGCTCAGGGCGAACGGTTACGGCACCATGATCGCCCGCCTGCTCATCCTCCTCGCCCGCATCTGGCAGATCGGGCCTTCGCGCATCCTGCCGCCCACCTGCCGCTATGCCCCATCCTGCTCCGAATATGCGATCCAGGCGGTGCGTAAATATGGCGCGATCAAGGGTAGCTGGCTGGCGGGCAAGCGGCTAATGCGGTGCCACCCATGGGGCGGTTCGGGCTACGACCCGGTCCCCTGACACAAGATCAAGACGGCGGAGCCGACAAGCGTGGACGACAAGAAGAACATCATCCTGGCGGTGCTGCTGACGGCGCTGATCCTGTTTGGCTGGCCCTATATCTCCAACCGCTTCTTCCCGGCGGCCAACCCGCCGGCCACGAAGATCGAGGGCGGCAAGACCACGCCTGTCGCCCAGCCCGGCGCCGATCCGGCCGCCGACAGCCCCGCGGCGATCCGCGACCGCGCGCTGGTGCTGCGCGAAAGCCCGCGCGTGCCCATCCGCACGCCCAAGCTGACCGGCTCGATCAACCTGAAGGGCGCGCGCATCGACGACATCGTGCTGCCGACCTATCGCGAGACGATCGCCAAGGATTCGCCCGCGGTGCGCCTGTTCTCGCCGCGCGGCACGGTGGACGCCTATTTCGCCGGCTTCGGCTGGCAGGGTGAAGGCATCAAGGCGCCCGACGGCAACACGGTCTGGACCGCGGAAGGCACCGAGCTGACCCCGACCAGTCCGGTGACCCTGCGCTGGAACAACGGCGCGGGGCAGACCTTCGAGATCCGCTATTCGGTCGACCAGAATTACATGATCACCGCGCAGCAGAAGGTGTCGAACAGCGGCGCCGGCACGGTGGGGATCAAGAGCTACGGCTACGTCAGCCGCATGGGCATTCCCAAGGATCCCGACACCTGGACCATCCATGTGGGGCCGATGGGCGTGTTCAACGGCGCGGCCAATTACGACGTCAACTACAAGGACCTGGACAAGGGCCCTGCGACGCAGAGCTTCCAGTCGACCGGCGGCTGGCTGGGCTTCACCGACAAATACTGGCTGTCCGCGCTGGTGCCGGATCAGAAGGCGTCCGTCGCGGGCCAGTTCCGCAAGGGCGCCGGCACGCAGTACCAGGCCGACTACAGCCTGGCGCCCGTCATGCTGGCGCCCGGCAAGGCGATCACGCAGACCAGCCGCTTGTTCGTCGGCGCGAAGGAAGTGAAGACGCTCGAAGCCTATCAGGATGCGGGCGTGCCGCTGTTCGACCGGGCGATCGACTGGGGCTGGTTCTACTGGTTCGAAAAGCCGATCTTCGCCCTGCTCCACTGGCTGTTCGAGCATATCGGCAATTTCGGCGTGGCAATCATCTGCCTGACCTTCATTGTCCGGGCGCTGATGTTCCCGGTGGCGCAGCGCCAGTTCGCCAGCATGGCGGCCATGCGCGCGGTGCAGCCAAAGATGAAGGCGCTGCAGGAACGCTACAAGGACGACAAGCCGAAGCTCCAGCAGGAGATGATGGAGCTCTACAAGCGCGAGAAGGTGAACCCGCTCGCTGGCTGCCTGCCGATCTTCATCCAGATCCCGATCTTCTTCGCGCTCTACAAGGTGCTGATGCTGACGATCGAGATGCGGCACCAGCCCTTCGTGCTGTGGATCAAGGATCTGTCGGCGCCCGACCCGCTGCACATCCTCAACCTGTTCGGCCTGCTGGACTTCACGCCGCCCGCCTTCCTGGGGATCGGCGTGCTGGCGCTGCTGCTCGGCATCTCGATGTATTTCCAGTTCAAGCTCAACCCGGCGCAAATGGACCCGATGCAGCAGCAGGTGTTCGCGATCATGCCGTGGATGATGATGTTCATCATGGCGCCCTTCGCGGCGGGCCTGCTGGTCTACTGGATCACCAACAACTGCCTGTCGATGGCGCAGCAGTGGTTCCTCTACAAGCGTCACCCGCAATTGAGCGCGGTGGAGGCGAAATAGCGTCTGGAAAGAACCCGTTCGTGCTGAGTAGGGACTGAGCTTGTCGAAGGCCCGTATCGAAGCATGGCGACTGGCCCTTCGATACGCCGCTTCGACAAGCTCAGCGGCTACTCAGGGCGAACGGAGTAGAATGTGACTGCACCCGAACCTACCGACCTCGTCGAGGAAGCGCGCAAGGTCTTCGCCGGACCGATCGCGTTCCTCAAGTCCGCGCCGGACCTCAAATTCCTGCCCGACATGGCGGTGAACGAGGTGGCGTTCGCGGGGCGCTCGAATGTCGGCAAGTCGTCGCTGCTGAACGCGCTGACGGGGCGCAACGGCCTCGCCCGCACATCCAACACGCCGGGGCGGACGCAGGAGCTGAACTTCTTCGACGTGGGCGATCCGCTGCGCTTCCGGCTGGTCGACATGCCGGGCTATGGCTATGCGAAGGCGCCCAAGGACATGGTGCGCAAGTGGCGTTTCCTGGTGAACGACTATCTGCGCGGGCGGGCGAAGCTCAAGCGCACGCTGGTGCTGATCGACAGCCGCCACGGCATCAAGGACGTCGATACGGACATATTGGACATGCTGGACGCCGCGGCGGTCAGCTACCGCATCGTCCTGACCAAGGCGGACAAGGTGAAGGCCAGCGAGCTGGCAGCCGTGCGGAAGGCGACCGCCGAGGCGATCCGTAAGCGCCCAGCCGCTCACCCCGACATCATCGCCACATCGAGCGATAAGGGCATGGGGATCGCGGAGCTGCGCGCCGCGGTGCTCGAGAGCGTAACGCAGGGGTAAGGCGGCATGGGCGACGAAGACTATGTCTATGACGAGGCGAGCGGCGAGTGGATCAGCGCTGCGGACGCGGCCGCCCGAGCCGGCGCTGTCGATGCTGTGGAGGTGCGCGACGCGGTCGGCAACCTGTTGGCCGACGGGGACCAGGTGACACTGATCAAGGATCTGGTCGTCAAGGGAGCTGGCCAGACCCTCAAGCGCGGCACGCTCATCAAGTCGATCCGGCTGACCGGCGACCCGCAAGAAATCGACTGCCGCTACGAGGGCATCAAAGGCCTGGTGCTGCGCGCGGAGTTTGTGAAGAGGCGGTAGGGACGCGGCAGCTTTCGCGCCATCGGAGAGGCGCTGCAGCGAACAGGCAAGCTGCGATGCCATCCCGAACATTATCGCCGGGCCCATCCCGATGGCCTGCAAGCGGCGGCCCTGCCTTGGGAAGGGGGCGGATATGCCGCCCCGTCAGAACCCTTCAGAACAGGCTATATTGCGCGCTGCCCTGCAGCGGCCAGGTTGCCAGCGTTTCGTGGTGGGTATGGCCGACATGGCTGCAGACCAGGACGAACCGGTCAACATGCCACTGAAAGCCCTCAACGGCGCGCTGGTCGACCGGGCCGTCGCGGTAGAAAAGAGTCTGGTGCGGGCTGAAGCTCCAGCCGGGGCGGCTGGCAATTCCCGCGCGCGTCATAGCATTGGCGACCTGCCGCTGGAGAGCGGCAAGCGGCGGCACCGCGCGGGAAGGACGCAGCGCAACCGATCGGTTGGAAAAGCTCAAATGGTCGAGACGCAGGTCGAAGGGCTCTGCCGCCACCCTGGTCCCGGCCCGCAGGAGGGCCTTGATGACGGCATAGGGATAATCGACATGGTCGGCGGTGATGCAGAGTGTCAGATGCTGATGCTCGATACGGATGCGCGGGACGCGTCCCGCGAGGCTTTCGGTAAAGTGATCGGTCTGCCGCGCAACCAACGGCGTGGGCTTCAAGGCGAAGAACAAACGATAAAGTGGAGCCTGCCGGGGCAGCATGGATCGTCCTTTCGAATCGGGTTCATATGTTCATGATATGTTCTTCCAATGAAAATGCGAGTCCGGACATGATCCCCAGGACGCTTCGCGCTTGCCGCTTTTGAATGCGGCGGATCATGGGGGGCTGCCAGCAGTCGGTCTTCCCTAACGATGCGCGCTCTCAGACAAAAAAGGGGCCGCCGAAGCGACCCCTTCAGGATACAGGTCAGGCCGGCTGTCCGGCACAGGAAGGAGGGGAAGTCGACCTCCCCCGCCGGCAAGCCAGCTTCAGCGTTCAGAACCTGCCATATTGCTCGTTGCCGACGAAACCCAGCTTTGTCACGCCTGCACGCTTGATCTCTGCCAACACCTCATCGACCACGACATAGCGGGTCTGGGCGTCGGGCTGGAACTGCAGTTCCGGCTCGACCGGCAGGCGCAGCGATTGCTGCAGATACTGACGCAGGGTCAGCAGGTCGATCGGCGAACCGTTCCAGGTGATGACGCCGCCGCCGTCGATCGCCACCTTGTTCTTGACCGGGTCGATCACGCTATCCGTCGGAGGCGCGTTCTGCGGCAGGTCGATCTTCACCGCGTGGGTCTGGATCGGGATGGTGATGATGAACATGATGAGAAGAACGAGCATGACGTCGATCAACGGCGTCGTGTTCATCTCGACCATCGGTTCTCCATCATCGGAGCCCATGCTCATGGCCATAGCGATATCTCCTTAATCAGCCGGTCAGAGGCGGGTCGTGGTGGTACCGGGCTCAGGCTCGGAAATGAAGCCCACCTTCGGGAAACCAGCACGCTGCATCGTATAGATGGTGCCGCCGATGCACCGGTAGGGGACATTGATGTCACCGCGGATATGAACTTCGGGCAGATCCTCGGGCGTCAGATTCTCGACACCGCCCGCCTTCTTGATGTCCGCCTCCAGCTTCGCGACCGCCCGGTTGAGCAGTTCGTCGGAGGAAACCCTGGTCAGGTTCCAATAGACCGCACAGCTACCGTCGGGCGCCGAAGTGATCGAAAGGGAGACATTTTCCGGTTTCGTCGTGGTCGGCTCGAACGCCACCTTGGGAAGCTGAAGATCAACCGTCTGGACGACGACCGGGACGGCGATGAGGAAGATGATGAGCAACACCAGCATGACGTCGACGAGCGGCGTCGTGTTGATGTCGGACATCGGCTTGTCATCACCGCCGTCGGAGCCAACACTCATTGCCATTGGTAATTTCCTAACATGCGTCTCGTTGGCGCCCCTGTTCGCGGGGCCCGCGGCCGGTGGGGAACCGGACGGTCACAGCCGCCCGCCGGTTCCCGCACCGGCTATTGCGGCGATCAGGCCTTGGTCGGCGTGGCGGCCGGCTTGGCGACCGGAGCAGCCGGGGCAGCGGTGACGGTCGGGCGAACCGCGCCGTTCGACACCAGATAGGCCAGCAGGTCGACGGTGAAGCCGTTCAGCTGCTCGGCGATCGACTTGTTGCGGCGCTGCAGGAAGTTGTAGGCGAGCACCGCGGGAACGGCCACGGCCAGACCCAGAGCGGTCATGATGAGCGCCTCACCGACCGGACCGGCGACCGCGTCGATCGACGCCTGACCGGCGGCGCCGATCTTGATGAGCGCGCGGTAAATGCCGATAACGGTACCGAACAGACCGATGAACGGCGAGGTCGAACCCACGGTCGCGAGGAAGGCGAGGCCGCCACCCAGCGAGGAGTTGATCGCCGCTTCCGAGCGGGCGAGCGAGCCGTGCAGCCAGTCATGCGCCTCGACGGGATCGGTGAGCTTGGTGTGCTCCTCCTGGGCCTTGATGCCGTCATCGACGATCTGCTTGTAGGCCGAGTTCTTCTCGAGCTTCGCGGAAGCTTCCTTCAGCGAGGCGGCGCGCCAGAAGGTCGCACGGACCTTCTTGCCCTGGTTGATGACCTTCTGCTGCTCGATCAGCTTGGTGAACAGGATGTAGAAGGTGCCGATCGACATACCGCAAAGGATGATGAAGACGGTCCAGGCAATGGTGCCGCCCTGCTCCAGGGCTTCCATCAGGCCGTACGGGTTCGCCGGCTTGGGCGCGGCGGCTGCGAGATACATCAACATGTTCAAGACTTCCCTCTCAAAATGGATCGTGATGTGGCAGGGCGGAGCATGGGCCCGCGCCCTCCCTGTCAGAAATTACTCAGGAATCTGCCAGCGGATTCGGTTGGAATAGGACGCGGCCATCTTGTTGCCCTGGTCGTCCTCCGCGGGCGTGAAGCGCGCACGCCGGGTGACCAGCTTGCAGGTCGCGTCATCCAGTTCCGACGATCCGCTCGACTGCGTGACCGTACAGCTCGTCACGCGCCCGTCCGCACCAACTTCCAGACGGAATCCGGTGGTTCCCTGCTGGCCTTCACGCAGAGCGCGCGAGGGATAGTCGTCGGTGGTCGCCCAGGAAGCCGGGTTGCCACGCGGCGTCAGGGGCTTGGCAGCCTGCCGAGGGGCAGGCGGGGGCGGCGGAGGCGGCGGGGCCGCGACCGGAACCGGGTTGAACACCGGCGGCGGCGTGCGAACCGTCTGGATCGGCGGCGCGGGGGCCGGCGTCTGAACGATCGGCGGCGGTGCCACGACCGGCGGCGGCTCGACCGGCTGGTCTGGCGGCGGCGGCGGCGGCTCCTCGTCCGGCGGCGGCGGCTCCTCCTTCACGTCGATCACGTTCAGCTGTTCCGCCGCCTTTTTGACATATTTCATGCCAAGACCGGTGACAAAGGCATAGCCAAGAACAGCGTGAATCAGGGCGACGATGATGATCGAGACGGTGCGACTCGATCCTTGCGAGTGGTCAGCATAGGCCATTCGGCAACGACACTCCTTAACTCAGCTTAACAGTTGATTATACAAATCAGCCAAAAGCGGCCCGAGCTGCCCGGAGCGATCCGGTCATCTTTGGCCCCTGTCCGTCCCATTTGCTATCGTGCAAACTCCTATCGCGGCGCATCGTGGCACGCAAACGCTTTATCGAAATCCCGATTTGCGCTTACCATTTCACGCCGGAATGACTTGCCTGTGACAAACTTGCCACTGGCTGATAACATAGGACGAATATGAAAAAGGAATCCACCACGGCTTGTGCGGCAATTGGCCTGCTATGCCTCATTTCCGCCGTAAACCCCGCTGTTTCCGTCGATTCTTTTGCCCAGACGCGGCCGGTAACGCAATCGGCAAATGCGCCTGTGGCGCTGTCCTATGCCGATGTCGTCGACCTCGCGGACAGTGCCCCGCTCATAGCGGCCGTGCGAATCCGCAACATCATCACGGTGCCGCCGGAGCAGGTGGGAGCGGTCACAGCCGGCACCAGGCGACTGTTTATCGAGGCCGATGTCGTCAATTTGATTCGCGGTGAAGGCGGTATCAGTCCGGCGGTGCGTTACCTGTATGACGCACCTCTGGATCGAAAGGGAAAGGTGCCCAAGCTCAAGAAGGCGCAGGTCATCCTGTTCGCGCGGCCCGGTACGCGGCCCGGCGAGATCCAGCTGGTCGCGCCCGATGCCCAGGTAGCGGCGACCCCGGCCCTGATCGAACAGATCCGGCGCGTGACCGGCGCGCTGCTGGCCAACCAGGCGGCACCGCGCATCACCGGGCTGGGCGACGCCTTCCACGTCGCCGGCACGATCGCAGGCGAAGGAGAGACGCAGATCTTCCTGCGCACGGAAAAGGGCGATCCGGTGTCGCTGTCGATCCTGCGTCGACCCGGGCAGGAACCGCGCTGGGCGGTTGCGCTGGGCGAAATCGTCGACGAGGCCGCGCGGGCGCCCGAGCCGGGGACGCTGCTCTGGTACCGCCTTGCATGCTTCCTTCCGCCCGCCCTGCCCTCGCGATCGGTCCGTACCCTGCCGGTTCAGGACGCGGAGGCCGCGCGTGCGGACTATCAGTTCGTCATCCAGGCGCTGGGAAGCTGCGGAAGGACACGCAAGCAACCGGCCTGACCCGTCGAATCGTTCTTGGCCCAATGGGCGCGCGCGGCTATCAGCGCGCCTTCAGTTCAGCCGAAGGACATTCGCCATGACCAATCTGCACCGCCATGCACCGCTGCGCGTCGCGCTCGTCGGCCTGGGAACGGTGGGTGGCGGCGTCATTCGACTGCTGGACACCAATCGCGATCTGATCGCCCGGCGCGCCGGCTGCCCGATCCAGATTACCGCCATTTCGGCGCGCGACCGCAGCAAGGACCGCGGTGTGGACCTGTCGCCCTATGAATGGGTCGACGACATGACCACCCTTGCCGCGCGCGACGACATCGACGTGGTGGTGGAGCTGATCGGCGGAGCGGACGGCCCCGCCCTCACGCTGGCGCGGCAATGCCTGAATGCGGGCAAGCCGTTCGTCACCGCGAACAAGGCCATGCTGGCCTATCACGGGCTGGACCTGGCGGGCCTGGCGGAGAAGGCGGGCATTGCGCTCAAATATGAAGCGGCGGTGGCGGGTGGTATCCCGGTCATCAAGGGGATGCGCGAAGGCGCCGCGGCGAATGAGATCAGCCGCGTCTACGGCATCCTCAACGGCACCTGCAATTACATCCTGACCACGATGGAGAAAGAAGGCCGCGGCTTCGATGCGGTGCTGAAGGAGGCGCAGGACCTGGGCTATGCCGAGGCGGACCCGAGCTTCGACATCGACGGTGTCGACGCCGCGCACAAGCTGACGATCCTCGCCAGTCTCGCCTTCGGCACCGAGCTCGATTTTTCCGGCGTCGCCGTCACCGGCATCCGCCATGTGATCGCGGCCGACATCGCGGAGGCGGCGGCGCTCGGCTATCGCATCCGGCTGGTCGGCATGGCGGAGAACGGGCCGGAAGGGCTGTTCCAGCGCGTCCACCCGATGCTGGTCCCGCTCGACCATCCGCTCGCCCATGTCGACGGGTCGCTGAACGCCGTCGTGGCGGAGGGCAATTTCGTCGGCCGCCTGTTCTTCCAGGGACGGGGGGCAGGCGAAGGGCCGACCGCCTCTGCGGTGGTGGCGGACCTGATCGACGTGGCGCGCGACGAATATGGCGATGCCTTCGCCATGCCGATCGCCGCGCTCATGCCGCAGCATCGCGCGGATGCGGGCAAGCGGATCGGCCGCGCCTATCTGCGTTTCAAGGTGCAAGACAGGCCGGGCGTACTGGCGGAAATCGCAGCGGCGACGCGCGACGCCGGCGTTTCCATCGAAAGCATGATCCAGCGCGGGGCGAACCAGGCGGACGGAGTGCTGATGGCCATCGTCACCCATGCGGGCGAGGAACGCTGCGTGCTGGAGACGCTGGAGCGGCTGGCCGGATCCGACAGCCTGCTGCAGGCGCCGATGGTGATGCACATCCTCGATTGACGGCGCTCAGTCGCCGCCCGTGCCCCTGAACCGATCGGGCAAGGGTGGCGGGGCGGCGATCTCCGTATCCGGATCGGCGAGGATGGTGGCGAGCTTGCCGAGCATGGTCACCGCGCCGAGGATCGGCACGCCGCCGACACAGCCTGCCCCCTGACCGCCTACCACCCCGCAGCTTCCCTGCTTGACCGGCGGCCGATGCGCGCTGCGCCTCGCCGCGATGAACAGCGGCATCGCCATCTTCCGCCTCGCGCGGCAGCGGCAGGCGCTCGCGCGCGTTGCGCTCGGCACGGGTGCCGCACACGACGATCGCGCCGCTGCTCCGGTCGCACGGAATCACCACCCGGGTTTTCGCCTGATAGGTCTGCATTAGTCCCTCCGACACAGCGGAGGCTGGCGGTTCCGGCTCCACGGCGAAAACCGGGGACGCGGCAAGCAAAGCCGGCAGGAGCAGGGCGAATCGTCGCATTGCCCTGTTTGACCATGACTTTATGGCATGAACACGGCTGCGCTGACGCTCGACGCCCAACCTCGAAGGCAAGCCGACGGACCGGCGGGAGCGTGCTGGCCGCGCGGCGCTGCCCCTGCCCCCCCTTCCGCCGCGGCAAGGGCCGGCACGGCGGCCCGTGTCGCTGCCTCGGCAAAAGCATGGACGCGGGCGACACATGGCTCGACAAGGCCGGTATCACCCCCTATCGCCAGCATCCGACACTCACCGACAGAGGGATGGATATGGTGCAGGCTAGCTCGATTCTCGATCGCGTCTTGGTGCTGGAAATGGTGCGCGTGACGGAAGCCGCGGCGATTGCCGCGTCCCGGCTGATCGGCCGAGGCGACGAGAAAGCCGCCGATGCCGCGGCGGTCGAGGCGATGCGGTTGGCCTTCAACGACCTCTACATGGACGGCACCGTCGTGATCGGCGAAGGCGAACGCGACGAGGCGCCGATGCTCTATATCGGCGAGAAGGTCGGCAACGCGATCGGCAAGGGTCCGAAGATCGACATCGCGCTCGACCCGCTGGAAGGCACGACGATCACCGCCAAGGCCGGCCCCAATGCGCTGGCCGTGCTCGCCATCTCCGAGGAGGGCGGCCTGCTGAATGCCCCCGACGTCTATATGGAAAAGCTGGCGGTCGGGCCGGGCTATCCCGACGGCATCATCGACCTCAACAAATCGGTGCGCGAGAATGTGGAGGCGGTCGCCAAGGCCAAGGGCGTCGATCCGCACGAGATCATCGTCTGCGTGCTGGACCGCCCGCGCCACGAGAAGCTGATCGGCGAACTGCGCGCGATCGGCTGCGGCATCATGCTGATCCCGGACGGCGACGTTGCCGGCGTGATCGCGACCACCAACCCGGAAACCACGATCGACATCTACATGGGATCCGGCGGCGCTCCGGAAGGCGTGCTGGCCTGCGCGGCGCTGCGGTGCGTCGGCGGCCAGTTCAAGGGCAAGCTGCTGTTCCGCAACGACGACGAGCGCAGCCGCGCCAAGAAGTGGGGCATCACCGACCTCGACAAGGTCTATGACCTCAAGGAACTGGCCAAGGGCGACTGCATCTTTGCCGCGACGGGCGTGACCGACGGATCGCTGCTGGCTGGCGTCAAGCGCATGCCGGGGGGCAAGCTGACCACTGACAGCGTCGTGATGCGCGCCAGCACCGGCACGGTGCGCTGGGTCAAGGGCGAGCACCGACTGGAACGCAAGGACGCCTGAACGCAAGGGAACGGGGGCCTGACGGCCCCCTTTCTTTTGACCGCCGGTCAGTGCCCAGCGCGATGATTGAGGTCGTGGCCGAGCGCCAGGATGCCAACGCCGAGCAGAGTGTAGAGGCTTTCCTGCGCCCCGTGGTCCATGGTGAGCGCGCCCGCCATGATGCCGAGGCCCAGCGAGCCGATCGCGGCCGGCATCATATAGCCATGGGCCATGGCACCATGGCCCAGCGCCAAGGCGCCCAGCGCGATGGCGATCACCAGCCCGGCTTCATGGTACAGAGGGCTTTGCAACAGCCCACCCGCCGAGGCGAGCAGGCCCAGGACCACGGCGGTGGCGAAGCAATGGGCGACGCACAGCCCGGACAAGCCGATGGCGATCCGATCGATCCGGCCGCTCAGAAGGGCTTGGCGAAGGCTGACTGTCATGATGGGCGCTACATAGGACGCGGCCGGTCAAGTTACAACATATCATTTGCACCTGTCGAAGAATCGCCGCTCCCCCAGACCGGTCTCAATCATGCGGCAAGGCGCAGGCAGTTCCGTCCGCTGTGCTTCGCCCGGTAGAGCGCCTTGTCGGCCGCCTCCAGCGCGGCCGACGCGCTGTCGCCTTCGAGTTCGACGAGACCCGCGCTGAAGGTGACCGTGATCGCCTCCCCGTCGCCGATCGCCATCGGCTCGGCCGCGACGGCGCGGCGCAGCCTTTCACACAGGGTGCTGGCGCGGCGGATATCGCTGTCGCTCAGCAGCACGGCAAATTCCTCTCCGCCCAGCCGGCCTATGCTGTCGATCCCGCGCAGGCCGCAACGCAGCCGCTCCACGAACGCCGCCAGCACGCGATCGCCGGCGCCATGGCCATGGCGGTCGTTGATCGCCTTGAAATGATCGAGGTCGAGCAGCAGGAGGCAGCTGCGCCCGCCCTGCCGCGTCCGCCGCATTTCCGTCTCCAGCTTCTCCAGAAAGGCGCGGCGCGTGTCGGCGCCGGTCAGCTCATCGACGGCGGCGACCTGCTGAAGTGCCTGCTGCCGCGCCTTGTGACGCGTCATGTCGCGGATCGTGCTGACCACGCCGGTCGGAAGGCCGCGCTCGTCCAGGACGGCGCGAATCACCATTTCGCACCAGTCGCATCCGACCGCCGACAACGCCGGACGGAATTCCACCGTCTGGACCGTGCCCGGCCGTTCGAGCGCGCGCCTGTGCGCGGCGATCACGATGGGTCGATCCTGCGGATCGACCAGGGTCACGGCCGACCGCCCAACGAGAAGTTCGGGGGCCAGGCCGATCTGCTCCTCCGAAGCGGCGGAGGCGTAGCGGATCGTCCCGTCGACGCTGAGGTCGAACACCACGTCGCCGCTATGTTCGGCCATCAGTCTATATCGCGTCTCGCTTTCCTGCAGGAGACGAAACAGCCGCCGCCGGCCGTTGAGCTCCGCCGCGATAGGCATCGACATAAGGAAGCTGAAGGCGAGGTAGAGTTGGAAGAACTGTGTCCGCTCACCCGTCGAGCCGGCGATCAGGCTGAGCGGACCGACGCCCGCGATCGTCGCGGAGGCACCGATGATCCCCAGGATCACCACCGACATGGCGGCGCCGAGATGCCCGACGCGGAAGGCAATGACGACGATCGGCAGGAGGGGAACGAACAGCAGCGGATAGCGCGACTGGTAGAAGACCGCCCAAGCCAGCACGGCGAAGAGCAGCAGCAGGCCGACCGCCTCCAGTCGCAGCCTTGGCGAGGTCTCACTCATCCAGCGCCGGACCTCCCCCTGCAGAAACATCAGGAGGATCGGCGTGCAAGTGAGCCCACCCAGCACATGGCCGCTATACCACTGGACGAAGGCCAGCGTATAGGGTGTGGCCGCGACCTTCGCCGCCACCGCCGCCGCGGCTGCGGCCGTGACGATGTCGGCGACGCCGCCTAGGGCGAACACGAAGGCCGCCAGTGAGCGCATCGACCCCATCACCGTGCGACCGGGCACCAGCCGTCGGTACAGGATCGCGACGATGAGCGATTCCACCATATTGATCACCGCCATCGGAACAGCCGCCACAGGCCCCATGCCGAACAGCGTCGTCGCGAGTGCGCTTGCCACGGCGCAGGCAGCCAGGGTGGCGATCCAGCTGGAAGGGCGTGAAGTGAGGAGTTCCGCCAATAGGAAGGCGTTGGCGATCCAGATGAAGGCCAGGCCGCCGTCGAACCGCGACGTGAGCAGGGTCAGGCTGGCAGCAAAGAAATAGACCGCGCCGCTCAGGAATGGCGCCAGCGAAGATCGTGGATGGCGAAGGACAGGCCGCTGCATGGTGCAGGCCGTGCTAACGCTCTATCGTTAATATATGCTCACGCGGCGAGCACAAATTGAACGATAGTAAAGGACGTCTCGAGTCAGGCTTGCAGAACGATCCGTCTCTTCGCAATCCTATCGCCTACTGGCGGCACTTCATCCGATCGGCCTCAGGCCTTTTCCAAGGTGCACTGGAGCGGATGCTGGTTCTGCCGGGCGAAGTCCATCACCTGGTTCACCTTGGTCTCCGCGACCTCGTAGCTGAAGATGCCGCAAACGCCGACGCCGCGCTGATGGACATGCAGCATCACCCGGGTCGCTTCCTCCATGTCCATGCGGAAAAATTGCTGGAGAACATGCACGACGAATTCCATCGGCGTGTAATCGTCGTTCAGCATCAGCACCTTGTAGAGCGACGGCTTCTTGGTGCGCGTGCGAGTGCGCGTGGCGATACCGACGCTGGGGCCGCCCGGCCCCTCGCCTTGGTCGTCCTGGTCCCGCCCCGCCATCGTCACGGGAAAGGCTGATGCTGTGGAGACGCTGTTCATGATGCCCAAGAATATGGCGATTTGCCGCCGCATGGCAAGGGGGGCGCTGCCCGCCGTCGTTCTTGTCCATCGACGCGAAAGGGCGCCCGTCCCGTCGGACGAGCGCCCCCACGATGCCTTTGTGTAGCGCCGGCTCAAGCGGCCAGCGACTTGACCTTGTCGGTGACGACGGTGACGCGCGCGGTCAGCGGCTGGGCGACGTCGCCGGCCAGCTTGATCAGCGCTTCGCCGTTCTTCGCCGCTTCCTTGGTGAAGTCGTCGAAGGTGCTCGACAGGAACTGGCTCTGCAGCTGGAAGAACTCGGTCGGAGTCTTGACGCCCGAGAAGGTTTTCATCGAGGCGGTCGCCTTCTCGAAGCTCTTGCGGCTGTAATCGACCGCTTCCTGGCCGAAGGTCTCCAAGCCCTTGGCGGCGATCTTGCCCGACTCGACCAGCGCCTCGACGTTGCCCTTGGCGATGTCGCTCATTTCCTCAAGGGCCTTGGTCGACTTTTCGACGCCGGCCTTGGCCTTCTCGTTCATGTCGGCATAGACCGACTCGAGCTTGGCCTTGGTTTCTTCGGCGAATTTCTTTCCGGTCTCAATCACGTCGTTCATGGTCATGGTTCCTTCTAAGGCAGGCAGCGGCATGGCGTCCGCAGGCATGGTTTTTACAGAGTCAGGCTCCGGTGCAGGTGGCAGCTCCACCGGTTCGGGCGCGGCGTCGACCGCAGTCGATGCGGCGGCGACAGCGACCGGATCCACCGCCGGCTTCGGTTTCGGCTGCGCCGGCTTACGCGGCGCCGGGGCCGCCTGGGCGGGCGAAGTCTTGGCCGGGGGCGCAATCGCTGCTTCGGCCGCCTTCAACGCTTCGCTGGCGGACAAGGTGGTCGAAGAAGTCTTGGGCGTCGCCTTCGCGCGCGGTGCCTTTGGGGTATCGGCCATTGCCATCCTCCGTTTGCTGCAGCGCACAATAATGATTCTGATGGCGGATTGCAAGCGTTTTGTGCAGTGCAACAAAATTGAAACAGCCTGCTCGCCGCAGCGCTCGGCCGGATCACCGCAAAGACCGGAAATTCGCTCCCTAACGCTCCTTGACGTAGCGTCCGGGCGCGTCTTCCAGCGCCTTCAGCTTGCCGCGTCCAGGCCGGCGCGCGCCGCGCACGGCCACTGTCTTGTCGCCATGGCCGCGAATCCATCCCGCCCAGTCCGGCCACCAGCTGCCCTTGGTTTCCTGCGCGTTGGACAGGAAGGCGTCCAGGCTCGGCTGGGCCGTCTCGCAAGACCAATATTGATATTTTCCGGCAGCCGGCGGGTTGATGACGCCGGCGATATGCCCGGATCCTGCCAGCAGGAACCGGACGGGACCGGAAAGCTGCGTCGCAAGCTTCCACACGCTCGCCAGCGGAGCGATATGGTCCTCCTTCCCCGCCTGGACATAAGCGGGGGTCTTCACCTGGCCGAGGTCGATCGGCGTCCCGTCCACGCTGATGGCGCCGGGCACGACAAGCAGGTTATCGCGGTAGAGCTGGGTCAGATAGTCCCGGTGCCAGCGCGCCGGCAGATTGGTCGTATCGCCGTTCCAGTAGAGCAAGTCGAAGGGCGGATAGTCCTGTCCCAACAGATAGTTGTTGACGACATAGTTCCAGATGAGGTCGCGGCCCCGCAGCAGGTTGAAGGTCGCCGCCATGTAGCGCCCGTCGAGAAAGCCGGAACCGGAAAGACGGTCGACCAGCTTCAACTGCTCGTCATCGACGAACAGACTGAGATCGCCGGCCTCGCTGAAATCGACCTGCGCCGTGAAGAAGGTCGCCGTCGCCACCTTCCCCGCCTCGCCCCGTGCCGCGAGCAGGGCGAGCGTCGCGGCGAGCGTGGTGCCCGCGACACAATAGCCGATAGTGTGGACGCTCTCGACGCCCAACAGGTCGCGCATCGTATCGATCGCGTCGACCTGCCCCTGGAGGATATAATCGTCCCAGACGACATCCTTCATCGACGCATCGGCCGATTTCCACGATACCAGGAACACGCTGATCCCTTGGTCCACCGCCCATTTGACGAAGCTCTTTTCGGGCGAGAGGTCGAGGATGTAGAAGCGGTTGATCCAGGGCGGGAAGATCAGCAGCGGCGTTTCCAGCACCCGTTCCGTGGTCGGAGCATAATGGATCAGCTGGTAGAGCGGGGTTTCCTTGATGACCTTGCCCGGTGTCGCGGCGATGTTACGCCCCAGCTCGAAGGCGGTGCCGTCGGTGTGGGTCAGTTGGCCCTTCTCCAGGTCGGCAAGCATGTGCTTGAGGCCTTGTACGAGATTCTCGCCGCCGGTCTGGATCGTCCTTTCGACGACGGTGGGATTGGTCAGCGGGAAGTTGCTGGGGGCAATGGCGTCGAGCAGACCGCTGGTGGCGAAGCGCAGCCGCGCCTTCTGCTGCGGGTCGACGCCGTCCACCGCGTCCGCCATCCGGGTCATATAGTCGGAAAGCAGCAGATAGCTCTGACGGATGAAGTCGTAGAAGGGATTTTCGGTCCAGGCGGGGTCCGCGAAACGCTTGTCCTTGCGCGCCGCCGGACTGCCGGCGGGTACGGGATCGGGCTGGTCGCGCAGCAACCCGCCGGAATCGAGAAAGCGCTGCCACAGTGCCAGCCCCTCGTCGGCGAAGCTGGTCTGGATGCGGGAAACGGCCGCCGAGTCAAAGGGCAGGGTCTGGCCGGTGGCGCCCGCCGCCTGCTCCAGCAGCAGTTGCTGGGCGCGGCCCAGGACCTGAGTCCACTGCTGCATCTGCTCCAGCGTGGGCAGCTGGGGCTCCAGCACATTCGCGCCGTCCGTCTCCACCTTCATGGCCACCTTCCTCTACCCGGCCCGGCCCAAATGGCCGCTTTCGCTGGCGCGCCGCCGACAGCAGGTATATAGCGCCCAAGCGCCGCGTTGAAAGCCGCGCCTTCATCATCCTCCACGGAGACCTTTCAGGAAAGCCCGACGAATGTCCGAAGAATTCTACCGCATGAAGCGCCTGCCCCCCTATGTCATCGCCGAAGTCAATGCGATGCGGGCCGCAGCGCGAGCCGCGGGCGAGGACATCATCGACCTGGGGATGGGCAATCCCGACCTGCCGCCGCCCGATCATGTCATCCAGAAGCTGATCGAGGTCGCGCAGAAGCCGAGCGCGCACGGCTATTCCCAGTCCAAGGGCATTCCAGGGCTGCGGAAGGCGCAGGCCAATTATTATGGCCGCCGCTTCGGGGTGGAGGTCGACCCAGAGACCGAGGTGGTCGTCACCATGGGCTCGAAGGAAGGGCTCGCCAGCCTCGCCACCGCGATCACCGCGCCGGGCGACGTCGTGCTGGCGCCCAATCCCAGCTATCCCATCCACACCTTCGGCTTCATCATCGCGGGCGCGACCATCCGGTCGGTGCCGACGACGCCGGACGAGGAGTATTTCCGCGCGCTCGACCGCGCGATGGCCTTCACCGTGCCGCGGCCGTCGATCCTGGTGGTCAACTATCCGTCCAACCCGACGGCGGAGACCGTCGACCTCGCCTTTTACGAGCGGCTGGTCGCCTGGGCCAAGGAGAACCAGGTCTGGGTGCTGTCCGACCTCGCCTATTCCGAGCTCTATTATGACGGCAACCCGACGCCCTCCATCCTCCAGGTGCCGGGCGCCAAGGACATCGCGATCGAATTTACCTCGCTCAGCAAGACATATTCGATGGCTGGCTGGCGCATGGGCTTCGCAGTGGGCAACCGCAAGCTGATCGCGGCGATGACGCGGGTGAAGTCCTATCTGGACTATGGCGCCTTCACCCCGATCCAGGCGGCGGCCTGCGCCGCGCTCAACGGGCCGCAGGACATCGTCCAGAAGAACCGCGAACTCTATCACAAGCGCCGCGACGTATTGGTGGAGAGCTTCGGTCGCGCCGGCTGGGACATCCCCCCTGCCCGCGCGTCGATGTTCTGCTGGGCGCCGCTGCCGCCGGCGCTGAAGGAGATGGGAAGCCTGGAATTCTCCAAGCAGCTCCTCACTCATGCCAAGGTCGCCGTTGCTCCGGGCGTCGGCTATGGCGAGGACGGCGAAGGCTATGTCCGCATCGCCATGGTGGAGAATGAGCAGCGCCTGCGCCAGGCCGCCCGCAACATCAAGCAGTATCTCAAGTCCATGGGCGTCAACACGCCGTCGAGCAAGGGCGCAGCCTGAGCTATCGGCCGAACAAGGCAGGCGGACGCCGCGGATGTATCGCGGCGCTGCCTGTCATGATGGCTCAGCTTCTCCTCTTGATCGCTTACGCCATCGGCGATTGTCCGCCGGATCCGAATTGCGAAGCAAGAGAGCCATGGATGCCGTGGCTGGCGCTGACGATGCCGATCACCGGCATCGCCACTTTCTTCCTGATCCGTGGGTTGATAGACAAATGGCGATGACCATGATCTCCCTTCCCCAGGTCAGTCAGGTGGCGGCGACCATCCAGCTGGCGGTCGCGCCTGTGTTCATGCTGGCGGGCCTGGGCGCGTTCCTCAATGTCTGCGCCGGGCGGCTGGCCCGGGTGATCGATCGCGCGCGCAAGGTGGAGCAGAGCGTGCTGGTGACACGCGGGCGCGAGCATGATCGGCTGGTCCAGGAGATCCGCGTGCTCGACAAGCGGATGAGCGTCGTCAACGGCGCGATCTTCCTGTCGGTGGCATCGGGCTGCGCCATCTGCCTGGTGGTCATGCTGCTGTTCGCCGCTGAATTGTTCAACGCGCATCTCGGCACGGCGATCGCACTGATCTTCATCTTCGCGATGCTCCTCCAGACCGCTGCCTTCGCGACGTTCATCCAGGAAATCCGACTGGCGGCGCGCACCATCCACATCCGCAACGAAGTGCTCTTTCACCAGGCGGAGGAGGAAGAGAATGATGGCGAGGCCAGCACCGGCGCATGACGAAGTTCACCGTCAACGATCGGCCGGTGCAGTATCGCATGGATCCCGATACGCCACTGCTCTGGGCGCTGCGTGACGCGTCCAACCTTACCGGCACCAAATATGGCTGCGGCACCGGCGACTGCGGCGCCTGCACCGTGGACATAGACGGGGAGGCGGTCCGTTCCTGCCAGATCAGCATCGGCAAGACCGAAGGGCGTTTCGTCACTACCATCGAGGCGCTCTCGCCCGACCGCGGCCATCCGCTGCAGCAGGCCTTTGCGGCGGAGAATGTCTCGCAGTGCGGCTATTGCATCCCCGGCATGATCATGGCCGCCTCCGTGCTGCTCCGGCGCACCAGCGATCCCAGCGACGAGGAAATCGACGCGGCGATCACCAATATCTGCCGCTGCGGCATCTATCCCCGACTGCGCGGCGCGATCCAGCGCGCAGGGCGGATCATGCGCGGCGAGGAGCAGGTCGCCGCCGTGCCGCCGCCGGGCATCACGCCCGAGGATGCGGCCCGCACGGTTCCCGCGCTGCGCCGGCCGTGACTCAGCCGAAGCGGTAGCCCGACACCGCCCAGCCGAGCACGGTGCTGTGGTGATCGCGGACCGCCGTATCGTCCCCGCCCGCGCCGAGCGCCACCATCAGCGGCAGCAGATGCTCCTCGCGAGGATGGGCGAAGGCGGCGTAGGGCAAGGCGCGCCAGTCGGCGACGCGGGCCGCGCGGCGGACGGGATCGGGATCGGTCACCGCCTCGGTCAGCGCCGCGTCCCAAAGCGCCGAGGGTTCGGTAGCCGCCGGTCCGCGCACGCGTAGATTGTGGAAGCTCATGCCCGATCCCACGATCAGCACGCCCTCGTCCCGCAGCGGCGCCAGCGCCCGCCCGGCGGCGATATGCGTGGCCGGGTCGAGGTCGCGCCGGAGCGAAAGCTGGGCGAGCGGGATGTCCGCTTGCGGCACTGCGACCTTCATCGGGATGAACACGCCGTGATCCCAGCCGCGCTCCGCCTCCCGCGCCGTTTCGAATCCCGCTCCCTTGAGCAGTTCGGAAGCCCTGAGCGCGAGTCCAGGCGCACCGGGAGCGTCCCAGCGCAGCCGGTAGGTGTGCGGCGGGAAACCATGATAATCGAACAGCAGCGCCGGCCGCTGGCCCTCATGCAGGGTGAAGTCCTTCTCCTCCCAATGGCCCGACACCAGCAGGATCGCGCGCGGGCGCGCGGGCAGGCTCGCGATCAGGCCTGTAAGATAATCCTGCATCGGCTGCCACATGGGGTCGCTATGCGGCCGGTCGGGATCGGCGGGATCCATGAAGAAACAGGGGCCGCCGCCATGCGGGATGAAAAGACTGGGCTGCTTCATGCGGGATAGATCGACGCGTGAGCGAGCGGAGGCAACCATCGCGGGTGAAACGGATCGTTTCGGACGGCAGCGATGCTTTCAAATCGCTGCATGATGAATTCAGCATCGCGACATGGCCGAGTCGCTAGAGAATGTCGCAGGATGGGCGATTGGGCCCTGCAAGGAAGCCGAAGCGATGGTGAGGAAGATGATGCTGGTGGGCCTGATGGCCGCCACGGTGCTTGGCGGCATGGCGCCCGCTTATGCCCAGCAGGGCGAAGGCGGCGGATGGCGCGGGCGCGGCAATGAACAGCGCGCGGGCGGCAACGCCCAGCCACGATCGGAAGGTGGCCGATGGCAGGCAGGTCCTCGCGCCGCGCCGCAGCAGAACACGATGCCACGTCCCGATCGCGACGGCGCCCGCTGGCAGCAGCCGCGCGCCGACCGGCCGGCTCCATCACAGCCGGATGGCCGGTGGGACCGTAGCCAGCGTCCCGACCGCAACGCCAATGGGCGGCAGGCGCCCGTACCGGTGATGAACCGCCCCAACCAGCCGGACGTGCGGCAGGACTGGCGCAACGATCGCCGCGACGATCGGCAGGACGCGCGCAACGATCGTCGGGATGGGCGTCAGGATTGGCGGCAAGATCGGCGTGACGACCGTCGCGATTGGCGGGATGATCGGCGAGACGATCGCCAGGACTGGCGCCAGGATCGACGCGATGACCGGCGCGACTGGCGGAGCGACGGGCGGAACGGCAACTGGAACGACGGCCGCCGCTTCGATGACCGGACGCGCTGGAGCAGCCAGCGGCGGTGGGACAATGGCTGGCGGAACGACCGGCGCTATGACTGGCGCAGCTATCGGACGCGCTATGGCGACCGCTACCGGATCGGCCGCTATTATGCGCCGCGCGGCTGGGCCTATGGCTATCGCCGCTATTCGACCGGTATCTTTCTGTCCGGGCTGCTCTATTCCAACAGCTACTGGCTGAACGATCCTTGGGCCTATCGCCTGCCGCCGGCCTACGGCACGCTGCGCTGGATCCGCTATTATGATGATGCGCTGCTCGTCGATATCCGGGACGGCTATGTGGTCGACGTGATCCACGACTTCTTCTGGTGAGAGCTTCCTGAATGGCCTTCAGGAGAACTGGGCCCGGGGCGGCAACGCTCCGGGCTCTTTTCCGTTGAGCGGCGTGTCCGCCGATGGCAGGAAGCGCGCATGACGGAGATCATCGACGACGGCGGCACGGCTTCGGCCGCCCGGGCACGGATCGGGGATGCGGTGCGGGCGCGGCTGGACCGCAATCCGCTGGTCAGCCGGATCGATTCGCCCCGGCTGGAAATATACGGTCGGCAGGCTTTTTTGACACCCGAGGAGTGCGCAGGGCTGCGTGCCCTGATCGATTCAGATGCCAGGCCCTCAACCCTCTTTTCGGGCAGCGCCAATGCGGAATATCGCACCAGCCATAGCTGCAACCTGTCGCCATGGGATCCGCTGGTGGAGGCGATCACCGGCCGCATCTGCGCCCTCACTGGCCTGCCGCCGGAGAATGGCGAGACGCTGCAGGGCCAGCGTTATACGGAGGGGCAGGAATATAAGGTCCATTGCGACTATTTCCCGGTCACCGCCAGCTACTGGCCCGCGATGCTGAAAAGCGGCGGGCAACGGACCTGGACTGCGATGATCTATCTGTCGCCAGTGGAATCGGGAGGCGAGACTCACTTCCCGCATTGCGAATTCATGATCCCGCCGGCCGAGGGGATGATCCTTATCTGGAACAATCTCGACCGCGAAGGCGCGCCCAACCTGAACAGCCTGCATGCCGCCCGCCCGGTCACAAGCGGCACCAAATATGTCGTCACCAAATGGTTCCGCGAGCGCCGCTGGGCCCCTTGAACGGCACGATACATTTCGCGACAGTTATGACTGATTCCTGACAACGCCGTTCCCGGCCGGTTCAGGCACACTGCGCGATAACTGCTTCCAGTCGGCGAGGAACCGGCTGCCGCCAGGACGGTTGCCTACCTCCCGCCGTTTAATGGGAGAAGACAGATGCGTAAGTTCATGATTCTGGGTCTGATCGCCGCGACCGCCCTGCCGGGCGTAGCGATGGCCCAATCCGCCGCCGAGCTGCGCCATGACCGGCGCGAGATCCGTGAGGAACAGCGCGACCTGCGCCAGGCACAGCGCTATGGCGATCGCCGCGATGTCCGCGACGCCCGCGGCGACCTGCGCGACGCCCGCCGTGAATATCGCGAGGACTGGCAGGATTATCGCCGCACCCACCGCGACGTCTATCGCGCCGGCAACTGGCGCGCGCCGTTCCGCTATTCGCAGTGGACCGTCGGCGCGCAGCTCCGGCCGGTCTATTACAGCTCACGCTATTATATCGCCGATCCCTATCGTTACCGCCTCCCGCGGCCGGGCGCGAGCCTTCGTTGGGTGCGGCACTATAATGACGTGCTGCTGGTGAACGTCCGCACCGGCCGCGTCGTCCAGGTGCATCGCGGCTTCTTTTGGTAAGATGCACGCCCCATTCTGAAGGGGCGGGATGATGAAAGAAAAGCCCTGGAGCATCGCTGCTCCAGGGCTTCCTTTGCGACCCGATGACCGGGGGAGACTACATGCGGATGCGCAGGCCCACCGAGACCAGGCGTCCGATCGGGTTGGACACGAAGCCGTTATAGCCCCATGCGCCGCCCAGGATGCCCGCGGTGTTGCCATTGTAGAACGGCGGATCCTTGTCGAAGATGTTCTGCGCATCGACATACACCTGCCAGCCGCGCGCGAAACCTTCGCCCTGGAACTCATACTGCAGGTGCAGGTCGAAGATGTTGTTCGACTTGACCTTGTCGCCGCCGCCGACCGGATTGCCGACCGAATCGACGGTGATCGGTATGACGGATGTGCTGATCCAGTTCCGGTAGGAGCCGGTGTGGTTCCAGAACAGGTCGGCGGAAATCCCGTCCTTGGCCCAGCCCAGCTGCGCGCGGTTCTTGAACTGAACCGACGGGAAGGTGGTGTTGTAGCCCGAGGTGTTGAGGATGCTGAACTCGGTGCCGCCGCCGAAATTCTGACGGAACTTCGTGAAGTAGGTGAAGCCCGTGCCGACGGTGAAGGTACCGAGCTCGCCAATCTCCGAACGGTAGCTGAACTGGCCGTCGATACCTTCGACCGTCAGGTTCAGCGCGTTGCGGGTGCTCTGGTCGATCAGGAAGTAAACCTGCGGCGGGATGGCACCCGACACCGTCGCACCGTTTGCCAGGTTGGCGAACTCGTCAATCTGCGCCTGGCTGCAGGTCTGCGGGCAGATCGTCAGCAGGTTGCGCAGACCGGCGGAGTTCACGATGGCGCTCGGGCTCGGCGAGGAAACGCCGCCGATGAACTTGTTGTGGAAGTAAGTGAACGCCGCCGTGAACCCGGGCAGGAAGCGCGGCGCGAGGTCGATACCGGCGGACCAGCTGCGGCCCTTCTGCGGTCCCATGTTGGAGAAGCCGCCGCCCAGCTGGCGCCGCATGCCCTGGACCGCCGGCGTGCCGATGGTGCAGGTGGTGGCGTTGCACTGGATGCCCGGGATGTTGACCACGTCCGGATAGTTGGCGATCGGAACCGCGATCTGCGCACCGTTCACCCCGACGCTGCCGGAAGCGTAGAGATAACCCTGGGTCGGGTCGCCGATGACGGCCTGCGGGGGCGCCACGAACGCGCGGGAATAGTTACCGCGCAGCTTGACGCCCGCGACCGGCTCCCAGTTCGCGGCGAACTTCGGATTGGTGGTCGAACCCACGTCGCTATAGTCGTCGTAGCGCGCCGAAACGCTGAGATCGAGGCTATGCGCGAACGGCACTTCCATATCCGGCGAAATGACCGGGATGTAGAGTTCGCCGTAGAGCGACTTCACGTCGCGCTTGTAGTTGTAGACGCGGAAGTTGGAGCCGGTGGTCGTCGGGCCGGTGTTGTTCGAACCCGTGATCTTCTGGGTCTGCTCATACCATAGATATTCGCCGCCGACGGCAATCTTGAGCGCACCGGCCGGCAGGTTGAACAGCGAACCGTTCAGGTCCAGCTTCATCTGGTTGAACGTGTTGTAGTTCGTGTTCTCGCTGTTGTTCCGGTAAAGCGAGCGGATGACCGCTTCAGAGGTCCGGTTGGTACCGTCGAACGGACGCCACACGTCCAGCGCGTTGGCGGTGGTCAGCGGCAGGTTGAGCGCGATCACGTTCTGGCCCGGGATGTTGGTGGTCGTGGTGCTGCCGCTCAGCTGGCCGGTGCCGTTCAGCGCGAGCAGGGCGCAGGCGGAGCAGAAGCCGTTGATCGTGTTCAGCGCCGACCGGTTCCAGCCAAACGCGTCGGTGAAGCTCAGCGTCCAGTTGTCGTTGACCCGATATTCGGCGACCGCCGTCGAGTAGATGACGTCCGACTGCGATTCCGATTCGCCATAGTCCGCATCGGGCAGCAGCGCGAGCCAGCTGACCGTCTGCTGCGTCGCGCCGGGGGCGCCCGCCGGGGCAACGTAGAACGGGTTGATCTGGCCGCCGCGGTTCGAGCCGGGGCCGAACACCGTGGCGTTGGTCAGACCGCCAGGCGCCAGGGCGTTATGCGTCTCCTGCCGGTTGTAGTTCAGCATCGCAGTGACGGTGAACTTGTCGGAGAAGTCGTTGGTCACCTTGATCATTGCGTTCGCGCGGAACTGCGAAGGCAGCAGGTTGGCGTAGATCGAGTTGTTGCAGGGCGCGTTCGCCGGGGTGTTCGCCACCGTCGTGGTCGCGCTGGGCGACAGGAAGACGCCGGAAACGCCGGGCGCGACGATCGTCGCCGGGCTGCATTGATAGCTGTTGGTGTTGGTACCGCCATAGGGGCGATAGTCACCACGGCTGGAGAAGTCGCGGTCCTTGTTCTTCAGGTCCGACTGGTCGGTATAGGTACCCGCGACATAGACGCCGCCCGTGTCCCACTTCTTGCCCCAGATGAAGTTGAAGCTGGTGTTGTGGTAGTTGTCGGCGAAACCGGCCTGGGCGTTCGCCTCGAAGCCGTCGAAGGTGCGGCGGGTGATGAAGTTGACCACGCCCGCGACCGCGTCCGAACCGTAAACCGACGAGGCACCGTCCGCCAGCACTTCGACCCGCTGGATCGCGCTGACGGGGATGATGTTCGGGTCGGTCTGGTTGAACTGCGTGCCGCCGCCGGGCAGGCGCAGGCCGTCCACGATTACCAGCGTGGTGTTGGACGAAGAGCCCGCGAGGCTGTGGATCTGCGGCGAGTAGTAGGAATAGGCGTTCTCGCCCTGGGCCACCGAGCCGGCGGTCGAAATGGACGGCACAGTGTTGACCAGCTGCGAAACGTTGACCGGCGCGGTCTTCTCGATGGTTTCCTGGCCGACCGAGATCAGGTTGGAACCGACCGGCGCCACGCCGCGGATCGCCGACCCCGTGACCACGATGTCCTGATCGGACGTGATCGACTGGCTCTGCGGGGGCGCGGTGATTGCATTGTCCTGCGCGCTGGCGGCGCTGCTCGCCAGCAACGCAGCGGCGATGGCCACGATCGAGGTCGTGACCTTACCTTGGGTAGTCTCTCCTAGCATTGCAGTCTCCTCTAAACCTCGTTTTTTGGTATGATTTTTATTGTTTTTGGCTTTTACCCCGGACGGATTCCCTTCCGCCGGGGTGATGGCTTCCACCGCTCAGCGCGGCCGGAATTCAGTGCGGCTGGAAGTTGTGCAGTCCGCGCGGATAGGGGTTGATCGCGACCCGGGTATCCATCTGGCCCACCGGGCCGCCGAAGCTGGCGCGATGCCAGCGCCCCTGCGCGGCGATCACGATGTCCCCGGGCGAGGCGGTGAAGAACGGCACCCCCTCGATCTGGTAGGAAATATTGCCCTCCATGATGAACCAGAATTCGTCATAGCCGAAATGGAAGTGGCCCAGATCGGTGGCGGGCGGCGTCGGCGTGCCGCGACCGCGGATGTTGTTCACGAAGATATGATCGCCGGCGATGAAAGCGCCCGCGCGTTCGCTGCCGTTCACGACATCCTTGTAATAATCGAGATAGGGGCGATCCTTCGGGCCATACTGGCCGTCGCCACCGCTGAGCGCCGCCTGCACATAGGTGAAGCCCGGCACGTCCTTCGGCTTTGTCGGAGTAGTCGCCACGGGATAGATCGGGATATCGCCCGCGCCGTGCACTTCCAACCACAGCGCCGGCTCGTCACCGACGGTCTCGAGCGTGAAGGGCAGGCGATAGGGAATGTTGATCTCGCCGCCCTTCACCGCGACGAAGGGTTCCTGCCCCTTGATGCTGACGCGCAGCTGTCCGCCCCAGACGATCAGCGCCGTCGCATTGTCGGGGTACATCAGGGGCGTGGTACGGCCGCCAGGCGCCATCTGGTGCCAGTCGGCCTCCAGGTCGCGATTGCGCACGACGGGATGAATCCAGTTCTTTTGCCCCTTGTGCGCGGCAAGCACGTCGGACAGCTTCCACCATGCCCGATTCGGCGCCTCATAGGGGCGAACCGGTGTCCGCTTGGGCGACCAGCCGATCTCCATCGGCGGTCGGCTGGGACGAGGAGGCGAGGATGGCGGGGTCTGCGAAACCGCCGCGGATGCGAGCAAGGCGGATGCGCACAGATAGAAAGCGACTCTTACGGAAGCCATGTTCCTCCCCTTCAGCAGACTCTTTTGCGTCTTGCAATGCATCATATAGGATATGATATTACCGCTTTAGTCAAACAAATTATCGCATGAATATGAGGAGAAGGGCGTGAAAGGCATCTGCCAGCTGGCTGCAATCGGCGGGATCGCATGGGTTTCGCTGGGTTATGCCCAGGCCCAGGACGATCCCTGCCGGGCCATCGAAGATCCCACCCAGCGCCTCGCCTGCTACGACCAGCGCTCGGGCCGGGCCGGCCAGGGCGGCAGCGGACAGGCCAGCCGCCCGATTCCCTCCGCTCCGGCACAGACCGCCCCGGCGCCATATTCCCCGCAGTCCGCCCCGGCGCCGGAAATGACCGAATCCCGCCGGGATGCGCTCAAACGCCGCACCGATTTCGACAGCAGCATCAAGGCGGTGGTGACGCTGCGGCACGGCTATTACCGGCTCGAACTGGCGGACGGCACCTCCTACGACACGACGACCCTGGTTCCCCCTCCGCAGGTGGGTGAGGCGGTCCATGTCCGCCGCACCCCCTTCGGCACCACCTTCTTCGACATGGAAGGGCGCGACCCCTTCACCGTCAGGCTGTCGCGGCGGCAGTAAACCCCACCGCATCGGTATCCGGGCCGGGCTGCTCCAGCAGCCGGTTCGGATCCACCACCGCCCAGGCCAGCACGCCCGTCAGCACCACGATCGCGCCCGCGATAAAGGCGGCGGTCCAGCCGAACTGCGCCGCGATGATCGGCGTCAGCGTCGACGTCAGCGCGCCACCGATCTGGCATCCCATGTTCATGAAGCCGGAGACGACGCCGGTATGCGGGCCGGCGATGTCGGCGGTCACCGACCAAAAGGAGCTTTGCGACAGATAGATCGCGCCTGCGCCCCCTGCCAGGATCAGAACCGCCAGCGGCGCATTGTCCACCATTGACCCGCAGATCAGGAACAGTCCGGTGAGGATGAAGGATATCACGCCGAGCCCCGACCGGCCCCAGTATAGGCCGTAGCGCGCCGACACCCGGTCATTGATGACCCCGCCGATCAGGCAGCCGAAGGTCATGCAGAGGAAGGGCAGCATCGAGAATATCGCGCTGGACTTGACGTCCAGGTGCCGTGCTTCCGCCAGATAGATGAAGAACCAGCTGAAGAAAATCCAGATGACGTAGCCGAAGGCGAAATAGCTGACGAACAGGCCCCACACATTGCGGCTGGACAGGATCGTGCCCCAGGGAATGGGATCGCGCGATACGGCCTTGGCGGGGGGGAGCCCCGCCTCGATATGCGCCAGCTCCGCCGCATTCACCGACGGATGGTCCTGCGGCCGATCACGAGCCGCAAGATACCAGACGGCGGCCGCGAGAATGCCGATGACGGCGCAGACGTAGAAGGATGCACGCCAGCCGCCGGCCAGGATGATCGCGGTGATCAGCGGCGGCGTGATTCCCGATCCGGCGCCCACGCCGGCGAAGATCCAGCCGTTCGCCTTCCCGCGCTCCTGCGCCGGGATCCAGCGCGAGAGGAACTGGTTGCCGCAGGGATAAACCACCGATTCGCCGATGCCGAGCGCGAAGCGGGTGAAGGCCAGCATCAGCAGCGCCGCACTGCCTTGCGGCGGAATGAGGGCGGTGGCGGCGGTGAAGACGCCCCACCACAATAGCGCGCCGGTCAGCACGGCCCGAGGTCCGTAGCGGGCCGCCAGCCAACCGGCCGGCACCTGGAAGAGAGCATAGCCGATCAGGAACGCGCTGAAGACCCAGCCGAGCTCGACCTGATCGATGCCATATTCGTGGCGCATGTCCACGCCGGCGACAGAGATATTGGTGCGATCCAGAAAGGCGATCGCGCTGATGACGAAGAGCAAGAAAATCAGGCCGAGCCGGACCCTGGAGCGCGCTGTTCCACTCATTAACATCCCTCCGGCGTGACTAGGCACGCGTTATAATATCATATATGATTCTCGATAGATTGCCTGTATGACGGGGTAAACAGACAAGGGCAAGCCAGCCTGAAGAGGGAGAGAGACGGAGATGATTCCGAAGATGCCGCATCTGGCGCCGGTCGCGGCGTTGGTCGCTTTTTCCACCCTATCGAATGCCCATGCCGCCCCGCCACTTGCACAGAGGATCGGCCATACCGATCCCGCCGCGACCCGTGCCCTGACTTCGGTCCATGGCGGCGCGGGCTCGATGAACTTCGGCCCGCTTCTCGGCCTCGACGCGCTCAGCACCAATCTGATCTTCGTTCACCGGGGCACCATCGCGCCGCACAGCGGCATCGGCCAGCACTACCATAATGACTGCGAGGAGATGTTCGTCATCCTCGATGGGGAGGCGGAATTCACCATCGACGGCCGGACGTCGCGCATCGCGGGTCCTGCCGGCGCACCCGACATCAAGGGGCACGCTCATGCCATCTACAACCCGACGGACAAGCCGCTGCAGTGGATGAACATCAACGTCGGCATGACCAAGAGCTACGACAATTTCGACCTGGGCGATCCACGCACCAAGGTCACGCTGGACCCTATCCCCCAGTTCATGACGATGCGGTTGGACAAGGCTCTGCTGAAGCCCGCTGGCACGTTCCTGACCGGCGCGTCGGAGGGTGTCCTCTATCGCCGTGCCCTTGGCCCCACGGTGTTCCAGACGCCTTGGTCCTATGTCGACCACGTCCTGCTGCCCGCCGGCGCCGCGCTAGACAGCCGCACCCAGCCCGACATGAGCGAGGTCTATTATGTGATGTCGGGTGCGGGCGAGGTCACGGTCGGCAGCGAGAAGGCCGCGATCAAGGAAGGCGACGCCATACCGGTGGACCTGGGCGAGGCGCGGGCCATCCGGCAGACTGGCGACAAGCCGCTGGAGTTGATGGTGCTCGGCATCGCGCGCGATCTCGCCGCGAAGGCGCGCTACCGCGCCGAGGCGGACGCGCGCATGCGTCCGCGCCGTTGAACAAACGGGACGCGCTGGCCCGCAGAGACCTGACGCCGCGTCCCAAGATCGGTTTTCCAACACGCAACCCATGATGGGGGAAATGCAATGCTGACTCGATTCCGCGCCGTCCTGCTTGCCGCTTCGCTGGGTGTAGCCTGTGCGCCGCTCATGGCCCAGCCGCCATCCACGCCACCCGCCGCCCCTTCCGTCGAGCGGCTCGATCCGGCGCTGGACGCCGTGATTGCGCCCGGCACTTCGATCGAGCGCGTGGCCACCGGCTTCAGCTTCACCGAGGGGCCGCTGTGGCATGGCGGGAAGCTCTGGTTCTCCGACGTCACGGGCGACAAGATGCGATCCGTGACCCCGCAGGGTGAGGTCCAGGAGCTGATCGCCAACTCCGGCGGCCTGCCCAATCCGCCGCAGGGCGCCAGCATCGGCTCCAACGGCATGGTCCCGGCGCCCGACGGCACGGTGCTGATGACCCAGATGGGCGCGCGCAGGATCGTCAGGGTGAACAAGGATCTTTCGATCCAGCCTTTCCTGTCGGACTATCAGGGCAAGCGGCTGAACAGCCCCAACGACCTGATCTATGACCAGAGCGGCGCGCTGTGGTTCACCGACCCGCCCTTCGGCCTGTTCAACGGCATGGACAAGGATCCGGCGAAGGAGTTGCCGTTCAACGCGGTGTTCCGCTATGCCGACGGCAAGCTGGAACCGGTCATCACCGACATGACGCTGCCCAACGGCATCGGCTTCTCGCCCGATTTCAAGACGCTCTATGTCGGCAATTACGGGCCCGAAATGTATATCCGCGCCTATCAGGTGGGGCCGGACGGCAAGCTGTCCGCGCCGCGCGAGGTGATCCGCTTCCCCCCCGGTTCGGGCCGGGGTGGCCCCGATGGGCTGAAGGTGGACAGCGCAGGCAATATCTGGATGACCGGTCCCGGCGGCATTCGCATCGTCACCCCGCAGGGCAAGGTGCTGGGCCAGATCAAGCTGCCGGAGGTCGCCGCCAACCTCGCCTTCGCGGAGGACGGTCATACCGTCTACATCACCGGCAGCACCAGCATCTATCGCCTGCACAGCAAGGTGAAGGGCATGCTGCCCCTCCACGTCAACGCTGAATAAAGGAAAAGGCGGGCGGTTTCCACCGCCCGCCTGATCCTCGATCGGGGACGCAGAACCAGATCGAGACTAGCGTCCCGCTCCCGGAGCGCCCCCGGCTGGCGCGCCGTCGGCCGCAGCATAATTCTTCGCCAGATAGTCAGTGATCGTCTTGATCTCTTCCGGCGAAACCTCGGCGCCGCGGTCGGCCATGCCCTGCACCGTCGCACTCCAGTCGGCCGGCGTGCGGCGCTTCTGGAAGACTTGGCCGATGGTGTGACAGAAGCCGCACCGCTCGTTGATCAGGTCCAGTCCCGGCCCCGGCGGCGGAGCGGCGGGCGTAGCGGATGCCGCAGCGGGGGCGGCGGCGTCCTGGGCGAAGGCACCCGCCCCGATCAGCGGGACGGCAAACAGGGAAACGGCAATGGCTAGCTTACGCATCGAAATTCCTCAGGGCAGCGAATAGGCCACCACCTCGTCACTGGTGGCGGGTGTAAAGGCAAATCCCCCTGTCGCGACGACTGCCACCATCTGGCGTTTCCCCACGCCATAGGTCATCGGCACGCCGTAGCTGGAGGCAGGCAGCTGGGTTTCCCACAGCAGCTTGCCGGTCTTCGTGTCGAAGGCGCGCATGCGGCTGTCCTTCGTCCCGCCGATGAAGGTGACGCCGGTGGCGGTCGAGATCGGCCCGCCTGCGCTGGTGATGCCCGCATCGGGAAGTTCGGGCACCGGTGAGGTGCCGAGCGGCCGGCGCCAGGCCACGGTGCCCTTCACGACATCCACCGCGACCAGTTCGCCCCATGGCGGCTTGTGGCAGGGAATGCCGCTCTCCATGTCGGCGAAATAGGCATAGCCCGCCTTCATGCCCCAAGTGCCGTCCGGCTGCTTGGCCAGCTGCTGCGGGCTCGCCAGTTCGTTGATGTTGATGATGTAGAGCCCCAGCTTGGGGTCGAACGTGCCGCCGCCCCAATCGCTGCCACCCAGGCTGCCCGGGAAGAAATTGACGGCGCTGTCCGCCCGCAGCGGCTGGAACATCTTGCTCGGCGTGATATTCAGGTCGCGCACGACCTTTTCGCACTTCGCCTTCAGTTCCGGCGTCGCGTCCAGCAGGTCCGTCGCCTCGTAGGACAGGCGGGTGAGCGGCGGCGGCGCCACCGGCATCGGCTGGGTCGGCCAGGGCTGCTCGCCGGGGATGTCCGTGTCGGTCGGCACCGGCACTTCCTTCACGTCGAACAGCGGCTTGCCGGTCACGCGGTCGAGGATGAACATGATCGCCATCTTGTTCATCGCGACCAGCGCCGGGACGGTCCGCCCGCCCTTCTGGATGTCGATCAGGGTGAGCGTCGGCAGGTCGACGTCCCAGATGTCGTGGTGGATGGTCTGGAAATGCCAGAGATATTTGCCGGTGGCCGCGTCGACGGCAACGACGGAATTGGAATAGAGGTTTGTGCCCTTGCGGTCCCCGCCCCAGCGGTCGAAGGTCGGCGCGCCGATCGGCAAGTAGGCGATGCCCCGCTTCTCGTCCACCTGGACGAAGGTCCAGACGTTGGTACCCGAACGGCCTTCCCGGCTGCCCGGCTCCCAGGTATCGGCACCCGGCTCGCCGTCACGGGGAATGGTGTGGAAGGTCCAGACGAGCTTGCCGGTGCGCGCGTCCCAGGCGCGGACGTCGCCCGCCGCGCCCTTCACGGGCATTTCCTGCACGCGCGATCCAGTAATGACCAGATCCTTGTAGATCGCCGGCGGGCTGCTCATGCCGAGCGGCGCCACCTTGAGGCCGTTCATGACCTCCGGCGTCTTCAGGTTCACCGTGCCTGCCTCGCCGAACTCGGCGATCGGCTTGCCGGTGGCGGCGTCGAGCGCGATCAGCTTGCCCGACCGCGTGCCAAAGAAGATCCGGGGCTTGGTGCCCTTGGAACCGGGCCAGTAGGCCACGCCGCGCGTCGGCGCCTGGTCGCGATTCTCCAGGACATGGACCCACTTTTCCTGTCCCGTCGCGGCGTCCAGCGCCACGACGCGGTTATAGGGAGTCGAGAGGTACATGACGCCGTTCACCACCAGCGGTGTCGCTTCCGAAGCGGAAAAGCCGGTGGCGAAGCGGCCGCGCGCTTCGGGCGGGATCATGCTGACGTCCGCCGTCTGCCCGGCCGGCCGCATGTGATAGGTCCAGGCCTTGCGCAGCGTGCCGACATTTTGCGGCGTGATCTCCTTCAGCGGCGAATGCCGGGCACCGCCCGGGTCGAGCGCATAGCTGGCCCAGTCATTGGCGGAAGGTGCCGCGCCCCCCGGGGCTGAAATCGCAGCGATGGAGACCAAGGACGCCAGTGCGGAGGACCGGCGAATTGCAAATAGTCCTTTCAAGGAATTGCCTCTCCGTCATACGGCCGCGCACGGAATGAACGAGGCCGGTTGTTCTTTTGCCGCGCGGATGCTAGCAGAGCGTCAAATCATATACAATATGATCCGTGGCCGAATTTGACGCCGTGCTGGCGCATGTAGGGAGAAGGAATATGGCGACGCTGCCGCTGGCTGGTATCCGCGTGCTCGATATATCGCAGGTCATGGCCGGGCCATTCTGCTGCATGTTGCTGGGCGACATGGGCGCCGATGTCATCAAGATCGAACCGCCCAAGACCGGCGACTCGACCCGGCATTCTATGGGGTTTCGCCTGAAGGGGGAAGACAGCCCCGGCTTCCTCGCACTGAACCGCAACAAGCGCAGCATCACCCTGAATCTGAAGGACGACGCCGATCGCGAAGTGCTTTATGCGCTGGTGAAGACGGCCGACGTCCTCGTGGAAAATGCCCGTCCCGGCGTCGCCGGGCGCTTGGGCATCGACTACGACACGCTGTCGAAGATCAACCCCCGTCTCGTCTATGCCAGTATTTCGGGTTTCGGCCAGACCGGGCCCTGGTCGCAGCGTCCCGGTTTCGACCTGATCGCGCAGGCCATGTCGGGCATTCTGAGCTCGAACGGCTTCCCCGGCATGGAACCGGCGAAGAACAGCATCGCGGTGGCGGACCTGGGCGCCGGGCTCTTTTCCGCCTATGCCATCCTGTCGGCGATCATCGGCCGGGAAAAGAGCGGCCAGGGACAGTATATCGACGCCTCCCTGCTGGAAGCCGCCATGGGCCTTTCCATCTGGGAGACGACCGAATTGTGGGGCACCGGCAAGTCCCCCACGCCGATCGGTTCGGCCAACCGCATGTCCGCGCCCTATCAGGCGGTGCAGGCATCCGACGGCTGGTTCGTGATCGGCGCGGCCAACCAGGGCCTGTGGCTCACCTTCCTCCAGGTGCTGGGCCGTCCGGAGCTTCAGGACGATCCGCGCTATTCCACCAATGCGGCGCGCGTGGCGAACCGCATCGCACTGATCGAGGATCTGGCGCCGACCTTCCTCACCCGCACCAAGCAGGAGTGGATCGACGCCCTGCTGGCCGCCGGCGTCCCCGCCGCACCGATCCTCGACTATGGCGAGGCGGTGACGAGCGAGCAGGCCGTTGCGCGCGACATGGTGCAGATGGTGCCGCACCCGGTCGAGGGCGAATTCAAGGCGCTGGGCTTCCCGGTCAAGATGCGCGGGACGCCGCAGCAGGTGCGCATGCCACCGCCGCTGCTGAACGAGCATGGCGACGCGATCCGGCAGGAACTGGTGGAACAGGGCCTGCTGCCGGCGAAGGAACCCGCCGAATGAGCGATGCGCGGCTGATCTACGAGAAGCGCGGCAACCAGGCGCATATCCAGTTCCACAACCCGGCGGCGCACAATGCGCTGACCAGCCAGATGTGGCACGACCTGCGCGATGCCGCCCGCGACATCGCGTCGGATCGCGCCATTCGCGTCGCCGTGTTCCGCGGCGTCGGCGGCAAGGCGTTCATTTCCGGCACTGACATCACGAAGTTCGCCGACTACGAGACCGGGCAGCAGGGCGTCGACTATGAGCGCGACATCGATGACTGCATGGGCGCGATCGACGCGATCCCCTGCACCACCATCGCGGTGGTGGAGGGATGGGCCGTGGGCGGCGGCATCAACATCTCGTCGGCCTGCGACTTCCGCATCGCCACGCGCGACGCCCGCTTCGGATCGCCGATCGGCCGCACCATCGGCAACTGCCTGTCGGCCGCCAGCGTCGCCCGGATCGGCGGCGCCGTCGGCGTGCAGCGCGCCAAGCGCATGGTGCTGCTGGGTGAGATGCTGACCGCGCAGGAACTGCTCGACAGCGGCTTCCTGCTGCGCATCGTCGAGCGCGAGGCACTGGATGCGGAGGCCGATGCGCTGGCCGTGCGCGCAGCGGAGAATGCGCCCCTCACCACCCGCGCGACCAAGGAGATGATCCGCCGCATGACTTTCGGCGCCCTGCCGGATGTGGAGGACCTGATCGCCGAGGTCTATGGCAGCGCCGACTTCCGCCGCGGCGTGGCCGACTTCCTCGCGCGCACCAAGAAGGTGCCGGACTGGGCGGGGGAATAAGCCGTCAGAGCCTTTCCCCGTCGGGGAAGGGCCTCACCCCTCCTCGCCGTCGTCCAGCATCCGCATGGCGGCGCCCTGCATGTCGTCGAACTGGCCGCTGCGCATCGCCCAGAAAAAGGCGGCAAGACCCATCAGACCGCAACCCAGCGCCAGCGGGATGAGCAAGGTGAGGCCGGTCATTTCGCGGCCCCCTTCAGCCGCAACGCATTGGCGATCACCACCAGCGAAGACAGTGACATGGCGACGGCGGCGACCAACGGCGTCACCTTCCCCGCTATGGCCAGCGGCACGGCCAGCGCGTTGTAGCCGATGGCGAGCGCGAAATTCTGCTTCACCACCCGCACCGTGCGCCGAGCGGCGCGCAGTGCGATCGCGACCGGGGCCAGCCGGTCCCCCAGGAAGACGATATCGGCGGTAAGCTGGCTGGCATCACTCGCCGATGCGGGCGCCATGCTGGCATGGCCGGCAGCAAGCGCGGGTCCATCGTTGAGCCCGTCGCCGACCATCAGCACCTTCTGACCCTGCGCCTTCAGCCGGTCGATCAGCGCCAGCTTGTCCGCGGGGCGCAGGCGACCGATCGCGGTCGTGCCGGTCGCGCGGGCGATCTCCTCCAGCGCCTCCGGCCGGTCGCCACTGGCGATCAGGGTCTTGAGACCAGCGCTGCGCAGCGCCGCCAGCGTTTCGGCCGCATCGGGACGGATCGCGTCGGTGAAGGGCAGCAGATGCACGTCGGCGCCATGGCGATATTCGCTCGCCAGCTCGAACAGGGTGATGAGGCTGCGCGGCCGGGCCAGCGAGACGGGCACGCCGCTATGCTCGGCGAACAGGCCCTCGCCCGGCACCTCGCGGATCGCGCCGAGCGCGGCGGGGCGCACGCCCTGCGCCTCGAGCGCCTGGCGCAGCGCGGTGCTGAGCGGGTGGCGGCTGGCCTGTGCCAGCGCAAGCAGGATGGAGCGGTCCTCCGCATCCAGCCGATCGAGATGGCGCGGCACCGGCCGGCCGAGGGTCAGCGTGCCGGTCTTGTCGAACACGGCCTCGGTGGTTTCGGCGAGCCGCTCCAGCGCGGACCCATCTTTCACCAGCACGCCCTGCCGCATCAGCGCGCCGCACGCGACGACCTGCGCGGCCGGCACGGCGAGGCCAAGCGCACAGGGACAGGTGATGAGCAGCACCGCCACCGCGATCAGTAGCGACTGGTGCAGGCCCGCCCCGGCGATCATCCAGCCGGCGAAGGACAAGGCAGCGAGCAGGTGCACGCAGGGCGCATACCAGCGCGCGGCGCGGTCGGCGAGGCGGACATAGCGCGACTTGCCCTGCCCCGCCTCCTCCATCAGCCTTGCGATGTCGGCGATCACCGTGTCGGCGCCCGCCGCCGTCACCTCGACCGTCAAGGGAGCGGCGACGTTGAGGGCGCCGGCCTGCACGGCATCGCCGGTGCGGACACGGACGGGCGCGCTTTCTCCGGTCAGGAACGAAATGTCCAGACCGCTGTCCCCCGACAGCACGCGCCCGTCCGCTGCCAGCCGCTCCCCCGCAGCGACCAGCATCCGCATGCCCGGACGAAGCGCATCCGCCTTCGTCCAGCGACTTTGTCCCGTCCCGTCCAGCACCAGCGCGCCCGGCGCGGTCTGCTTGAGCAGCGCCGCGACGCCGGCCCGCGCGCGGCTGCGCATCAGGCCGTCGAGGCAGCGCCCAGCGAGCAGGAAGAAAAGCAGCATCACCGCCCCGTCGAACCAGGCATGGGCGCCGCCCGTCGCGGTCTCGTAGAGGCTCATCCCCGTCGTCAGCAGCACGCCGATGCTGATCGGCACGTCCATGTTCGTACGCCTCTGCCGCAGCGCCGCCCAGGCGGAACGGAAGAAGGGCAGGCCGGCATAGGCGACGGTCGGCAGCGCGATCAGCGCGGAGAGCCAGTGGAACATCTGGCGCGTGGCACCTTCCGCGCCCGACCAGACCGAAACCGACAGCAGCATGATGTTCATCGCCGCGAAGCCGGCGACGGCAAGCGCGCGGAGCAGCGACCGGTTCTCCGCCGCCGCAACGTCGACGCCCGGGTCAGCGAGCGGCTCCGCCTCGAAACCGAGGCGGGCCAGCGCCGCCTTGAGCTCGGGCGGGCTCAGCGCCGGATCATGCCGGATCGCGACGCGCTTCGCATCCATGTTGACGCGGGCGGATTCAATCCCGGTCACCCTCGGCAGGCCATTCTCGATCTTCGCCATGCAACCCGCGCAGTGGATGCCGGGGACGGCGAGCAGGCTCTCGCGCGTATCGACCCGCGGTTCCGGTTCGGGGAGAAGCGCCCGGGTCGCCATCAGTCGACCTCCCGCAGCAGATGCTGTTCGCCGCCGCCGTGCCGCACGTCGAGGCGAACACGCCAGCGACCCGCCGGCAAGCCCGTCACGCTGACATAGCGGCCCGGAGCGGTCTCCTGGAAGGCGAGCGGAATGTCGGCGGCCCGGCCGAGCGGATGCTGCGCCAGCGCCTTCACCGTCCCGCCCCGGACCGGCGCGCCGGCTTCATCGTCCAGAATCAGCACGACGTGGCGCACGCTATCGGTCACTACATCGTCCTTCCAGCGCAGCCGGTCCTGCATCCGTGCGGCGGCCAGCCAGCCATTGAAGCGCTGGCTGGCGACATAGCTGTTCTCTACCACCGTGCCTCCGAAGGAACGGACGGCCACCGTCGCCATCAGCATGTTGACCGCGATCACCACCGCGAAGAAAGCGACCAGGATCGCGGTCATGTGCCAGCCGGTGAAGCGGCGCGCGGGAAGGCTGTTGGACATCATTGGGGCCTTTCGAAACGGGCGGGCTCGCTGTCGCCGCCGCCCTCGCGGTCGGTGGCGCGAACGGCGAAGCGGAAGTCCTGGCGCTGCGGCCCGGCGCCCGGCAGGGCGATGAACAGGCGCAATTTGGCGACGCTGTCGGCGGGGACTGTCGCCGCGAGAACGGGACGAGCCTCGTCGCGGGTCATGGCGTCGGTCCAGAGGCGCGCGCCCGGCAGCCCCTCGACCGTCACCGCCATCGGGCGGGGCCGCGCCTCCATGTTGCGCAGCTTCACCGTATAGGCGTTGCGGACCATGCCGTCGGACAGGCGCACGGCAATGGGATTGCGGTCCTGCTGCGCGCTGATCTCTATGCGGGTGCGGGCGCCGAGCGCGAACAGCATGGCAAGGCCGATCCCGCACCAGAGCGTGAAATAGGCGATGGTGCGGGGACGCAGCAGCGTCCTCAGCACCGGGCGGGGCGCTGCCCCCTTCCTCTCCGCCTCCGCATCGTCCTCGGTGCAATAGTCGATCAGGCCGCGCGGGCGACCGACCTGCGCCATGACCTTGTCGCAGGCGTCGATGCACAGCGCGCAGGTGATGCAGCCGATCTGCGGCCCTTCGCGGATGTCGATGCCGGTCGGGCATACGGCGACGCATTGGTTGCAGTCGATGCAGTCGCCATAATCGCCCGGATGCGCCTCCGCCTTCTTCAGGCTGCCGCGCTTCTCCCCACGCCAGTCCTTGTAGGTGACGACCAGCGACTTCTCGTCCAGCATCGCGGTCTGGATGCGCGGCCAAGGGCACATATAGATGCACACCTGCTCGCGCATGAAGCCGCCCAGGACGAAGGTGGTGGCGGTCAGCACGCCGACCGTCGCATAGGCGACGGGCGCGGCGGTGCCTGTCCAGAACTGCTGCTGGAGCGTCGGCGCATCGGCGAAATAGAAAATCCAGGCGCCACCCGTCAGGAAGGCGATGGCCAGCCAGACGCTCCATTTGAGCAGGCGCCTCGCCACCTTCGCCGGGGTCCAGGGCGCCTTCGCCAGCCGGATCTGCGCGTTGCGGTCGCCGTCGATGAAGCGTTCGACATGCTGGTACAGGTCGGTCCACACCGTCTGCGGGCAGGCATAGCCGCACCAGGCGCGCCCCACCGCCGAGGTGACGAGGAACAGACCCACCCCCGCCATGATGAGCAGGCCCGCGACATAATAGAATTCCTGGGGCCAGATCTCGATCGCGAACATGTAGAAGCGCCGGTGGGCGAGGTCGATCAGCACCGCCTGGTCGGGCGCATAGGGTCCGCGATCCCAGCGCAGCCACGGCGTCACCCAGTAGATGGTAAGCGTCACCACCATCACCGCCCATTTGAGGCGGCGATAGAAGCCGTCCACCGCCTTGGGATAGACGCCCTTGCGCCTTTCATAGAGGTCGGAAGAGCCGGCGGGCATCAGCATGATGGGATGTGCTCGCCTGTTCCTCCCCCACAGGGGGAGGGGGTTGAATGGAGGCATGTGACTCCATTCAACCAGCGAAGCGGGTGGTGGAGGGGTGTCACCCTCTCGACGGCGGGACACCCCTCCGTCAGGGCTTCGCCCTGCCACCTCCCCTTCCAGGGAAGGAACGGCTCAGCGCCCCGCATCGCCCGCCCCTTTGGCCGTCGCCACGACAGGCGCCGCCTCGCCCCCGCCGAGGCTGTGGACATAAGCGGCGAGCATGCGGACGGTTGCCTTGTCGAGCTTGTCGCCCCAGCGGGGCATCACGCCCTGGCGGCTGTTCCATACGGTCTGGTGGATCGTGTCGGCGTCGCCGCCATAGAGCCAGATGCCGTCGGTCAGGTTGGGCGCACCCAGCGCGCGATTGCCGTGGCCGGCGGGACCATGGCAGACGGCGCAATTGTCGGCGAACAACTTTGCGCCGCGCTGCGCCGCCGCGCCCAGCCGATCCTGCCGGCTGATCGTGCGGACATAGGCGACGACATCGTCCACCTGCGCCGCGGTCAGCAACTGGTCCCGGCCGAAAGCGGGCATCTGCGACATGCGGGTCGCCGCATGGTCGGGATTGCGCACGCCATCGAAGATCGTCTTCTCGATCGTCGCAAGGTCACCGCCCCACAGCCAGTCGTCGTCATTGAGGTTGGGATAGCCCTTCGACCCCGCCGCGCCCGAACCGTGGCACTGCACGCAATGCACGCGGAAGGCGGCGCGTCCGCCCTCGACCGCCGCCTGCATCAACTGCGGCTTGCCGGGGAGCGCCTCGACCGGCGTTTCGGCGATCGCCTTGCGGATCGGCGCCACCTGCGCCTCGCGCGCGGCCAGTTCCTTGTCCAGAGCGCCCCGACTCGACCAGCCGAGCATGCCCCGCGTGGCGCCGTGGATCATCGGCCAGGCGGGATAGGCGATGGTATAGGCGATCGCGAAGAGGATGGTGGCATAGAAGGTCCACAGCCACCAGCGCGGCAGCGGCGTATCCAGTTCGCGTATGCCGTCCCATTCGTGGCCCTTGAACTCCGTGCCCGTGGCGGCGTCGATATGCTTGTCGTCAGCCATGATCGGCCTCCGTCTCATCGCGGTCCTTGAAGATCATCGTGGCGGCGGCGCGGCTGTGCGCGCGGCCACGCGGCAGGAAATGCCAGCCCACCAGGACGAGGTAGCTCGCCCCCATGAACACCAGCCCCCAGCTGTCGGCGAAATGCCGCAGCGTGTCATAGCTACTCATCGCTCCACCTCCTGCGGCTCGGCGGCATTCACGTCGACCAGCGTCCCCAGCATCTGGAGATAGGCGACCAGCGCGTCCATCTCGGTCAGCCTGTTCGGGTCGCCGTCGAAATCGCGCACCTGCGCCTTGGGGTAGCGCTTCAGCAGGTCGGCGGCGTCGGCTGTCGGGTCGGCCTGGGCCGTGAGGTCGGCATTCGCCTTGGCCACGTCATCCTTGCTATAGGGCACGCCGACATCGGACAGCGCCGTCAGGTGCGCGGCCATGTCGCCCGCCTTCAGGTCGCGCTCCGCGAGGAAGGGATAGGTGGGCATGATCGATTCCGGCACCACCGCGCGCGGATCCTTCAGGTGCTGGACATGCCATTCGTCCGAATAGCGACCGCCCACGCGGGCGAGGTCCGGCCCGGTACGCTTCGACCCCCATTGGAAAGGATGGTCGTACATGCTCTCGGCAGCGAGGCTGTAATGACCGTAGCGCTCGGTCTCGTCCCGGAAGGGGCGGATCATCTGGCTGTGGCAATTGTAGCAGCCTTCGCGAATGTAGATGTTGCGCCCCGCCAGCTCCAGCGGCGTGTAGGGACGCACCCCCTCCACCTTCTCGATCGTGTTGTCGATCCAGAAGAGGGGCGCGATCTCCACGATGCCGCCGATGGCGACGACGATCAGAGCGGCGATGCCGAGCAGCGAGACGTTGCGCTCGAGCTTGCCATGGTCGAAAAAACGGGATGCCATGAGGGCGTCTCCTTAAACGGGCTGGGCGATCAGCGGCTTGTCGACCGCCGGGTCGTATGCCGCGTCGTGCATCGGCTTCTCCACGCGCAGCGGGCTGCCGGCGATGGTACGGCCGATGTTCCAGGCCATGATGATCGCGCCCGACAGGTAGAGCAGGCCACCGGCCGCGCGGATCAGGTACATGGGCAGCATGGCGCTCACGACTTCCGAGAAGGCGTAGACCAGATAGCCGTCCGACCCATATTCGCGCCACATCAGCCCCTGCATGATGCCCGCGACCCACATCGACGCGGCGTAGAGGACGATACCCACCGTCGCGAGCCAGAAGTGCCAGTTGACGAGGCGCAGCGAATAGAGCCGCTCGCGCTTCCACAGGCGCGGGGCGAGATAGTAGAGCGAGGCGAAGGTGATCATGCCGTTCCAGCCGAGCGCGCCGGAATGGACATGGCCGATGGTCCAGTCGGTATAGTGCGAAAGGCTGTTGACCGCCTTCACCGACATCATCGGGCCTTCGAAGGTCGACATGCCGTAAAAGGCGAGCGCCATCACCATCATGCGGATGATCGGGTCGGTGCGGATCTTGTCCCAGGCGCCATTCAGCGTCATCAGGCCGTTGATCATGCCACCCCAGCTCGGCATCCACAGCATGATCGAGAAGACCATGCCCAGCGTCTGCGCCCAGTCGGGCAGCGCGGTGTAATGCAGGTGGTGCGGACCCGCCCAGATATAGAGGAAGATCAGCGACCAGAAGTGGATGATCGACAGGCGATAGCTGTAGACCGGCCGCTCGGCCTGCTTGGGCACGAAATAATACATCATGGCGAGGAAGCCGGCGGTCAGGAAGAAGCCCACCGCATTATGGCCGTACCACCACTGGGTCAGGGCGTCCTGCACGCCGGCGAAGGCGCTGTAGCTCTTGGAGCCCAGGAAGCTGACCGGCACCGTCAGGTTATTGACGATGTGCAGCATCGCGATCGTCAGGATGAAGCTGAGGTAGAACCAGTTCGCCACATAGATGTGCGGCTCGCTGCGCTTCAGGATCGTGCCGCCGAAGACCACGAGATAGGCGACCCAGACGATGGTCAGCCACAGGTCGACATACCATTCGGGCTCGGCATATTCGCGGCCCTCGGTGATGCCCATGAGGTAGCCGGTGGCGGCCAGCACGATGAAAAGCTGGTAGCCCCAGAAGACGAAGTTCGCGAGCGCGGGCGAGAACAGCCGGGCGCGGCAGGTGCGCTGGACGACGTAGAAGCTGGTGGCGATCAGCGCATTGCCGCCGAAGGCGAAGATGACCGCGGAGGTGTGCAGCGGCCGCAGCCGCCCGAAGCTGGTATATTCAAGGCCCAGGTTCAGCGCCGGGAAGGCGAGCTGCAAAGCGATGTAAAGCCCGGCGAGAAAGCCCGCGAGGCCCCAGAACACCGTGGCGATCACGCCCCAGCGGATCACGTCGTCATAATAGCGCCCTTCGTCGGCGGGCATCTTCAGCCATCCGCGCGCGATGCCGGCATAGTCCGCGCCGCGCATCGTCAGGACCGCGACCAGCAGCGCGGCAGCGCTGACGATCCCCATATGGACGGCAAAGCCGGAGTCCGCCGCCGCCACCGCCGCCGCGAAGGCCGCGAGTGCGAGCGCGAACCAGCTGCCCGTCCTCAGAACCAGTCTTTCCATGTAAATTCCCCGTCAAAGGCTTGGCGGCACCACTGCGGCCGGTGCCGTCCCCCTGCATTGACCTCTGTCAAAGCGCCGGGCCGGGGTCTTTAGGGGATAATCCGTAGGGCGCCCGGAGATCGCGCGGCCGAGGTTCAATCGCCCCCGGCCATCGCCTCCAGGGCAACCGCGTCGATCAGCCGAACGCCGCGCCGGCCCGGCAGGGCGATGACGCCCAGGCGCTTCATCTCGTTCATCTGGCGCGAAACGGTCTCGATGGTGAGACCCAGGATATCGGCGACCTGCTGGCGGGAAAGCGGCAGCTCGATCGTGCCGTCCCGATCGATGGGCAAGCGACGGCCCATGTCGAGCAGGAAGGTCGCCACCTTCTCCCGCGCGCTCTTCCGGCCGAGCAGAAGCATCCAGGCGCGGGTGCGGTCTAGGTCGTCGAGCGTCCTTGCGAGAAGCCGGTGCTGCAACGCCCCATGGCTGCGGGCAAAGCCGTCGAAGGCGCGGCGCGGAAAGAGGCAGAGCCGCGCGTCGGTGAGAGCCGTCACGCTGTGCGGCGTCAGCGTGCCGAACGGGCGGCCGATGAAATCCGACGGATAGACGACGCCGACGATCTGCTCGCGCCCGTCGCCCAGGGAAGTGGACAGCTTCAGCGTCCCCTCGATCACATTGGCGACAACCATGCTGTCGTCGCCTTCCCACATCACCGTCTGCCCCGCGCGCAGGGCCACGCGCCGGCCGATCTGGCTCAGCGCCTCTCGATCTCCCGACGGCAGGTCGGCGCAGATCGCGCGATCGCGCACCCCGCACTGGTCGCAGGACCCGGCGGCGCAGGCACGCATCGGCGCACTCATGGGAAAGGCGACGTGGGGAGGCGGCGCGATTTGCGCCAGATCAAACTTCATGTCCATGCGCGCTGAATGACGCGCGGACGCCCAAGGCCCTATCCGTAAATATCCCTAGCGGCCCCGGCGATGCAGGCGGCGGCTGGCCGCCTCCCGCAAGTGCCCTCAACCCAGGATGAAGTTCGGGATCTCCCCATATTCGCATCCCACCAGTTCTGGCGTATAGATAAACCTGTCGCCCGTCATGCCGGCAAAGCCGAACACGATGTCCAGCATCGCGTCGATATCGCTGGCCAGTGTCGCGGCCTGAAGGAACGGCGAGGTGCGTTCCCTGCCGACGAAGAGGTAGTCGCGCGGGATGCTGCGAGTCACCTGACCCTGGATCCGGGAATTGATCGACCAGGATTCGACATGCCCCGCCACCATGCGGGGCACGACGTCGCTATAGATGCTGCCGAAGCGAGAGCTTTTCGGCTTGCCATAGACGCGACCGGTGATCGCCAGCACATTGCCGGAACTCTGCGCCTTGTTGATCACCGAATGCCAGTTCCCGCCGACCGCGTAGTGTCCGCTGGTCAGCAGCAGATCGGCGCTCGGCCTCACGGCAAAGGCCTCCAGCAGCACGTCCGTGGGGCGTTCCACGATCCGCACGTCTTCGTCTGTCAGGATCCGACCCGGCCAGTCGGCCGCGTCCATCGCGACGGCGTGAGCGACGCCCTCCTCCAGCCAGACGGCTGACACGATACCGGTCGTGGAGCGCAGCAGCCTGGCGTTCGCCACCACCCATGCTTCCATTTCTTCCCGGGAACCGCAAGACACCAGAATGTTCAGCAGTTCGGGCGTAGCGGGGACCTGGCTCAGCAGCTTGATCGGGGACCGAATCTTCAACGCCGCCCGATTGCTGTTGAAATCCTCGACCGATGTAATCTGATTGTCCGTCTTGCCGATGAAATAGTTGCTCAGCAGGCAGGGAACCATCAGCGGGACATTGTCCTGCGTATAGCGCATGATGAGATCCCAATCGACCAGGCGCCGCAGACTGGTGTCGAAGCCGCCGAGCGAGCGGTACAGGAAGCGTTTGTGGACGAAGACATTGAGATCGATGAAGTTCCGCTCCTCCATCCGGCTGCGGTTGAACGGCGCAAAGCGCATGGCGCGGTGCTCGGCCTTGTAGCTTTCGCCTCCCATGGTGGGGACGACCTGATAGATCACCTGCCCGGCATAGGCGCACTCATAGGTCGAGTTGGCGACAAGCGCGTTGACCATGATCTTCAGGAAATCGGAATCCCAGATATTGTCCGAATCCAGATAGGTGATGATGTCGCCCGTCGCGTGCTCCAGCCCGACGTTGCGCGCGGCCGACACGCCCGCATTCTGTTCCAGCCGGATGAACCTGATCCGTTCGTCGGTGAAGGTTTCCACCACGGCCGCGGTGTTGTCCTTGCTCCCGTCATCGATGATCAGAAGCTCGAAATTGCCGTAGCTCTGCTGCAGCACCGAATTGATGGAGTCCGCGATCACCGTTTCTCGGTTGAAGGCTGGCATGATGACCGAAGCCAGCGGGCCTTCCATCCTGTCGTCGCACAGCGACAGCCGGCGCAGCTTCTCCATCTCGAACTGGTGGAGCAGCTTGGTCGCGTTTTCCGAATGGCCTGCGGCCATCCGTTCCTCGATATAGGCCCAGCGGAAGAACTTATCCATGTCGAACGCGGTCGAGAAACCGCGCGAGTCATTGACGACCTTGACCGTCTTCCTCTGCAACGTCTCGCGCGACCCGGCCAGTCGGATCTCGATATCGACGTCACTGCGCAGCAGGATTTCGTTCGGAACGCGGAGCGCGAAGGCGTGGCGGCCGTCTCCGATCCCCGCGCTCTTGAGGTCCTGCCGGAAGTTGGAGCTGAGCACATTGGCGCACAGCAGCTGGCCGCTCACATAGACGTCCAGCCGGATGCCGACGTCCGGATGCTCCAGGTCTGCTGCCCAGCCGGTGATCTGGCCATCGGCGATGTTCTCGAGGAACGAGCGCAGCTTTGGCTTGCGGGCGAAGTTGGTTTCGACGATGAGCGGCCACACGTCCTGCTTGACGGCGACCGACGTCGCTAGCTTTCGTCCGTCGGACGTCATCCTGATCTCATATTGATGCTGTTCGCCATCCTCCGAACGGGGGATGTTGAGCGAGAAACCGCTTTCGTTGCTGTAGCCAGCTCCCGCGACGTCGTGCCTGAGGGATGTGGGCTCGATCGGCGAAAGCGGGCTGCCGTTCCGGAACAGCCAGGCGGAGGATTTTTCCCAGCTGTCTGCATCGGCGGTCCGCTGACAGAACCATCCGCTGAGCGATCTTTTGTCCACCTTGTCGATGCGGCCGTGGCTCACCGGCAGGTCCGGCATGGGCACTGCGTCGATCCGGGCGGCAAGGTCGATCCTTCCCTTGACCCCAGCCTTTCCGTCCTCGAACGCGGCCTGCACGCAGCGTTCGAACACTGGGATCAGTTGCGGATAGGTCTTGGCCAGCTTCTCCCGCCAGGCGGACACGAAATTGACCGTGGTATCGCGGGCGATCTCTTCCAGGTCGAGCGGCGAACCCTTCCGATTCCACGTCCTGCTGAAATTGAATTTGTTGCGCAGCAGATAATAGGTGTAGTGGATCGACGGGAAGTCGCCCGCCTTGGACCGCTTGTGATGGGTGATCGTCGCCCTCGGCTCGACGATCAGCTTGGCGCCCTTCTTCCTCGCGGAAAGGCACCAGTCGGTCTCTTCATAATAGAGGAAATAATCCTCCGGGATGTAGCCGATCTTGTCGAGCAGGGCGCTGGGCAGGAACAGCGCGCAGCCATTGAGCACGTGCACGGAATAGGGCGCGACGGGCGCGGCCCCCTTCTGCTCGCGCTCCAGCAGGTGCTCGACATGGATCTGGCCGCTATTATCGTGGCGGACGCGACCGCCGCCATAGGAAATGGTCCCGTCCTCGTCGAGGATCAGCGGCGATTGAACTATACCCGGCTTGGCGTTGGCGACCAGCACGTCCAGCGTGTCTTTCGCCAGCGTCGTGTCGGGATTGAGGACGAACGCATAGTCGCACCCATCGTCCTTGATCATTGAAAGCAGGATGTTGTTCGCGGCGGCGTAACCGATATTGTCCTGCATGGTGGCATAGACGTCGCACAGGTTCGCGACCTTGTAATTGGGCCTGCCGCGGCTGGAATTGTCGAAGAGATAGATCTTCACGGGCTTCCCGCCGACCTCCGCCGGGATCGTCGGGAGCAGCCGGGATATGTCCTCCCAGCTGTGGTAGTAGACGAGGGCGATGCCGATGAAGCCCGCTTCCGCCGGCTTTCGGATGACCTGCACGTCACGGCTCTTGCGGCCGACCTTGACCGTCTCGACCGACGGAACCAGCGTCTCGACGATCTTGCCCTGGAACAGGTCGCTGACGACCGGCCAGCTATGCTGCCTGGCGAACTGGGTGGCGCTCGCGGAAATCGCGCGCGCTTCCTTGCTGGAGAGTTCCAGGCCCTCCCGGATCGCCTGCTCCAGCGCGCCATCGACGCCAGGCTCGTACTGGATGCCCAGCGACTCCTCGCCGACGAAGGCAAGCGTGGGCAGGCGAGGCGTGATCACCGGCTTGCCATAGGTCGCAGCGAGCATGATCGAGCCGGAGGTGAGGATCTCCCGATAGGGAAGAACCATGAGGTCGGCGGCCCCGACGATGACCGGGATCTTGCTGTCGGGCACGAACCCTTCGCGGACGTGGATGCGCGGATTACTTTCCTCGATCATGCGCGCCTGGGCGGAGGTGAAGCCCGACATGGGCTTGCCCACGATCAGCAGATGGACATGATCGTCGCCCGCCGTGGCCGCGTTGAAAGCCTGTATCAGCTCGTCGATGCCCTTGTAGGGCCTCAGCTGGCCGAAGAAGACCAGCAGCTTTTCCGCGTGCGCGAGGCCGAGCATGTCGCGGGACTGATATTTGTCGAAGGCGGGGCCGTAATAACCCTCATAGCTGCCATGCGGAACGACGATGCACTTGCGCGGGTCGACCTCGTAATATTCGTTGATCTGCGGGATCGCCGCTTCGCTGTGGACGTGAATGCTGTTGGCGGCGTGGGCCAGCTTCTGGAGGAACGCCGGCTCCAGGTCGCCATAGCGGCGGTCGTGCGACAGGCGGTTGTGGATGGTCCATACGAACATGCCGCCCATCGACTGGAACAGGCTGACGGCCTTCAGGAATTCGCTGGCGCGGACTTCATAGCCGAAATCGTCCTGAACGCCGGCGAAGAGCGGCTCGGGCCAGTGCAGATGAAAGAGGACGTTCTTCCCTGCATGTTCCTGGAGCAGTCCGATCGCCTCTTCGATACTGCCATATATCACTTCTCCCGAACCCTTGAACGAACTGTATAGCCCATCCTGATAAGGGTTAGTTTTGGAATAATTCGGAAATGCAACGATAATGAATTCACGGGGCGGAACAGTAAAATTCTGCTCCTCCGGGGCATTCGCAACGTCACCGAGATCATCCGACTGAGTCTCATCGACAAATAGGATGTCGGAGGGAAATTCGTTATTATCCGTGATGACCAGGACATCCTCTACGGCGCGGTTTGAAGAAGTTTCCGTTTCGTGATTCATCCCTGTTCCCCTCACGCCTCCTCGATCGAGCGTCGTGTAAGGCAGTCGTATTTGATCCGGCGGCGAATGGCTAGAGGGAGCAGGTGCAGCAAAAGTGGAAATTCAAGCGCAGGAACGCCCACGGTCGGAAGTTGACCAACGGCGCCCGCCCCCATCCCGCTTGCGCATCTTCCTGCCGCGACGGTCAATCGCTTGCTCTGCGCGGCAACGTCTCGGGGAGCGCAAGCAGCAGCGGAAGCGCCGCAAGAGCAACGAGCGCGATCATCGCGGCGGGGGCGGTGGACGCGCCGATGCGGGCGACCGCCATCTGGGCCAGCCAGGGCGCGACGCCGCCGAACAGCGCTGTGGCCGTGGTAGCGCCCAGTGCCAGGCCACTCAGGCGACCCTCGGCCGGCAGCTGCTCCGCAGTGGCGACGGCACCGACGGCGCTCACCCCGCCGGCCAGCACCGCGAGCAGCAGCGCTCCCCCAAACGGTGCGGCGGGGACGGCGCTAGCGAACAGCCGGAAGGACGGATAGGGCAGGACCACCGCCAGGACCGCAAGGCCGACCAGCACCTTCCGGCGTCCCATCCGGTCGGAAAGCAGGCCCACCAGCGGCGTCACCAGGATCACGGCGACAGCAGCCACTGTTGCAAGCCGCAAGGCCTGCGCCTCGTCCAGCCGGCCGATCGAGGAAAGATAGACCGGCACATAGGTGATGCCGATATAGTAAGTGATCGATCCCAAGGCGGAGATCGCAAATCCGCGCATGATGCCGGCACGATGGCGGGCCGCAGCATGGCGAAGCGGACGGCGAACGAGCGTTCCAGCAGCGCGATGCGCCTCGAACTCGGGCGATTCCCCCATGGCCGCACGCGCGGCGAAGATCAGGCCGGCGAGCATCGCGCCGAAGAGGAAGGGAATCCGCCAGCCCCAATCGTCGAGCGCGGACGGAGGCAAGAGGCTGACGGTGAGCGCCGCCATCCCGGCGGCAAGCAGACCGCCCACCTCGCTCGTCGCCGCGGCCATGGACGTCACCAGGCCGCGCCGGTGGGGCTCCGCCCCTTCCAGGAGATAGGCGACAACCCCGGTATATTCCCCGCCCACGGCAAAACCCATGACGCAGCGCAGGACGAGCAGCAGGAGCCCCGCGACCGGACCGACCTGCGATGCGGTCGGCAGCATGGCCGTCAGCAGCATGGCAACCGTCATCAGCGCCATCGACGCCAGCAGCGTCGCGCGCCGGCCGTGCCGATCGCCGAAATGCCCGAACACCACGGCGCCGATCGGACGCATCAGATAGGCGACGGCAAATCCCGCCAGCGCGGTCAGCACCGCGTCCGTCCCCTGAAAGAAGACGCGGGCCAGGACCGTGGCGAGATAGAGGAAGAGCGTGAAGTCGTACCACTCCACGATGGTGGAAATGGCTGCAAGAGCAAGGGAGCGGCGATCCAGGGGACGGGGAGCGGTCATGAGACATCCTCGCCCAGCTCGGGTGATGCTGGCAACCGCCTTGCAGAGCCGCCGGACGGGCTTCGGAGACCAGGGGCTCGCGAAGGTCCCACCGCGAGAATGCCATCAACATGAGAGGGGCCGCCGGGTCCAGCCCGACGGCCCATCATTGACATGGTCAGCGGCCGAAAGTGCCGCCCCAGGGAAACGTGTATCGCGCTATCCGGTTCGGGCAGGAATGCGCCTGTGTATCGGCGACTTGGCTTCCACGCCCGGAAGGATCGACGCTGCGGCGTCGCTCAGCGGCGCGTTCCCCGACAGGACTTGACCGACCCCATTGCTGAACCATGAGACATCGGATCACCTCCTTTCGCTATGTTGAAGCCCGCGTGTCCGGCTGAGGCTTCAAAGCCTTTCACCGGCCACGAGATGATATGTGAATCAGGCGGGTTGCATGATCAAGGCTTGTATTATTCTTTTTTCGAATCATACTTGTTCGTCCGCGATTTCGGCGCGACGCACTCGTCAAGCCCGACAATCCTCGATCACCCGCGCCACCTCCGCCCAAGGCGGCAGGATGAGCATCGGCAAACCCGCCGCCTCCAGCGCAAAACGGCCGCGGCTGTAGGCGATCTGATCCAGCACCACATCGTTGGCCGCCCGCACGGCAACCAGTTCCGGCATCGCGCCGCCCGATGCGGTGGCTGGCCAGCTCACCGCGCCGAAGCTGGTGCGGATGGTCAGCGGCCCCTGCGTCCCCCCGGCGCGGGCGATGCGGATGCGGCGTGTGGCAATGTCGCAGCGGATGGAGGCCTGCGTTCCGAACTGCGCGACCGATCCGGCAGCGTCCGAACGATAGGTCCAGCTTCCCGGCGCGGCAGGGCGATATTGCCA
>NZ_AUWY01000056.1 GCF_000447205.1 Sphingobium ummariense RL-3 | reverse complement strand
CCGACGCAGGAGGCAAGCAGGACCAGGCAGGGCGCGGCGGCGAGGGCGGACGGGGTGAGGCGCATCGCGCTTCCTTGCCCGAGCGCGAGCGACGGCTCAAGACGAAACGGCAGCGCCACGACGCGGCGCAAACGGGCGCCGCGCGGTTGACACGTTCCGGCCGAATCGGTAAGGGGCTCGCTCCCCAACACGCTGGAGAGCGGCGGTGCAATCGGCACCGGCCGTCTTTTTTGCGTCCGGGGCCAGGACCATGGCCGCCCTGCCCCTGCCGGGGAAAGCGGCCCGGACGCTTTGAGATGGGGTGGCGCCAACCGCCCCGTGGAGCAGGAGACTACATTACCATGGCACGTATTGCGGGTGTCAACATCCCGACCAACAAGCGCGTGATCATCGCGCTCACCTACATCCACGGCATCGGTCGCAAGACCGCGGTGGACATCGCCGACAAGCTGGGTATCGACCACAGCCGCCGCGTCCAGGACCTCAGCGACGCCGAGGTGCTGCAGATCCGCGAGACGATCGACTCCGACCTGACCGTCGAGGGCGACCTGCGCCGCGAAACCGCGATGAACATCAAGCGCCTGATGGACCTCGCCTGCTATCGCGGCCTGCGTCATCGCAAGGGCCTGCCGGTCCGCGGCCAGCGCACGCACACCAATGCGCGCACCCGCAAGGGCAAGGCAAAGCCGATCGCCGGCAAGAAGAAGTAAGTAAGGCGCCCGGAAAACAGTCCGGGGGACTGTTTTCAGCCTTACTCCGCCGGAGGCAGCCCTTCTTTGGGCACAGCCTAGGCTTAGCAGATTTTGTAGGAAGAGCAGAAAAATGGCACGCGAACCCCAGCGCATCAAGCGGCGCGAGCGCAAGAACATCTCGGCCGGCGTCGCGCATGTGAACGCCAGCTTCAACAACACCATGGTCACCATCACCGACGCCCAGGGCAATGCGATCAGCTGGTCCTCGGCCGGCATGATGGGCTTCAAGGGCAGCCGCAAGTCGACCCCCTATGCCGCGCAGGTCTGCGCCGAGGACGCGGGCCGCAAGGCCGCCGAGCACGGCGTGCGCACGCTGGAGGTCGAGGTGAAGGGGCCCGGTTCGGGCCGTGAATCCGCCCTTCGCGCCCTGCAGGCCGTGGGTTTCCACATCACCTCCATCCGCGACGTGACGCCCATCCCGCACAACGGCGTGCGTCCGTCCAAGCGCCGCCGCGTCTAACGACCGGCTGCACGGCACACGGGCGGCGGACGCGTCGCCCGTTCTACCCGTCTGCATCGGCCGGAACGTCCTGTCGGGTCCAGGATATCGAGCGTTCCAGCCACATCCCCAGGGGAATTACATGACTGTCAACATGAAGAACTGGCAGGAATTGAAGAAGCCCAACTCGCTCGAGATCAAGGCCGCGGGCGACGGCAGGCGCAAGGCGACCTTCGTCGCCGAACCGCTGGAGCGCGGCTTCGGCCTGACGCTCGGCAACGCGCTGCGCCGGGTTCTTCTCTCCTCGCTCCAGGGCGCGGCGGTCACATCGATCAAGATCGAGAACGTCCTGCACGAATTCTCGAGCCTCGCCGGCGTGCGCGAGGACGTGACCGACATCGTCCTGAACATCAAGCAGGTCGCGCTGAAGATGGAAGGCGACGGGCCCAAGCGCCTGCAGCTGTCCGCCACCGGTCCGGCCGAGGTGAAGGCCGGCGACATCGCTGTCACCGGCGATATCGAGGTGATGAACCCCAATCTGGTGATCTGCCACCTGGACCAGGGCGCGACGCTCAACATGGAGCTGACCGCGGACGTCGGCAAGGGCTATGTCCCCGCCGTCGCCAACCGCCCGGCCGATGCGCCGATCGGCCTGATCCCGGTCGACGCGCTCTACTCGCCCGTGCGCCAGGTCGCCTACAAGGTGGACAACACCCGCGTCGGCCAGGAACTGGACTATGACAAGCTGAGCCTGACCGTCGAGACCGACGGCACGGTGACGCCCGAGGACGCGGTGGCCTATGCCGCGCGCATCCTGCAGGACCAGCTCCAGCTGTTCGTCCACTTCGAGGACGCGCTGCCCAGCGCCGCCCCGGCGGCCGGCGTCGCTGCTTCGGCCTCTGCCGAGGGCGAGAGCGACACCAACACCATCAACCGCTACCTGCTCAAGAAGGTGGACGAGCTGGAGCTGTCGGTGCGTTCGGCCAACTGCCTCAAGAACGACAACATCATCTACATCGGCGACCTGGTCCAGAAGACCGAGGCCGAGATGCTCCGTACACCCAATTTCGGCCGCAAGTCGCTGAACGAGATCAAGGAAGTGCTCTCGTCCATGGGCCTGCGCCTGGGCATGGACATCCCCGGCTGGCCGCCGGAGAATATCGAGGAAATGGCCAAGAAGCTCGAACAGGAGCTGCTGGGCTGATCCCCTGCCCCTCCGGGTTCGCCCGGAGGGAAATGATCGCCGGACCGGCGGATTTCCGCGCTCTGGAACGGTGTGAACTTTGCCTGCTTTTTAGGCACGGGCTTTGGGCGGTGGCCCCTAACACCGCCTGGTCTGGGCTACCTTACACGGGCCCTTAACGAACGAAGGAAGAAGACATGCGTCACAAGGTTGGTCATCGCAAGCTGCAGCGCAGCGCCGGGCATCGCACCGCGCTGCTCCGCAACCTCGCCGCCTCGCTCATCAAGCATGAGCAGATCCTGACCGGGTCGGCCAAGGCGAAGGAACTGCGTCCTTACGTCGAGAAGCTCATCACCCTCGCCAAGAAGGGTGGCCTGTCGAACCGTCGCCTGGCCCAGTCGCGCCTTCAGGACGACGTGCAGCTGACCAAGCTGTTCGACGTTCTGGCCGAGCGTTACAAGGACCGCAACGGCGGCTACACCCGCATCATCAAGGCCGGCTATCGTGCGTCGGACGCCGCGCCGGTCGCGATCATCGAACTGGTCGATCGCGACACCGATGCCAAGGGCCAGGATTCCGGCCCGGTGCAGGGCGCCGACGAGGACGCGTTCGAAGCGGCTTGATGATCTAGATCCGCTCCCATCGGATCGGACGCTTTTCGAACGGGCCGCGGCTTGATAAGAGCCGCGGCCCGTTTCGCATGACAAGACAAGGCCTGAGAGGATGCGCGTTCCCGCCCTGCTGACAGCGCTGCTGCTTGCGCTCGCGGGCATGCCCGCCAGCGCTACGCCCGATGCGGCGGCGATCGACGCGCGCGGCGATGGGCTGCGCTATCCCGCGACGCCGCGGCTCGACCTGGTCGAGGATCATTTCGGGGTAAAGGTCGCCGATCCCTATCGCTGGCTGGAAAACGACCTGCGCAGCGACCCGGCGGTCCGCGACTGGGTGGCGGAGGAGAACGCCCTCTCCCGCCGCTATCTGGACGCCCTGCCGGGGCGCGAGGCGCTCAAGCAGCGGATGCAGGCGCTCTTCTCGCACGGCCGCTACACCATCCCGCGCAAGGCGGGGCAGCGTTATTTCTACGGCTATAACAAGGGCCTGCAGAACCAGACCCCCCTTTATGTCCGCGAAGGGCTGACGGGGGACGACCGGCTGCTGCTCGATCCCAATGACTGGGCCGGGGACGGCGCGACGGCGCTCGCCGAATGGGTCCCCTCTCCCGATGGCCGTTACCTCGCCTACGCGATGCAGGAAGCGGGAAGCGACTGGCGCACGCTCAGGGTGCTCGACGTGGAGACCGGACGGACCCTGGACGACCGGATAGACTGGGTGAAGTTTTCCCAGACGGCCTGGGACGGACGCGGTGAGGGGTTTTTCTACTCGCGCTTTCCCGCACCGGACGGAGGCACGGCGCCTCTGTCGGCCAGCATCGGACAACAGCTCTGGTATCACCGCATCGGTACGCCGCAGGACGCCGATCGCCTGATCTACGCCACCCCCGACCAGCCTGCGCTGAGCCACACCGCGCAGGTGACGGCCGACGGCCGCTGGCTGATCATCAGTTCGTACGAAGGGATCGATCCCCGACGCGCACTCCATGTCGCGGAACTGACGGGGGACGCGCCGCGCGTGCGCACCCTCACGCGCGACCGGACGAATGACTGGCGGCTGATCGGCAGCCAGGGATCCACCCTCTATTTCCTGACCGACCAATATGCGCCCCGCATGCGCGTGGTGGCGCTCGACGCCCGCCGGCCGCGCCGGTCGCCCCGGCCGATCGTGGCCGAACGCAAGGAGACGCTGGCGGGCGGGTCGCTGGTCGGCGCCCGGATGATCCTGGCCTATATGACCGAGGCCGAAACGGTGGCCGAAGTGGTGGAGCTTGACGGACGCAAGGTGAGCGATGTGCCGCTGCCCGGCCTCGGCACCGCAGCGGGCTTCGGGGGGCGGGACGGCGACCCGGAAACCTTCTTCAGCTTCTCCGGCTTCACCACGCCGCCCAGCATCTACCGCTTCGACACCGCGACGCTGCAATATCAGCTGTTCGCCCGGCCGGAACTGCCCTTTAACCCCGACGACTACGGGATCGAACAGGTCAGCTACCCGTCGAAGGACGGCACGCGCATCCCCATGACGATCATCCGCAAGCGCGTCCTGGCCGACGGGGCGATCGCGGCGCCGACGATCCTCTACGGCTATGGCGGGTTCAACATCGCACTGACCCCCGGCTATTCGGCGGTGCGCATGGCGTGGCTGGAGCAAGGGGGCGCCTATGCGATCGCGAACCTGCGCGGCGGCGGCGAGTTCGGCAAGGCCTGGCACGAGGCGGGGCGTGGCGCCAACAAGCAGAATGTATTCGACGACTTCATCGCCGCGGCCGAATATCTGAAGGCGAACGGCTACACGCCGCAGGACGGGCTGGCGATCGAGGGGCGGTCCAACGGCGGCCTGCTGGTCGGCGCGGTGGTGAATCAGCGGCCGGACCTCTTCGCCGCGGCACTGCCGGCCGTCGGCGTCATGGACATGCTGCGCTTCGACCGGTTCACGGCCGGGCGCTACTGGGTGGACGATTATGGATCGCCGGGGAAGGCGGCGGATTTCCCGTTGCTCTACGGCTATTCGCCCTATCACAACATTCTGGGCGGCAAGGATTATCCCGCCATCCTGGTGACGACCGGCGACAGCGACGACCGCGTCGTGCCCGCGCACAGCTTCAAATATGCCGCCGCGCTCCAGGCGGCGCAGATCGGCGACAAGCCCCATCTGCTGCGCGTCGAAAGTCGCACCGGACACGGCGCGGGCAAGCCGATCGACAAGCTGATCGACGAATATGCCGACAGCTACGCCTTCCTGGCCCATTTCACCGGGTTGAAGATCAGCGCGAAGCCATAGGCGACTGGCCGCCGCCCGCCGCCCCTTCCAGCTCCGGCCCCGTATCGACCGTCGGCCGGAAGTCGGGCTTCTGGCGGATGCCCGCCGCCTGCTCATAGGCAAGGCCGGCGTTGAGTAGCGTCTGCTCGGAAAAGGCCGCGCCGATGAAACTCAAACCCACCGGCAGACCGCGCACCAGCCCCATCGGCACGGTCAGGTGCGGATAGCCGGCGATGGCGGCGGGGCTGGTGGAGCCGCTCGGCCCCTCATACTGGTCGCCCCAGACCGTGTCGGACGGCCAGGCCGGGCCGTAGCTGACCGTCACCAGTAGGTCGAGCCGGTCAGCCGCCAGCATCGCGTCGATCCCTTCTTTGCCGGCGAGGCGCAACGACTTCTCCCGCGCCGCGCGATAGGCCGGATCGTCGAGCCCGCCCTTCGCCTGCGCCATGGCGAAGATGTCCTGTCCGAACAGCGGCATCTCGCCGTCCTTGTGCGCTTCGTCGAAGGCGATGAGGTCCGCGAGGGTGCGGCTTTGCACCTGCTCGGGCCGGGTGGACACGAGATAGGCGGTGACGTCCGCCTTGAACTCGAACTGCAGCACCTCATAGCTCGCCGCCGACATGCCCTCCATCGGCGGCTTCTTCACCTCGACGAGCTCCGCCCCCGCGCCGCGCAGCACGGCCAGCGCCGCGTCGAAGCGGGCGAGCAGTTCGGGC
>NZ_AUWY01000055.1 GCF_000447205.1 Sphingobium ummariense RL-3 | reverse complement strand
CCCGGACCGCCGCGGGGTCGAGCGCGGCGGCATAGTCCTTCGCATGGGCCAACGCCCCCGCCGTCGCCGGATCGCCCGGGTCGCTGGCGATCAGCACGGACAGCAGCGTGGCGACATCGCGGACGCTGTGCGCCATCGGCCCGGCGGTGTCCTGGCTGTGGCTGATCGGCACGATATGGGTGCGCGGGACCAGGCCGATGCTGGGCTTCAGCCCGACCAGCCCCGTCATCGACGACGGGCAGATGATCGACCCGTTGGTTTCGCTGCCGATGGCGGCAGGGGCGAAACCGGCGGCAACGGCGGCGCCCGACCCGCTGGACGACCCGCAGGTCGTGCGATCGAGCGCATAGGGATTGCGGGTGAGGCCGCCGACCGCGCTCCACCCGCTCAGCGACCGTTCGGACCGGAAATTCGCCCATTCGGACAGGTTGGTCTTGCCCAGGATGATCGCGCCTTTCGCCTTGAGCGCCGCGGCGACGGGGGAATCCCGGTCGGGATCGTTGCGCGCCAGCGCCAGCGAGCCGGCGGTGGTCGGCATCCCCGCCGCTTCGATATTGTCCTTGAGCAGGATCGGGATGCCATGCAGCGGCCCGCGTAGCCGGCCTGCCCTGCGCTCCGCGTCCATCGTGCGCGCCTCGGCCAGGGCATGGGGATTGAGCGCGATGATGCTGTTGAGCCGCGGCCCCCTGCGGTCATAGGCGGCGATGCGCTTCAGATAGGCGCGCACCGCTTTCACGCTGCTGGTACGCCCGGCGGCCAGATCGGCCGAGAGGGAGACGATCGTCGCGTCCTCCACACCCTGCGCCCCTGCGGGCGCGGCCAGCAGCAGGGCCACCACGGCGATCGTCCATCGCTTCATCGCGGATATGTCCCGTCCATATGCTCCAGGCTCTGGACGATCAGCGCCTCCATCACCGCCATGTCGATGTCGGAAAGGCGCTTCACATAGAGGCAGCCCTTGCCCCGGCGATGGCGGCCGAGGCCAGGCAGCTCGCCCTCCCCCAGCCCGGACAGGTAGAAGACCAGTTCCGCCTTGCGCGGCGAAAAGGCGATGCGCGGCGCGTCTCCTTCCCGCCCGCTGTCATAGCGATAATGATAGCGGCCGAAGCCGATGATCGACGGTCCCCAGAGGCGCGGCGGCTCGCCCGACAGGCGCGCCATCAGCGCGGCGACGACACGGCCGTCGTCCCTGCGTTCGGCCGGCTCCACGGCGGCGAGGAACGCCTCCACATCGGCCTGCGTCTCCGCGGTCTTGTTGCCGGCCTTCCCCATGGCTTGCCATTCCTCTTGCCCTGTCCTACAGGCTAGCGCGTCATCTGGGGAGTAGCCAGCCGTTCGCGCCGCGCGAACGGGCCATGCGTCAACATATTCGGCCGAGAGGCCGTGGCTCATGGGATTCGGAAGGGGCGGAGCGCCCCTTTTCCGCATCGGGCGAGACCAATGGCATCGCATCCTCCTCGTCCGGCCGGGCGGGAGGAGGCGGTGGCATTGCGTCTTCAACCCTTCGCCCGGCCCCGGACAAGTCGATGGAAGCGCTCCTCACCTCCACCGCGCTGGTCGCGCTCGCCGAAATGGGCGACAAGACGCAGCTGCTCGCCATGCTGCTCGCCACCCGGTTCCGCCGGCCTATACCCATCATCCTGGGCATATTGTTCGCGACGCTCGCCAATCATTTCCTCGCCGCGCTGGTCGGCCATTCGATCGCCGGCGTGCTGACGCAGCCCTGGTTCCGCTATGCCGTGGCGGCCAGTTTCGTCGCCATGGCCGCCTGGACGCTGATCCCCGACAAGATCGACGCGGACGAGCCGCTGAAGGCGCCGTCGAAGGCCGGTGTGTTCGCAACGACGCTGATCGCCTTCTTCCTGGTGGAGATGGGGGACAAGACCCAGGTGGCGACCGTCGCGCTGGGCGCCCGGTTCGACAATGTCTTCGCCGTGACGGCAGGCACCACGCTGGGTATGATGATCGCCAATGTGCCCGCCGTGCTGTTCGGGGAAGCACTGGCGAAGAAGGTGCCGATGCGCGCGCTCCAGGTCGGCGCCGCGCTGCTGTTCCTGGGCCTTGGCCTCTGGATGATGGCAGACCTGCTGGGTTGGATCGGCTGAAAAAGGGAACGGGCAAGGACGCGGGCGGTTGTCACCGGGCGGCGGCTGTTGCAAGGGAGGGCGCAGAGTCATCCTCTTTCAAGACAGGCATGGGCGCGTGATGAAGGACAGTCTGGTTACGGTGTTCGGCGGCGGCGGCTTCCTCGGCCGGCAGGTCGCGCAGGCGTTGATGGCGCAGGGCGCGCGGGTGCGCGTGGCGCAGCGCGACATCGCCACGGCGCTTCGGGTCAAACCGCTCGGCGGCCTTGGCCAGACGCAGTTCGTCGCGGCCGACATCACCAAGCCGGAAAGCGTCGCCCGTGCGGTGGCGGGCAGCGACGTGGTCATCAACCTCGTCGGCGTGCTGGCCGGTGACTTCGACGCGATCCATCATCGCGGCGCCGCCAATGTCGCGCAGGCGGCTGCGGCAGCAGGCGTCGGGGCGCTGGTGCATGTCTCCGCGATCGGCGCCGATCCGGAAAGTCCGTCGGCCTATGGCCGGTCCAAGGCGGCGGGCGAGGCGGCCACAAAGGCGGCCTTTCCCAGCGCGACCATCATCCGCCCGTCGATCGTCTTCGGGCCGGAGGACCAGTTCCTCAACCGCTTCGCCGAGATCATCAGCATGGCCCCCGTCATTCCCGTGATCGGCGGCGCCACGCGCTTCCAGCCGGTCTATGTCAAGGACGTGGCCCATGCGATCGCCAACGCGGCGGAGGCGCCGGCCGTGCACGGCGGCCGGACCTATGAGCTGGGCGGTCCGCAGGTGATGACCATGAAGGAAATCAACGGCTGGATCGCACGGGCGATCGGGCGCGAGCGGTCGCTGGTGGACGTGCCGCACGGCCTGGCCTCGCTGCTGGCGATGCTGCCGGGCGGACCGATCACGCGCGATCAGCTGGCGATGCTCGGCCGCGACAATGTCGTGTCGGCCGGGGCCGACGGCCTCGCCGCGCTGGGTGTCACGCCGACTCCGATGGCGGCCGTCGCGGAGAACTGGCTTGTGCGCTACCGCAGGCATGGCCGTTTCGCCGGGCGGGTAAAGGCCTGACCCCGGCGACGGGGCGAAGCGTTGCCGCGACCGGGCGACGGCCACGGATTTGCACAGCGCCTTCGCAGCTGCAATATCAGGAAACTCTTTCACCCTCTCCCGCCTGCGGGAGAGGGTTTTCCATGCCGATCGGGGATGAGACGCACCCATGGACATGCATATTCTGACCGTCATCCTTCTGGGTATCGTGGAGGGGCTGACGGAGTTCCTGCCGGTCTCCTCGACCGGGCATCTGATCCTGGCGAGCGAGCTGCTGGGCTATGACGCGGCGACCTGGGCGATGTTCAACGTCGTCATCCAGCTCGGCGCGATCCTGGCGGTGGTGGTGCTCTACTGGCGCACCTTCTGGGCGGTGGCGATGGGACTGCTGCGGCGCGAGCCGGCAAGCTGGCGATTCCTGCGCAACCTCGTCATCGCGTTCATTCCCGCCGCCGTCATCGGCCTCGCCGTGCATGACTATGTCGAAATGCTGCTCGGCGCGCCGATGGTGGTCGCGGTCGCGCTGGTGGTGGGCGGCGTCGCCATATTGCTGATCGAACGGATGGCGAAGGACAACCGCTATCATGGTATCGCCGACATACCCCTGCCGCAGGTGATCGGCATCGGCCTGATCCAGTGCATCGCGATGATCCCGGGTGTCAGCCGGTCGGGCGCCACCATCATGGGCGCATTGACCCTGGGGGTCGAGCGGCGCACCGCCGCCGAGTTCAGCTTCTTCCTCGCCATTCCCACCATGCTCGGGGCCAGCACTCTCGAACTGCTCAAAAACGGGGACCGGATCACCAGCGCCGATGTCGGCTGGGGCAGCATCGCGCTGGGCTTCCTGGTGTCCTTCATCGTCGCCGTCATCGTCATCCGCTGGTTCGTCGGACTGGTGTCGCGGCGGGGCTTCATTCCCTTCGCCTGGTACCGAATCGCGGCGGGGATCGGCGCGATCCTGTGGCTTTCGCTGAGATAGGTCCGAATTGGTACAATCCTTTGAAAGATTATTACAGAGAGGCGCTGCGGAGAACGGATTTTCCCGAAATTTAAGTCAATATTACTGACCTATATGCCAGAATCCGCGTGACTCCGCGGGTTTTTCTGCTATCGCGCCCGTGAACTGAAACGAGGGCGCGACATGGGCGACAATCCGATGCTGAAATTCGTGGGAACGGGCCAGGCCTATCCCGAGAAGCGGCCGGCGGACGATCGGGCGGACGATTTCCTGGAGATCAGCCGCAGCTTCATCCTCGACAAGGCGGAGGAGCAGGCGTCGCGCTGCTCGCAATGCGGCGTGCCCTATTGCTCGACCCACTGCCCGCTGCACAATCATATCCCCGACTGGCTGCGCCTGACGGCCGAGGGACGGCTGCGCGAAGCCTATGAGCTCAGCAACCTCACCAGCACCATGCCGGAAATCTGCGGCCGCATCTGCCCGCAGGACCGGCTGTGCGAGGGCAATTGCGTCATCGAATTTTCCGGCCATGGCGCCGTCACCATCGGCAGCGTCGAAAAGTTCATCACCGATACCGCCTGGAAGGAGGGCTGGGTCGAACCGCTGGTCCCCGGCGCGCCGCTCGGCCAGTCGGTCGGCGTCATCGGGGCCGGCCCGGCCGGCCTCACCACCGCGGAATATCTGCGCGTCGCGGGCTATGAGGTGCATGTCTACGACCGGCACGACCGCGCCGGCGGGCTGCTGACATACGGCATCCCCGGCTTCAAGCTGGAGAAGGACGTGGTGATGCGCCGTGTCCAGCGGCTGAAGGATGGCGGCATCGTCTTCCACGAGAGCTTCGAGGTCGGCCGTGATGCGACGCTGGAGGAACTGCGCCAGAAGCATGACGCGATCCTGATCGCGACCGGCGTCTACAAGCCGCGCGACATCCGGGCGCCTGGTGTCGGCGCGCCTGGTGTGGTCAAGGCGCTCGACTTCCTGACCGCCTCCAACAAGGCGGGCTTCGGCGACGCCGTGCCTAGCCATGAGGACGGATCGCTCCACGCCAATGGCAAGAAGGTGGTCGTGATCGGCGGCGGCGACACCGCGATGGATTGCGTGCGCACCGCCGTGCGGCAGGGCGCGACCTCCGTCCAGTGCCTCTATCGCCGCGACCGGGAGAATATGCCCGGCTCGCAGCGCGAAGTGCAGAATGCCGAGGAGGAGGGCGTCGAGTTCGTCTGGCTCTCCGCGCCCATCGCCTTCGAAGGGACCGAGCATGTGACCGGCGTCAAGGTGACCCGGATGCGCCTCGGCCAGCCCGACGCCTCCGGCCGCCGCGCACCCGAGCCCGATCCGGGCAGCGAGTTCAGTCTCGAGGCGGACCTCGTCATCAAGGCGCTGGGCTATGATCCGGAAGAGCTGCCGAAGCTGTTCGGCGCGGAGGACCTGTCCGTCACCCGCTGGGGCACGCTGCGCGTCGACCACAAGACGATGATGACCAGCATGGACGGCGTGTTCGCGGCAGGCGACATCGTGCGCGGCGCGAGCCTGGTCGTCTGGGCCATCCGCGACGGCCGCGACGTGACCGAGCATATGCACCGCTACCTGCGCGCCAAGGCGAAGGCGGCGGCGGGTGAGAGGGTTGCGGCGTGATGCGTACTGTCCTCCTCTCCCTGCTCATGCTGTCGGCTCCAATCGCTGCGCATGCTCAATCGGCGGCCACCCCTTCAGCTGAAACGGCGGACCCTGCGCTGCTGGCGAAGGCTCAGCCGATCGCAGCCATCATCCTTCCCAACGGTACCATGGAAAAGATGATGGGACCGATGATGCAGAAGATGATCGGCCCCATGATGGACAGCATGACAAAGATGCCGATCCGTGAGTTTCTGAAAATGGGCGGCCTCGATCCGGAGCAGGTAGAAAACCTCGGCGATGGCACGATCGAGGAAATGATGGCGATCATCGACCCCAATTTCCGCAAGCGGATGGATGTTATCGTAAACAACATGATGCCCGCCATGGGTCGTTTCATGGGACGCTATGAGCCGGACATGCGGGAAGGCATGGCGGAGGCCTTCGCCTATCGCTACAACGCCTCCGAATTGGAGCAAATCAGCGGCTTTCTGAGAACACCCACTGGTGCCAAATTCGGCGCGGGATTTATGGAGCTGGCTGCCGACCCGCATTATATCGCCCGGATGCAGAAGATCATGCCTGAGATGATGCAGGCGATGCCGGAGATCATGAAATCCTCCGCTGCTGAACTGGCCAAGCTGCCCAAGCCGCGAACCTATGACGACCTCACTAAGGCCGAACGCGACCGCCTAGCCGCATTGTTTAAGGCGGACGCCAAGAAGGCCCACTGATAATCGCGCCGGTCCCGCCGGCGCCATGTGGAATGACAGCAGCCGTGCCGGAAAACGGGCGGCCACATTCAAGGGTAAGTCATCATGACCGACACCAATTTCATGGCCAGCCCCGAAGAGCGCGCACGGATCGCAGCCGAGGGCATGTACCACCCGGACCTCGAATCCGACGCCTGCGGCGTGGGTCTGGTCGCCGCCACCGATGGCCGCCCCTCGCGCCGCGTCGTCGCCTCCGCGATCGACGCGCTGAAAGCCGTGTGGCATCGCGGCGCGGTGGACGCGGACGGCAAGACCGGCGACGGCGCGGGCATCCATGTCGACCTGCCGGTGCGCTTTTTCGATGACGCCATCGCCGATGGCGGTCACAAGCCGCTGCCCAACCGCCTGGCCGTGGGCATGGTCTTCCTGCCGCGCACCGACCTTTCGGCGCAGGAAACCTGCCGCACGATCGTCGAGTCCGAGATCATCGAGGCGGGCTACACCATCTATGGCTGGCGGCAGGTGCCGGTCGACGTGTCCGTGATCGGCGAAAAGGCGCAGCGCACCCGTCCGGAGATCGAGCAGATCATGATCGCCGGTCCGATGCCGGAGGAACGCGACGTCGCCGAGTTCGAGAAGGATCTCTACCTCATCCGCCGCCGGATCGAGAAGAAGGTGATCGCGGCGCAGATCCAGGACTTCTACGTCTGCTCGCTGTCCTGCCGCTCGATCATCTACAAGGGGCTGTTCCTCGCCGAATCGCTGTCGGTCTTCTACCCGGACCTGCAGGACGAACGGTTCGAGAGCCGCGTCGCCATCTTCCACCAGCGCTATTCGACCAACACCTTCCCGCAATGGTGGCTGGCCCAGCCGTTCCGCACGCTCGCCCACAATGGCGAGATCAACACGATCCGCGGCAACAAGAACTGGATGAAGAGCCACGAGATCAAGATGGCCGCGCTGGCCTTCGGCGAGCAGTCGGAGGACATCAAGCCGGTGATCCCGGCGGGCGCGTCCGACACCGCCGCATTGGACGCCGTGTTCGAGGCGATCTGCCGCGCCGGGCGGGACGCGCCGACGGCCAAGCTGATGCTGGTGCCGGAGGCATGGCAGGCGGACAGCGCGGAGCTGCCCAGGGCGCATGCCGACATGTACGAATATCTCGCCTCCGTCATGGAGCCGTGGGATGGGCCGGCGGCGCTGGCCATGACCGACGGCCGCTGGGTCGTCGCGGGCGTGGACCGCAACGCGCTGCGGCCGCTGCGCTACACGCTGACGGGCGACAATCTGCTGATCGTCGGATCGGAAACCGGCATGGTCGTGGTGCCCGAGACGACGGTCGTGAAGAAGGGCCGGATGGGCCCGGGGCAGATGATCGCCGTCGACCTGCTGGAAGGAGAAATCTACGACGACCGTTCGATCAAGGACCGGATCGCGGCGGAACGCCCCTATGGCGATCTGATCAAGGACTTCCTGACCGTCGACGACCTGCCCCAGGCCGACAGCGCGCTGCCCGGCTGGGACAAGGCGGAGCTGACGCGGCGCCAGGTGGCGGCGAACATGACGCTGGAGGACATGGAGCTGATCCTGAGCCCCATGGTCGAGGATGCGAAGGAGGCGGTCGGCTCCATGGGAGACGACACGCCGCTCGCCGTCATCTCCGACAAGCCGCGCACGATCAGCCACTTCTTCCGCCAGAATTTCAGCCAGGTCACCAACCCGCCGATCGACAGCCTGCGCGAACGGCATGTGATGAGCCTCAAGACGCGCTTCTCCAACCTCCACAACATCCTGGAGGAAGGGGCGCAGAACAGCCATGTGCTGGTGCTGGATTCGCCGGTCGTGACCAGCGCCGAATGGGCGCGGCTCAAGGCCAGCTTCGGCAAGGCGGTGGCGGAGATCGACTGCACCTTCCCGTCGAGCGGGGGGCAGGAGCAGCTGCGCGCGGCGATCGCCCGCATCCGCGAGGAGGCCGAGCAGGCGGTGCGCGAGGGGCGGACCGAAATCTTCCTGACCGACGAGCAGATCGGGCCGGACCGGGTCGCCATCGCCGGCGTGCTCGCGGCGGCGGCGGTGCATACCCATCTGGTGCGCAAGGGGCTGCGTTCCTATGCGTCGATCAACATCCGCGCGGTCGAGGCGCTCGACACCCATTATTTCGCGGTGCTGATCGGCGTGGGCGCGACCACGGTCAACGCCTATCTGGCCGAGGCGAGCATCGCCGACCGCCATGCGCGCGGCCTGTTCGGTGCCCTGAGCCTCGACCAGTGCATCGAGCGCTACCGCACCGCGATCAATGAGGGCCTGCTGAAGATCATGTCCAAGATGGGCATCGCGGTCATCAGTTCCTATCGCGGCGGCTATAATTTCGAAGCGGTCGGCCTGTCCCGCGCGCTGGTGAACGACCTGTTCCCCGGCATGCCGGCGAAGATTTCGGGCGAAGGCTATGCCTCGCTGCACTATTCCGCGATGCTGCGGCACGAAAAGGCGTTCGACAGCGCCGTGGTGCGGCTGCCCGTCGGCGGCTTCTACCGCCAGCGCAACGGCGGCGAGAGCCATGCCTATTCCGCGCAGCTGATGCACCTGCTGCAGACGGCGGTCGCGACCGACAGCTATTCGACCTATCTGCAATTCTCGCGCGGGGTGCGCGACCTGCCGCCGGTCTATCTGCGCGATCTGATGGAATTCAACTTCGCGCGCGAAGCCGTGCCGATCGACGAGGTGGAGGCCACCACGGAGATCCGCAAGCGCTTCGTGACGCCCGGCATGTCGCTGGGCGCGCTCTCGCCGGAGGCGCATGAGACGCTGGCGATCGCGATGAACCGCATCGGTGCCAAGGCGGTGTCGGGTGAGGGCGGCGAGGATGCGACTCGTTTCAAGCCCTATGAGAATGGCGACAACGCCAATTCGGTGATCAAGCAGATCGCGTCGGGCCGCTTCGGCGTCCATGCCGAATATCTGGGCAGCGCCGAGGAGATCGAGATCAAGGTCGCGCAGGGCGCCAAGCCCGGCGAGGGCGGCCAGCTGCCCGGCTTCAAGGTCACGGAGTTCATCGCCAGGCTGCGCCACTCGACGCCCGGCGTGACGCTGATCTCGCCGCCGCCGCATCATGACATCTACTCGATCGAGGATTTGGCGCAGCTCATCTACGACTGCAAGATGATCAACCCCCGCGCGCGGGTGTGCGTGAAGCTGGTGAGCCAGGCCGGCATCGGCACCGTCGCGGCGGGCGTGGCGAAGGCGCATGCCGACGTCATCCTGGTCGCCGGCCATGTCGGCGGCACCGGCGCCTCGCCCCAGACCAGCATCAAATATGCCGGCACGCCCTGGGAAATGGGCCTTTCCGAAACCAACCAGGTGCTGACCCTCAACGGCCTGCGCCACCGGGTGAAGCTGCGCACCGACGGCGGCCTCAAGACCGGGCGCGACATCGTCATCGCCGCGATCCTGGGCGCGGAGGAATATGGCATCGGCACGCTCTCGCTCGTCGCCATGGGCTGCATCATGGTGCGCCAGTGCCACAGCAACACCTGCCCCGTGGGCGTGTGCGTGCAGGACGAAAAGCTGCGCGCCAAGTTCACCGGCACGCCGGAAAAGGTCATCAACCTCATGACCTTCATCGCCGAGGAAGTGCGCGAGATCCTGGCGCGGCTGGGCTATCGCAGCCTGGACGAGGTGATCGGGCGCACGGAGCTGCTGAAGCAGGTCAATCGCGGCGCCGAGCATCTCGACGATCTCGACCTCAACCCCATCCTCGCCAAGGTGGACGCGCCAGACGAACTGCGCCGCTTCGCGCTGGAAGGCCGCAATCCGGTGCCCGACAGCCTCGACGCGCAGATGATGAAGGACGCGCGCGCCGTGTTCGAGCGCGGCGAGAAGATGCAGCTGACCTATACCGTGCGCAACACCCACCGCGCGGTCGGCACGCGGCTGTCGGCGATGATCACCGAAAAGTTCGGCATGTCGACGCTGGCGGACGGGCACCTGACCGTGCGGCTGCGCGGCAGCGCCGGCCAGTCGCTGGGCGCCTTCCTCTGCAAGGGCATCACCTTGGAGGTATTCGGCGATGCCAACGATTATGTCGGCAAGGGGCTGTCGGGCGGCATCATCAAGGTGCGGACCACCGTGTCGAGCCCGCTCAGCAGCAAGGACAACACGATCATCGGCAACACTGTCCTCTACGGCGCGACCAGCGGCAAGCTGTTCGCGGCGGGCCAGGCGGGCGAGCGCTTCGCCGTGCGCAATTCGGGCGCGCAGGTCGTGGTCGAAGGCTGCGGCGCGAACGGCTGCGAATATATGACCGGCGGCACGGCCGTGATCCTGGGCAAGACCGGCGCCAATTTCGGCGCGGGCATGACCGGCGGCATGGCCTTCATCCTGGACGAGGACGGCAGCTTCCCGACCCGAGCCAATCCCGAGAGCATCGTCTGGCAGCGACTGGAAAGCGCCCATTGGGAGGCGGAGCTCAAGGCGCTGATCGCCCAGCATGCGGTGGCGACCGACAGCCGCTGGTCCAACAGCATCCTCGATGACTGGGACCGCTGGCGGCGCTACTTCTGGCAGGTCTGCCCGAAGGAGATGGTGAACCGCCTCGCCCATCCGCTGAGCGACGCTCCGGCGCAGGTCGTGGCGGCGGAATAAGCCGGGTCAGCGCGACTGCGGCGGCACGGTCGCGACCACGGGCGGCGGCGCCTGTGCAGCCGCAACCGGCAGGCTCGCCGGCCGGACCGTCGCCGCGTCGCCCATCGCGAACCGCTCGACCGGTGAGGGAAGCTGGTGCGCGGGGGAAGGCGGCGGCGGATCGGCCGGAATGAAGAGCGGCGTATCCTCGGCCGCTAGGTAGCGCCGCACCTCCGGGTCGCGGCTGCCGTCGATCATCCCGTCAGCGTCCATCCCGGCCAGTTCCGCATCCCGGCGCCGTTCCGCCAGGGTCGGGCCACAGCCGGTGCATCGGATCTCCACCGGGCCCTGCTGATCCCCGGTATCGGCGGCAAAGGCGAACGCACCCGAGCCTTCGTCCGATGCATCGGCCCATTCCTCCGAGGAAACGACGCTCTTCTGCGGGCTGGTGGCAAAGACCCCCAGCCCGAACCCGCCTATGATCGCCGATGCCGTCATGGCCGCGCTTGCCAGCCAGAAACGCGTGGACATCTGCCCTTGCCCTCTCCTTCGCCTTGCGCGCTTTTCCCTCGAACCGGCAATCTCAACGCGCATGACGATCGGTTGTTGCATGGGGGGAAAGCCTTTGCTAAGGGCCAGCGCCTACCAGGGTCCGGCGCCGCCGGTTCCCCTTGAAATGTGCGGTCGTGGCGGAACTGGTAGACGCGCAACGTTGAGGTCGTTGTGGCCGAAAGGCCGTGGAAGTTCGAGTCTTCTCGACCGCACCAAACAGCCCGAATGATAGCCGATTTTCGCCTGCGGGCAATCAACCCCCGCTCGCCAGCCAGCGCGCGCAGTCGGGTCCGAGTTCGGCGAGGGCGCGGCGCTCATAGGCGGCGATGTCGGCGACGCTCAGCACCTCCTGCCAGCGGCCGTTCACCCCCTTGTGGATGAAGCCCCGCGCTCCGCCGTCCAGCCAGACGCCACCCATCGGCACGGCTTGCCCGGCATGGCGTTTCATCCATTCGAAGCCGCTATGCTCGACGACGGCGTCCCATCGCGCCGGATCGATCGCGATGCCAAGGAAGTCGGCGATGCGGCGGATCTGGCCCGGCAGGTCGCGCTTCAGGTCCGCATGGTGCAGCATCAGCACATTGGGCTCGCGCCGCACGCCCCACCAACTGCGGACATTGTCCCAGAAGGGCCAGAAGGGCGCGCCGTCGCCCTCCAGCCAGGTGCGGAAATAGGCGCGGATGTCGGGATCGGCGGGCGGCACCGGTGGCCCGACCCGACCGGGCGTATCATTGACCAGCTCGTACCAGAGCGCGTTCGCCCGGCTGTGATGGTTGTGATAGCTCCACACCACGTCGCGCCCGTCCCGCGCGCAATAGATGTAGCGCAGGCGCGCATCGAAGGTGAGCGCGTCGACCGGCAGATGCGACTTGAGGAACCGCCGATGCGTCTGCGCCTCGACCTGGGCCAGGCGCTCCGCCTTGGTGGGGATGCGCAGATCGATCCATGGCGACAGCGCGTTGACGTTGACAGTGGGATCGCCGCCGAAAAGCAGCTGGCCGACGATCTGCTGCGTCCAGGTGGTGCCGGACTTGCCATAGGTGGCGATCACGATGTCGTCCGCGCGCAAGCGCAGATCGGCCCAGATGGTCGAATCCAGATGATGGTTGCGGATGATCCGGCGGGGGGCGAGCATGTCGGAAGGCATGGATCCGGTCTTTGCGCGATCAGGCGATGCTGTGGGCGAACGCCAGCCAGGCGGAACTGCGCCAGACGAAGATCGGGCCGACGGTCGTCATGAGGACGAACAGGCCGCCCCACAGCGTCGCGGGATGGATGCGGCGCAGGCTTGCGACGTCCCAGGCGGCAAGCGCCAGCGTATAGAGATTGGGGATCACCAGCAGGCCCAGGAAGGGCGGAATGAAGACGATCCGCCCGAAGGCGGCCGAAAGCATCGCCGCCATGCCGAGCACCATCAGGCGCTTGTGGGCGGCGGGACGGTGACGCAGCGCGAGCGCCATCAGGAACAGCACGGTAAAGCCGAGCACGCTGGCGAGCGGCATGGCAAGCCACATATGGGGATCGAGCATGGGAGGGCCGGAACGACGCGCGACCTGCGCCAGCGCCGTCGCGATGCCGAGCGGGATCATCGTCAGCACGATCAGCAGCCCGGTCGTGCCGGTCGCGCGGTGCAGATCGCGCCGACCGGCGGCGACGAACGCCACCTGCGCCATGAACAGGGCGATCCACGCGCTGAAGACGATTCCGTGCAGATGCACCAGCGGCGTCGCCGGCTGGAGCGTCGCGGGCGGCGGCAGCACGGAACGAAGATAATAGCTGGGCGCAAAGCCGGTCAGCACCGCCAGGACCATGCTGCCGGACAGCAGCAGGAAGAAGCGGCGTTCGCCGGAAAGCGGCCGGTGCAGGGGCGCGGTCATGTCCATCGGATGGGCCTTTCGAGTTCGGTCGCCCCCAGATGGCGCGGAGCCGGCAAGCGCCGAAAGGATGCACAACCGATCTTTGGCCGATGGCTTGCCGACCGATTGCCGAGGAGGGGGTTTTCGAGACGCGCATGGCTGGAAAAGCACTGGGGACCTGATAGGTCAGGGGGTCGGCGACGGGAGGGAAAGAGGTGACGCAGACCGGACAGATCGAGCTGGCGCGGGCGCGGGTCTTTCAGCTCGGCTGCCTGCTGGTGCAGCCGCCGCTGCGCCAGATCACCGATCCCGACGGGGAAAGCGAGACGGTCGAACCCCGCGTGCTGCAGGTGCTGATCGCACTCTCCAGGGCCCCGGGCACGGTGGTGTCGCGCGACGACCTGATCGCTTCCTGCTGGGGCGGGCGGATCGTGGGGGACGATGCGATCAATCGCGTGATCGGACAGGCGCGTCGGATCGCGGAAGGGATCGGACGGAGCAGTTTCCGCATCGAGACGGTGGCGCGTGTCGGCTACCGGCTGCTGGAGGACGCGCCGCATTCCGCGGTGCCGGCGACCGGACCTGCCGAGGCCCCCGCGAACCCGCGTCTCGACCGGCGCATGCTGATGGGCGGCATCGGCGCCGGAGCGCTCCTGCTGGCAGCTGGCGGCGCCTTCCTGGCGATGCGGGGGCGCAGCGACGGGCCGCCCGCCGCTATCGCCCCGCTCCTTGCCCAGGCGGCGACGGCGGTTCAGCAGGGCACGGCCGAAGGCGCCGATCAGGCGATCGGCCTGCTGCGCCGGGCGGTGGAGCAGTGCCCCGATTGCGCCGACGCCTGGGGCATGCTGGCGCTGACCTACGCCGTGACGGCCCAGGGCCGCTCCGGGGCGCTGCGAGAGAATCTGCGGTCGCGCGCGCAGGAGGCGGGAAAGCGAGCGGAAGACCTGCAGCCGGGCAATGTCCACGCGGTGCTCGCCACCGCGCAGCTCATTCCGCAGTTCGGCAACTGGGGGCGGATCGAGAACCGTTTGCGGCGCGCGCAGGCCGGTGCGCCGGACCATCAGCCGCTCCTGATGGCGCTCGGCACCCTGATGGGCAGCGTCGGACGATGCCGGGAGGGCGGGGAGCTGATCGAGCGCGCCGTCAAGGTCGGACCGCCCAGCCCGGCGCTGGCGCAGTTCGAGATCGAAGCGCTCTGGTCGGCGGGCCGCAGCGACGAGGCCGACCGGGCGGCGACCCAGGCCTTCGCGACCTACCCAAGCCATTTCGGCGTCTGGTTCGCGCGCCTGCACCTGCTGCTCGCGAGCGGGCGGGCGCGGGAAGCGCTCTCGCAGATCGACGATCCCGACACGCGGCCGGCGATCGTCGCGCCGGAAGACTTCCCGATGCTCGCGCAGGTCGCCCGCGCCGCGCTCTCGCGCGCGGACAGCGATATCGACCGCGCGGTGGAAATGGTCGTGGCGGCGGCAAGGCGGGGCGCCGGCTATGCCGAAACCGGCATCCAATATGCCGCACTGCTCGGCCGCGCCGACGCGGCCTTCGCCATTGCCGACGCCTATTATTTCGACCGCGGGTTCACCGTCGCCGACCGCCGTTTCACCGATCGCCAGCGCACCGCCACGCAGCGGGAGGAGCGCCGCACGCGCTTCCTGTTCTTCCCGACCGCCGCCGCGATCCGTGGCGACCCGCGCTTCGCCGGCCTGGTCGAGGGCGTGGGCCTCAGCCGATACTGGCGCGAGACGAACACCCGTCCCGACTATTGGAGGGCGCGCGCCCTGCCCGCCTAGAGCATTTCCGAAGCGGACAGCCTCGTCCGCTGGCTCGGAAACTGCGGAAAATAAAAGAACCTATGGCATGATCTAGCGCCGCGCCTCGAAGATCGAGATGCGGCGCGGCTGCCTCGGCGCCACCGCCACGCCCAGCTCGCGCTGGAGCATCGTCACCATCCAGGCGCGATGGCGCGCGAGGAAATCGGAGAAGCCGTCGGGCCGGGCCGGGTCGAATACCGGCACCTGCCAGTCCGCCGGCGGCTCCACATAGGGCACGACCGGCCGCCCGATCCCGTCCTCGGGCAGGTCGACATGGGCGCCCAGATAGCTGTTGTCCCTGAACCGGATGAAGCTGGCGGGCGAAAAGCCGGCCTTGATCAGATAGTCGGGACCGCTGCGGCCGCTTTCGCTGCCATAGCGCGCCGTGCCCGCCACCTTGAAGACATTGCCGACGAACCGGACGTCGCGCGCCCAGCCCTGCCATTCGGTCGCGACCACCATCTGGACGTCCATCGCCGCGCCCACATGGATGACGTTCCGTTCCACCAGCGCATCGGACACATTGCCCGACAGCTGGAAGATCCGCGTGCCGTCATTGCGGCTGACGTTGAACCGCGCCACCGTACCGCGATTGCCCAGATTGTCCTTGTCGTTGGGCTGGGGCGAACAGATCAGCAGGAAGCCGCCGGCATTGTCGTGGCTGTAATTATAGAGGAAGGTCGTCCGCCGCGAATTGAAGTCGGAATCGAACCCCTGCCCGTCATAGCGGGTGACAGTATAGGCCGCCTCGTTGAGCTGGATCAGGCTGTTGTCGGTGCTCCACTGCCAGATCCCGGCATTGTAGCCGGGCGCGCGGCTGCCGGCATAGCGCACGATATTGTGCTCGATCAGCGCGCCGTCGGTCCCGCGCGGGACGATGCCGTCGCCGCCGACATCCTCCACCAGATTGTCGCGGATCACGACCCCTTCGCTGGGAAACCAGTTGAGGAACGTCACCCGGTCGCTGATCCCCGCAATGCCCGACCGGTCCACCCGCCAGACGATGTTCCTTTCGATGGCGAGGTCCTGGAAGCGGGTGGCGAGGCGCTGGCCGACGGCGCGGAACACGATGCCGCCATTGTCCTTGCGGCTGTTGATGCCCCGCACGTCATGGATGTACATGTCGCTGATGCGGATGTCCCGCGTGACGCCCCGGTCCTCCGCCGACACCAGCACTCCATAGCGCGGCGCCGGGGACGGCGCGTCGTTCGTCACCTCCAACCCGCTCACCGTCACATATTCGGCGTTGATCACGCCGACGGCATGGGGGGACACGCCGCCCGCATCGATCCGCGGCCGCTGCGCGCCGTCCGTAGCGCCGATCACGATCGGTGCGCCCGCGCGGCCCGACCGGGTGATGGTGAGCGGCTCCTTCCACACCGATCCGGCGGTCAGCAGCACCCGATCGCCGGGCCGAAGCGGAAAGCCGTTGACCCGCGCCAGCGACCGCCACGGCCGGTCCGGCGCGGTGCCGCTGGCGTGATCGTCGCCCAGCGTGGAATCGACATAATAGGTTTCGGCATGGGCCGTCGCGGCGAGGCCCGACGAGAACATAAGGAAAGGGACGAAGAATGTCCGAAACCAGGGCAACAACGCGTAATCTCTCCCAAGACGATAGAAGGCAGCATGCGCCCCCGGCCCTGAATAGCCGCTGAAGGGAGCGGGAGCCAGGGACGCGAAGGATGCCGCAGGCCCCCGACCTGCCCCTTTTCACTCGCGCCGCCCGCTCCTAGAAGGGCGGGGATGCAGAGCGAAAGGACGCCCATGGACATACTCGTTTCCACCGACTGGCTGGAAGGCGCACTGGGCGCGCCCGACCTGCGCATCGTCGACGCCACCTTCTTCCTGCCCGGCACGGGCCGCGACGCCTGCGCGGAATTCGAAGCGGCGCATATCCCCGGCGCGGTCTTCATGGACATCGACACCCTCGCCGATCCGGACCATTCCGCGCCCGGCATGGTGCCGCCCGACGCGATGATGACGCAGCGCGCGCAGGCGCTGGGGCTGGACACCGACAGCCGCATCGTCGTCTATGACAACAGCCCGGTGCGCAGCGCCGCGCGCGGCTGGTGGATGCTGCGCCTGTTCGGCGTGGGCGCGGCCGTCGCGATCCTCGACGGCGGCCTGCCGAAATGGCTGGCGGAAGGGCGTCCGACGCAGGCCGGATCGCTCTTCCCCCCGCCCGGCAACGCCATCGCCCGGCAACAGCCCGGCGCAGTGCGCAGCAAGGCCGACATCCTCGCCAATCTCGACAGCGGCGCGGAACAGCTGATCGACGCGCGCGGCAAGGGCCGCTTCACCGGCGAGGAGAAGGAGCCGCGCCCCGGCATGGCGTCGGGCCATATCCCCGGCTCGCTCAACCTCCCCTATTCCGCGCTGTTCAACCCGGACAACAGCATGAAGTCGGGCGAGGAGCTGCGCCGCCTGTTCACGGACGCGGGACTCGATCTCGACCGGCCGGTCGTCACCACCTGCGGCAGCGGCGTCACCGCGGCGATCCTGCTCGCCGGGCTGGAGACGCTCGGCAAGACCGACGTCACGCTCTATGACGGCAGCTGGTCCGAATGGGGCTTCGATCCCGCCACGCCCAAGGCGACCGGCGAAGCATGAGCGACGACGGCACCGACCCGAAGGACGATCGCCGGCCGCTCACCCGGCTGGCGCAGGCCGGGCGCCGCCCCGAATGGACAGGGATGCCGGGCCAGCCGGGTGGGATCGTCAGCCCGCCGGTCTGGCGCGCCTCGACCATCCTCTATGACGACGTCGCCCATCTGCGAAAGGCCGCCGCCAGCAGCACCCACGAGCGCCTGTTCTACGGCCGCAAGGGCACGCCGACGGCCTGGAGCCTCGCCGACGCGCTCACCGAAATGGAGCCGGAAGCCGCCGGCACCATGCTCTATCCGTCGGGCGTCGCCGCGATCGGCTGCGCGCTGATGGCGGTGCTGAAACCGGGCGACCGGCTGTTGATGGTCGACAGCGCCTATGACCCGACCCGCAATTTCTGCGAGCAGGTGCTGCGTCCCTGGGGCGTGGAGACCGTCTATTACGACCCGACGATCGGCGAAGGCATCGCCGGCCTGATCTCGGACAACACCCGCGCCATCTTCCTCGAAAGCCCCGGCAGCCTGACCTTCGAGGTGCAGGACGTGCCCGCCATCACCGCCATCGCCCGCGACCGGGGCGTGACGACGCTGATCGACAACACCTGGGCGACGCCGCTCTACCTCCCCGCGCTCTCGCTGGGCGTCGACATCTCGATCCTCGCCTGCACCAAATATATCGTCGGCCACAGCGACGTGATGATGGGATCGGTCAGCGCGACCGAGGCCTGGTTTCCCCGGCTGCGCCAGACCGCCTATCTGTTCGGCCAGATGGTCAGCCCCGACGACGCCTGGCTCGCCGCGCGCGGGCTGCGGACGCTCGGCATCCGCCTCAGGCAGCATCAGGACAGCGCGCTCGCCATCGCGCGCTGGCTGGAGGAACAGCCGGAGGTCGCCCGCGTGCTGCACCCCGGCCTGCCCTCCAGCCCCGGCCACGCCCTGTGGCAGCGCGACTTCAGCGGCGCCACCGGCCTGTTCAGCTTCGTCCTGAAGGGCGGGGACGAGAAGGCCCGCGCCGCGCTGATCGACGGGCTCGCACATTTCGGCATCGGCTACAGCTGGGGGGGCTTCGAGAGCCTGGCCCTGCCGGTCGACCCGGCCCGCTACCGCAGCGCCACCCGCTGGGAAGCGGAAGGGCCTGCCGTCCGCCTCCATATCGGCCTGGAGGATCCCGCCGACCTCATCGCCGACCTGGACGCCGGCCTCGCCCGTTTCCGCGCCGCCGCCTGATCGCGGCATTTCAGGCCTTTTAGTAATATTGTTGCCCGTGCTCCTGAGAGCATGGGAAGAAGCGCGCTGTTCTTTGTTGCAGTCTAGCAACATTTCGGACGTAAAAGACATCATTGCGCAATAAATTCTTGTGCAGCGCAACGAGGCCGGGCATGGCCTCAACCGTTGAGGCAAGCCGGCCCATTCCTCCGAGCGGGGGGCCATAGAGGAGCGGCGCCTGAACGCAGGCGGGACGATCGCAGAACCATCAAGGGGATTATCATGCGTCAGTCCATTCTCGGCCTTTCGGCCCTCGCTCTTGCTGTCATGTCGGCACCTGCGCTCGCCCAGGACGAGCCCACCCCCGACCTCACCGTGACCGGCAGCGCGGCTCTCGTGACCGATTACCGCTTCCGCGGCATCTCGCAGACCGACAAGCGCTTCGCGGTGCAGGGCGGCCTCACCGTCACGCACAGCTCGGGCCTCTATGTCTCGGCCTGGGGCTCCTCGATCGACGATTATGTCGCGGCCGGCAGCGACCAGGAAATCGACCTGATCGGCGGCTATTCGAAGACCGTGGGCGCCGCCACCTTCGACGTCGGCGTGCTCTATTACTACTATCCCGGCTCGGGCGGCGCGCCGACCGACTTCATCGAGCCCTATGTCTCGGTGAAGGGCACCTTCGGCCCCGCCACGGCAAAGCTGACCGCCAACTATGCACCCAAGTCCGCCGCGCTGTCGGTCGGCAACGGCAAGGAGGACAATCTCTATCTCGCCGGCGACGTGTCCGCTTCCATCCCCAACACCCCGTTGGGCGTGTCGGGGCATCTGGGCCGCAGCTTCGGCCCCAGCTACCTGACCATCGGCAAGAATTACACCGACTGGAACCTGGGCGTCACCTACACCTGGAGCCACCTGACCTTCGGCGTCAGCTATGTGGACACCGCCCATTCGGTCTATAGCCCCAGCGGCCGCAACATCACCAAGGCCGGCGTGGTCGGGTCGATCACCGCCTCCTTCTGATCGGCGAAAGAGAAAAGGGGTCGCGACCGGTTGCGTCGCGGCCCTTTTTTGCGTCTCGCCTCGCGCGCTGCGGGGACATATAAGGGCGGCCATGCATCCCCTTCTCCTCCTGCTGCTGTTCGTGGCAACGGTCGTGGCGATGGAAGGATTCGCCTATGTCATGCACCGCTGGGTCATGCACGGACCCGGCTGGTTCCTGCACGCCAGCCACCACCGGCCGCGCACCGGCCGGTGGGAAGCGAACGACCTCTATTTCGTGATCTTCGCCTTGCCCTCCATCCTGTTGCTGCTGGGCGGCGTGCAATGGGGCTGGGGCAATTGGGCGACCGCGGTCGGCGCCGGGATCGCGGCCTATGGCGCCATCTATCTCGGCTTCCACGATATCATCGTCCACCGCCGCGTATCGCATCGCTATGTCGCCCGCTCCCGCTACATGAAGCGCATCGTCCAGGCCCATCGCCTGCACCATGCGGTCGAGACCAAGCACGGCACGGTCAGCTTCGGCTTCCTGATCGCCCCTCCACCCGCCGCGCTGAAGCGCGCGCTGGCGCAGGGGGACCGTACCGGACTGCGGGAAGCAAAGGGCCGGGAGGACGCGGCGGCGCAGTGAGGGCGAGGCTGACCGGCGCGCTTCCCCAATAGGATTTCTTCTGATCTATCCTGATCGATGAAATCGCTTCTCCCCTTCGCCCCGTCCCCTCCATCCGGCCGTTCCGAATGCCGCCTTAGTGTAGCGTGGGTGGCGCGTCGGCGTGACCTTCCTGTCGCGCCAGTGGCGCGTCCCTGTCGCCTCGCCGGCGCTTTACTGTCGCAATTCGCCCGAATCCCCTCGAAATTGCCCGACGACACTGTGAACTTCGTAGGAAACCCTTCTGTGCCCCTTGCAAGGACGGCCAGGGGGCGGACTTCCTGCCCCTTCCTCCCATCTCCCCCCTTCATCTTGCCCGACGCTTGTTCTATGCCCGCAGTCCATTTCCCAAGGGGACGCGCATCTTGATCCTGGACCTCGCCGCCGCCGCTTCGGGCGCCATCCGCTTCGAAGATCTGGGGCTGAACCCCGTGGCGCTCGACCTCGGCTTCTTCACGCTCAAATGGTACAGCCTCGCCTATCTGGCGGGCATCCTCATCGGCTACTGGTACCTGCTGAAGCTGGTGGCCCAGCCGGGATCGCCGATGGCGCGGCGCCATGCCGACGACATGATCTTCTACGCGACGCTCGGCATCATCCTGGGCGGCCGGCTCGCCTATGTGATATTCTACAAGCCCGACATCCTCCTCCACCCGCTCGACATCTTCAAATTGTGGGAAGGCGGCATGTCCTTCCACGGCGGCGCGGCGGGCGTGTCGCTGGGCATTCTCTACATGGCGTGGAAGGAAAAGCTCAGCTGGCTGCGCATCCATGATTATGTCGCCTGCGTCGTCCCCTTCGGCCTGTTCTTCGGCCGCCTCGCGAATTTCGTGAACGGCGAGCTGTGGGGCAAGGAGACCGACGTGCCCTGGGCGATGATCTTCCCCACCGGCGGGCCCTTCCCCCGCCATCCGAGCCAGCTCTACGAGGCCGCGCTTGAGGGTGTCGTCCTGTTCGCCATCCTCGCCTTCGCCTTCTGGCGCACCCGGGCACGCTACCAGCCCGGCATGCTCGTCGGCATCTTCCTGCTCGGCTACGGCATCTTCCGCTTCGGCGTGGAATATTTCCGCGAGGCCGACGCGCAGCTGATGGAATTCGCGGCGCGCACCGGCCTCCACATGGGCCAGTGGCTGTGCGTGCCGATGATCCTGGGCGGCCTCTACCTGATCGCGACGGCCAGGGGGCGCCGCTTGCGGGTGGAGCCGGTCGCGGGCAGCGCGAGTGTCAGCTGAGCCGCTGCCCATCGCCAAGCGCCTGGCTCGCCAGATCGCGGCGGGCGGCCCCGTCTCCGTCGCGCATTTCATGGGGGAGGCGAACCAGCATTACTACGCCACCCGTGACCCGCTGGGCACGGCGGGCGATTTCACCACCGCGCCCGAAATCAGCCAGATGTTCGGCGAGCTGGTCGGCCTTTGCCTCGCCGATGTCTGGCTTCGTTCGGCCCGGCGCCCCAATGCGCTCTATGTGGAACTGGGGCCGGGGCGCGGCACCCTGGCCAATGATGCGCTGCGGGCGATGGAAAGCGCCGCGCTTGCCCCGCGCGCCCATCTGGTGGAGACCAGCCCGGTGCTGCGCGAGCGCCAGCTGGCGCTCCTTCCACATGTCACCCATCATGACAGCGTCGAGACCCTGCCCGACACTGGCCCCCTGCTGGTCGTCGCCAACGAGTTCTTCGACGCGCTGCCCGTCCGCCAGTGCATCCGCGTCGGCGACGAATGGCGCGAGCGGGTGGTGATCCGCCGGGAAAGCGAGGGCCGCTTCCTCGCGGTACCCGGCTATCGCCGGATCGAGTCGGGCCTGCCACCCATCGCCGCGGCCGCGGAGGACGGCGCAATCCTCGAAACGCCCATCATCGGCGCCGGCATCGCCTACGCCCTCGCCAACCGCATCGCGCGGCAGGGGGGCGCCGCGATCATCATCGACTATGGCTATGAAGGGCCGGCATTGGGCGACACGCTGCAGGCGGTGCGCGGCCACCGCTTCGCCGATCCCTTCGCCGATCCAGGGGAGGTCGACCTCACCACCCATGTCGATTTCAGCGTGATCGGCAACATGGCGCGCCAGGCGGGGCTGCGAGTGCTGGGGCCGGTGGGACAGGGCGCGTTCCTGGAAAGGCTGGGCATCGACGCGCGCGCCGGCCAGCTGATCCGCGCCACCCCGGGGCGCGCCGCCGAGGTCGAGGCCGCCCGCCGCAGGCTGGTGGACGAAGGCGAGATGGGCACGCTGTTCAAGGCAATGGCCTGGATCCACCCCGACTGGGCGGAACCGGCGGGCTTTTCCGACTAGTCGTCCTGATGATGGCGGCTGAGCTTGCGGATGAAGCCGATCAGCCCGGTCTGGCGGCTGCGCTTCATGCGCTCGGCATGGAGGATGGTCTGCACGCGGCGGAAGCAATCCTCCGCATCGACATTGCAGAGCACATAGTCATAGCCGTCCCAATGCGCGATCTCGCCAGCGGCGCGGGCCATCCGGCGCTCGATCACCGCGTCGCTGTCGGTCGCACGCCCGCGCAGGCGGCGCTCCAGTTCGTCCATCGAGGGCGGCAGGATGAACACGCGCACCACGTCGCCGCCGGCGATCTGGTGCAGCTGCTGCGCGCCCTGCCAGTCGATGTCGAACAGCACGTCGCGCCCGCTTCTCAGCATCGCTTCCACGGGTGCGCGCGGCGTGCCGTAGCGCTCACCGAAAACATGGGCCCATTCCAGGAACTCGTGATCCGCCACCATCCGGCGGAACTCGGTCAGGTCGACGAAATGATAGTCCTTCCCCTCGACCTCGCCCGGCCGCATCGGTCGTGTCGTGGCGGACACCGACATGGCGAGGTCGGGCTCGGCCGCAAGCAGCTTGCGAGCGATGGTGGACTTTCCCGCGCCCGAAGGCGAGGACAGGACGAAAAGGACGCCGCGGCGCTTGAAATCGGGGTTTTCGGAAGGAATGCTGTCGGCCATGGCCGCTAGTGCCGCCGCGGAAGCGGTTTTGCAAGGGGGGAGACAGGGGGTATGGCATGCTGAAACGCCTGCGCGCGCGCAACCGCAGGGGCTATGCCGCGGCACTGGCGATCGCGATCGCCGCCGCACTGGTGCTGTTCCTGATGCACCGCCCGCCTATCTGCACCTGCGGCCGGATCGAGCTGTGGCACGGCGCGCTCGACAGCGGCAACAGCCAGCATCTGTCGGACTGGTACAGCCTCAGCCACGTCGTCCATGGCTTCCTGTTCTACGGCGCGACCTTCCTGCTTTTGCGGCGCCAGCCTAACGGCATCCGGCTGGCAGTCGCCGTGACGGTCGAATCGCTGTGGGAGATACTGGAGAACTCCCCTGTCATCATTGACCGCTATCGCACCGCTACCATCGCACTGGGTTATTCCGGCGACAGCATCCTCAACTCGATGAGCGACATCGGGATGATGACGCTCGGCTTCCTCTTTGCGTCTCGAATGCCGGCCTGGGTGACGGTCGCGACTGCCCTCGCGCTGGAACTGCTGGCACTGGCGGTGATCCGCGACAATCTGACGCTCAACGTGCTGATGCTAGCCTGGCCGATCGACGCGGTGAAGGCCTGGCAATCGGCCCTCTGACGGGCGATCAGGCCTTCCGTGCCTTCCGCGCTTCGTCGAGGGGGATGGGCTCGCCGCTCTTGTCCGGCAGCAGCTTCTGGTTGCGCTTGCGGTCCGCCTCCCGCTTCGCTTCGTATAGCTTGCCGGCCATATAGGCGCCGGTGACGACCAGCGCGCCCACAGGATAGCGCATGATGAGCCGCTTGGCGCCCATGCCGGCGATCAGGCCGACGACGCCCTTCTTTCCGGTGGCGGCGGCCACGCGGGTCGCAACCAGCGTCGCCCCCACGCGCGCGGTCTTGCGCAGCAGGCCCGCCTTTTTGGGCGGCCGGACCGTGACGAGCGGCTGGGCGGGGGCGGGCTTCTTTTTCATGTAACATCCTTCCTCATGCCGACAATGGTCCGCGAAGACGGCGGTTCCGCCACGGGGGCCTGATCACACCATATTTTCCGGCCGCACCAGCCTGTCGAAGGTCGCCTCGTCCACCAGCCCCAGCTTCAGGCCTGCTTCCTTGAGCGTCAACCCTTCCGCATGGGCGTGCTTGGCGATCTTCGCGGCATTGTCATAGCCGATCTCGGGCGCCAGCGCCGTCACCAGCATCAGCGACCGGTCGACCAGTTCGGCGATCCGGCCCTCATTGGCCTCGAGTCCCTCGACGCAGCGCTCGGCGAAGCTCTCCATGCCGACGCTCAGCAGGTGGATCGAGCGCAGCACCGCCGCGCCGATCAGCGGCTTGAAGACGTTGAGCTCCATATGGCCCTGCATTCCGCCGATCGTCACCGCCTGATGATTGCCGATCACCTGCGCGGCGACCATGGTCAGCATCTCGCACTGGGTCGGGTTGACCTTGCCCGGCATGATCGAGCTGCCCGGCTCGTTGGCGGGCAGGTCCAGCTCGCCGAGACCCGAACGCGGGCCGCTGCCCAGCAGGCGGATGTCGTTCGCGATCTTGGTGAGCGCGACCGCCAGCGTGTTGAGCCGCCCGGAAAAGTCGACCAGCGTGTCGTGGCTCGCCAGCGCCTCGAACTTGTTGGGCGCGGTCTCGAAAGGGAAGCCGGTGATGGCGGCGATTTCCGCCGCGATGTCCTCGGCAAAGCCCGGCGGCGCATTCAGGCCTGTGCCAACCGCCGTGCCGCCCTGCGCCAGTTTCGACAGCCCATGCTCCACCAGCGGCACGATGCGCGTGCGGGCGAGGCGGAGCTGGGCATAGTAGCCGGAAAACTCCTGCCCCAGCGTCAGCGGCGTGGCGTCCTGCAGATGGGTGCGGCCGATCTTGACGATGCCGCTCCACGCCTCCGCCTTCGCCAGCAGCGCATTTTCCAGCCGTTCCAGCGCGGGGAGAAGCTGGCGGGTCGCGGCGAGCGCAGCCGCGACGTGCAGCGCCGTGGGGAAGCTGTCGTTGGACGACTGGCCGAAGTTCACACCGTCATTGGGATGCACCGGCGCCTTGCCGCCGCGCTGGCCGGTCAGCATCTCGTTGGCGCGGCCGGCGATCACTTCGTTGACGTTCATGTTCGACTGGGTGCCGCTGCCGGTCTGCCAGATGACCAGCGGGAACTGATCGTCATGCTGCCCGGCGACCACCTCGGCGGCGGCCGCCTCGATCGCGTCGGCGACCGCGGCGTCCAGCCCGTGCCGGCGGTTCACCCGCGCCGCCGCCTGCTTCACGATGGCGAGCGCGTGGACGATGCCGATCGGCATCCGCTCGGTCGCGCCAAAGGGGAAATTCTCGATGCTGCGCTGGGTCTGCGCGCCCCAATAGGCGTCGGCGGGCACCTCGATCGGGCCGATACTGTCGGTTTCGGTGCGGGTTTCGGACATGCAGGGCGGCTCCGGAGGCTTGAGAATGGGTCGCAAGAACCGGGCTGATGTAGGGCCGGGCGCCTGAAATCCAAGGGCCCCAAGGCAGCAACCTGCGTCAGCCCCGGAGCCTGGTCGCGAATGTTCCGGACAGCATCCTACGCGGCCGTGCGCCGCGCCCCGATGCCTATTTCTTCTTGCCGAAATCCACCGTCACCACGTTGGAGCCGTCCTCGCTCATCACCTGCGGCCCGTCATTTTCCGCCTGGTCGTGCGGCTCGGGGACCATGTCGGCCTGGACCTGGAACTGGAGGGCGAAGTTGACGGCCGGATCGACGAAGGCGGTGATCGCGCCGAAGGGGATGGTGAGGTGCGCCGCCACCTGATTGAAGGTCAGGCTGACCCCGAACATATTGTCGCTGACCTTCAGATCCCAGAACTTGTTCTGGAGGACGATGGTCATCTCATCCGGGAACCGCTCGACCAGATGCTTGGGAATATCGACGCCCGCTGCCTGGGTCTTGAAGGTGATGTAGAAATGATGGCTGCCCGGCAGGCCGCCGGAAGCCTCCACCTCGCCCAGCACGCGGCCGACGACGGCGCGCAGCGCCTCCTGCACAATCTCGTCATAGGGAATCAGGCTGTCGGGCAGGTCTTCGCTCATGCGCCAATGTCCTAACGGCGCGAAACGGCGGGTCAAGCAGATTGCAAGGCTCGCCCGACTCGCTATAGGGCGGCCATGCGCACGGCCGAGATTCACCGCAACACCGCGGAAACGCGGATCGACGTGACCGTCAACCTGGACGGCACCGGCCTCTACACCGTGTCGACCGGCATCGGTTTCCTCGACCATATGATCGAGCAGCTGTCGCGCCATTCGCTGATCGACATGACCGTGAAGACGGTCGGCGACCTGCATGTCGACCAGCATCACACCACCGAGGACACCGCGATCGCGATCGGCGAGGCGGTCGCGAAGGCGCTGGGCGACAAGCGCGGCATCGCACGCTACGGCAGCGTCTATTCCCCGATGGACGAGACGCTGACCCGCGTGGCGCTCGATATTTCGGGCCGCCCATGGCTGGTGTTCAAGGCGCCCTTCACCGTGCAGCGGCTGGGCGAATGGGACACCGAGCTGATCGAGCACTGGTTCCACAGCTTCGCGCAGGCGGCGGGCATCACGCTGCATGTCGAAAATCTCTACGGCAGCAACAACCATCATGTGGTCGAAAGCTGCTTCAAGGGGCTGGCCCGTGCGCTGCGGCAGGCGGTGGAGATCGACCCGCGCAAGGCGGACGCGATTCCCTCGACGAAGGGCATGCTGTGACCCGGGGGATGCCGTGACCACCGCGCTGATCGACTATGGCGCCGGCAACCTCCATTCGGTCCACAACGCGCTGCGCAAGGCGGGCGCGGACGATGCGGTGATCACCGCCGACCCCCAGGTGGTCCGCGGCGCCGATCGCATCGTGCTGCCGGGCGTGGGCGCCTTCCGCGCCTGCCGCGACGCGCTGGTGGCGATCCCCGGCATGGTCGAGGCGATGAACGAGGCGGTCAATAAGCGCGGCATGCCCTTTCTGGGCGTATGCGTGGGCATGCAGCTGCTCGCCGACGCCGGCGAGGAGTTCGGCCGGCATGAGGGACTTGGCTGGGTTCCCGGTACGGTGAAGCGGATCGAGCCCGGCAATCCCACAGTGAAGATTCCGCACATGGGCTGGAACGACGTGACGCTGGCCGGCACGGCGCCGCTGCTGGAGGCGGGGGAGGCCTATTTCCTGCACAGCTATCATTTCGAGGCGGAGATCGGAGATCATATCGCCGCCGTAACGAATCACGGCGGGCCGCTGGTCGCCGCCATTGCGCGCGACACGATCATCGGCTGCCAGTTCCACCCGGAAAAGAGCCAGCGTTACGGCCTTTCCTTTCTCGCCCGTTTTCTGTCGTGGCGGCCGTGAGCCGCTCCGCCCCCGTTCGGATTCTGCTGAGATGTCTTTGATCGTCTTCCCCGCCATCGACCTCAAGGGCGGTCAGGTGGTGCGCCTGGCCGAAGGCGACATGGACCGCGCCACCGTCTATGGCTACGATCCCGCCGCACAGGCGATGCTGTTCGCGCAGGCCGGCGCCGGGCACCTGCATGTCGTCGATCTGGACGGCAGCTTCGCAGGCCATGCGGTCAATGCCGAGGCGGTGGAGCGCATCGTCGAGGCCTTTCCCGGCCATGTGCAACTGGGCGGCGGCATCCGCAACCGCGAGGCGGTGGAGCGCTGGTTCGATCTTGGCGTCTCGCGCATCGTGATCGGCACCGCGGCGCTGAAGGATCCCGCCTTCGTCAAGGCGGCGGCGCGCGACTTTCCCGGCGGCATCGTCGTCGCGGTGGACGCGCGCGACGGCTTCGTCGCGACCGACGGCTGGGCGGAGAAGTCCGACATGCCGGTCGTCGACCTCGCCCGCCGGTTCGAGGATGCGGGCGTCGCCAGCCTGCTCTTCACCGATGTGGGCCGCGACGGTCTGCTCAAGGGCTGCAATATCGAGGCGACGGTGGACCTGGCCCGGGCAACCGACATCCCGGTGATCGCCAGCGGCGGGGTCGCGGGCATCGCCGACATCCGCATCCTCAGCCTCCATGCCGACGAAGGGATCGAGGGTGTCATCACCGGGCGAGCGCTCTATGACGGGCGGCTGGACCTGAAGACCGCGCTCGCCGTGGCGCAGGCGGCGGTTTGAAGGCGCCGGAGATGACCGTCCGCACCCGCGTCATACCCTGCCTGGACGTCGCCAATGGACGCGTGGTGAAGGGCGTCAACTTCGTCGACCTGCGCGACGCGGGCGATCCGGTCGAGCAGGCAAGGGTCTATGACGCGGCCGGGGCGGACGAGCTGTGCTTCCTCGACATCACCGCCAGCCACGAGGCGCGGGGCACCATCCTGGACGTCGTGCGGCGCACGGCGGAGGTCTGCTTCATGCCTGTCACGGTGGGCGGCGGGGTGCGTAGCGCGGAGGACGCACGCGCGCTGCTGCTCGCGGGGGCGGACAAGGTGGCGGTGAACAGCGCCGCGGTCGCCCGGCCCGAAGTCGTCGCCGAGATCGCCGACCGCTTCGGCAGCCAGTGCATCACCGGATCGGTGGATGCACGGCGCGTGGCCGAGGGACGGTGGGAGATCTTCACCCATGGCGGGCGCAAGGCGACCGGCATCGACGCGCTGGAGCACGCCGTGCGCCTTGCCGAACTGGGCGCGGGCGAGCTGCTGGTCACCTCGATGGACAGCGACGGCACGCGGCAGGGCTATGACATCGCCCTCATCCGCGCGATCGCCGATGCCGTGACGGTGCCGGTGGTCGCGAGCGGCGGCGTCGGCACGCTGGAGCATCTGGTCGAAGGCGTAACGCTGGGCCATGCAAGCGCGGTGCTGGCGGCGTCGATCTTCCATTTCGGCCAGCACAGCATCGCCGACGCGCACCGGGCGCTGGCGGCGGCCGGGGTTCCCGTGCGCACGGCCTGAAAAACGTCGATTTACCTTACAGTAACCATGATCGGCGGGACGGCGTTAACCAGTCTGTCGGGCGAGAATCCGTGACTTCGGCGATTCCGGCACGCCCCCTGCTTTACCCTTTCCGGGTCGAGTTCGAACAACATGGACTTGAACGGAAACAAGGGGTGCGAAACATGACCATCAACAAGCTTCTTCTCGCGGTCGGCGCGGCCGGCCTGATCGGCGCGGCGACGCCCGCCAATGCGACCTTCTGCTGGTTCGGCAAGTGCGGCGGCACGTCTTCGGGCGGCAGCTCGTCCTCGGGTGGCAGCAGCTCGGGCGGCACGCCCACGCCGGTGCCGGAGCCGGAGCAGATGACGCTGTTCGCCATGGGTTCGGCCGTGCTGGGCCTGCGCATGTTTGCGGCGCGCCGCAAGCGCAAGTAAGTTTTCGTTGACGGGTCGCGTGCCGCGCGCTTGATGGCGCGATGCGCGCGACCCTCTTCGACCTCGAACGGACCATCCGCCAGCGGCGGGCGGCCGATCCGTCCGCTTCCTATGTGGCGAAGCTGACCACGCGTGGCCGCGCCAAGATCGCGCAGAAGGTGGGCGAGGAAGCGGTCGAGGCGGTGATCGCCGCCATGGCGGACGACCGGCAGGGGCTGGTCGGGGAAAGCGCCGACCTGCTGTTCCACCTGATCGTGCTGCTGGCCGACCTCGACGTGCCGCTCGACGCGGTGCTCGACGAGTTGGAACGGCGCGAGGGCGTCTCGGGCCTCGCCGAAAAGGCTGCACGCAAGTCCGACTGACATCTTTTATTCCGCAGGCGGAAAGATAGGCCGTCCCTGGCGTTTGACTTGCCGGATCGAGTCACACGGACAGGGAGGATACGGCCATGGTACGAACGGTGATCGGCGGCCTGCTGGGCGGCTTTGCAATGTATATCCTCGGCTTCCTCTTCTGGGGTACGCCGCTGAGCGCGATCGCGCTGAGTCGGGCCGACGGGCAGGCGAGCGCGAACCTGCAGGCCGCGCTGGCACAGGCCCTGACACCCGGTGGCACCGGCGTCTATGTGATCCCCGATCCCGCGACGGCGCAGGGCACCATCCTCTACGGCCGCGGGCCCGTGGCGCAGGTCTTCTACAACAGCGGCGGCTTTCCCGTGACCGACGGCGCCAGCCTGATCGGCGGCTTCGTGCTGGCGCTGGTCGTCGGCCTACTGATCGCCTTCGCGCTGCGCTTCGTCGCCGGGGGATTTGCCGGCCGGGCGCGCGCGGCAGCGCTGTTTGCACTGGTTGCGGTACTGTGGCCGCATGTCGGCCAGGCCGTCTTCAACCATGCCCCCTGGGGCTATATCCTCTACCTCGCCATCAGCGACTTCCTCGCGCTCGCCGCCGCAGGCCTCATCGCCGCGAAGCTGATGGAGGAGAAGGTGTCCAGCCCGGCCGGCACGCTGCACTGAGCGTCAGCGCGCCTCGGCCGGCCAGGGGAGCCCATAGCCCGCGAACTGCTCCTCCACCTGGGGAGCCAGCTTGAGCGCGGCGGCGCGGTCGGCCTCGGCCTTCGCTTTGTCTCCCTTGCCGGCCCAGGCGAGCGCGCGGCCGTAGAAGGAGGAGCTATAGGGTTGCTTCGCCAGCACCTTGTCATAGTCGCCGATCGCGTCGTCCAACCGGCCGAGGCGCAGCAGCACCATCGCGCGGCTGTCCAGGAACCCGGCCATGTCCGGCACCTTCGCCAGCGCGCCGTTGCAGTCCGCCAACGCCGATTCGAGCGCCTGGCCGGCGGTCGCCTTCTTCCAGCACATATTGTTGAGCAGCACGGGATCGGTCGCCCGCTCCCGCGCGGCGGCGAAGTCCTTGTCGGCGAGCGCCCGCTGGCCGGCCCGATCATAGGCAAGGCCGCGTCCGGTCAACAGATCGGTATTGTTGGGCGACTTCGCGATAGCCTGCGAATAGCTCTCGATAGCACCCTTCACATCGCCACGTTCCAGCGCCAGATCGGACTTCGCGGCCCAAGCTTCCACAAGGGTTGGGTCACGGCGCACGGCTTCGTCGAAATCCGCTTCCCTGCCGGCAAGATCAGCCTTAGGGCGCCGCAGGCCGCGGTTGAGGTAGATATAGGCCTCCGGCTTCACCGCCAGCGCCCGGTCATAGGCCTTCAGCGCGTCGTCCCATAGGCCCATGGCATGATAGATGCTCGCAGCCGCCACATGGGCATAGGATTCATCGGGGACAGCCTTTTCCAGAGCGACGGCTTCCTTTGCCGCCGCTTCCCGGTCGCCCTTGCCGCGTAAAATGGTGGCCCGCAGCATATACAGATCCACCTGGCGCGGATCGACCGCCAGCGCCGCGGTGGCATCCCTCAGCGCAGCGTCCTCGTTTCCGGCATTGCGCTGGGCCATCGCCCGCCGGATGAGGGCGAAACTATTGCCCGGCTCGCCTTCCAGCGACTTGCCATAGGCATCGGCGGCGGCGGCCCATTCTCCCTTGCGCTCGGCCATCAGGCCGACGGCGCGGAACGTGACCGGGTTTCTGGGGTCCAGGGCCTGGGCTGCGGCAATGTCAGCAGAAGCGGCGGCGTTGTCGCCTTTCCAGACATAGGCGAGACTGCGATTCGCCAGCGGCCATACATCTGTCGGCTTGAGTTCGTGCGCCTTGGTGAAATCGGCCACCGCCTCGTCCAGCCGGTTACGGTCCATAAGGACAAGGCCACGCCGGAAATAGCCGGCAGAATCCGCAGGAGTCTGTTGGGTCATGATGGCCAGTTCCCGGTCCGTCGGCCGGTAGCCTGACGGCTTGCGCAGATAGACGGTGCTGTCCGCCAGCCTGCGCAAGGCGGCCTGCGCCGCCGTGGCTTCGCTCGCGGGGAACTCCGGCACGAGACTGCGCTCGGTCTTTTCGATCCGGAAGACGTTTCCGTCGAGCGTCGCTTTCCGCTTGTAGGCGATGCCGGCCACGGTTTCGTCCACATCGGCATTGTCGGCACCCGCCTTGCCCGAGAAACCGGGCGGCAGCAGGATGGTTTCGGTGGTCCGGTTGTAGAAGGGATAGGCGACCGCGAAGGGCGCGCTCTGGTCCTGCTTCGCGTCCCGGACGAAATCGGCCTTGTAGCCCACCCGCATCCCGTCGGCCTCGTACCAGCCGTCGTCCCAGTCCATCCGGGCGAGCCCCTCCATGGTCAGGCGCTCTTCACCCGTCCTCTCATCGAAGGTCGCGCCCGTCGACTTCACCTCTACGAAGTCATATTCGCCTTTCCAGTATCGCCGCAGGCTGTCTTCCCGCGCGGCTTCGGTGAGTCCCGCCAGATTGGTCCTGGTCGCGAACGCCGCGTCCCCGGTCAGCACCGTCTCCACCTTGAAGGGCGCCGGAACCGTGAGACCGCCGGTGGCGTCGATCGTGACCGACACCGTCGTGTCCGGCGTGTCCAGCGGCGCCGGCAGCATGCGGACGAGCGCCGCATCCTTGGCGAGCAGCGGCAGGCCCCAGCCGAAATCCGGCACTTTCAGCCTGTCCAGGCTGGTGTCTCCGCTGCGCGTGCCATCGAGCCAATAGGTCTTGCCGCCGATGACCGCCCGCACCAGCACATGGTTGAACAGGCCTATCATGGGAAGGCGCTGATCGATGCCGTCGCCGGACAGCGCGTTCACCGCGACCGGTTCGGCCTCGATCCCGAGGCCGTGCAGCAGCGCCAGCAGCAGCGCGGTCTTGCCCTTGCAGTCGCCATAGCGGCGCGACCAGGTGACTTCCGCGTCGGCCGGCACCAGGCCGCCCGTCCCCATGGCGAGTGCGACATAGCGCACCCTGTCCTGCACCAGCGTCAGCGCCGCCTGCGCGCGCGCCTTCGGGTCGGGCGACGACGCAGCGATGCGGTCGAACTCGCTGCGCAGCGGCCCCTGCTCCGGCAGCGCCGCCGCCTTCGTATAGAGCGGCGCCAGCAGAGCACCGAGTTCGGCCCAGGAGGCAAAGTCGGTGAATTCGACATAGCGACCCATGGCGTAGCGGGCGGGAGCGCCCTTGGGCGGAATGATCGGCTCCACCCGGCCCGGGTCATAGTCGACGCTCATCAGCTCGCCCTTGCGCACCGGCCGGGCTGCGGCCAGCCCGCCGCCCGCGCGCATCCGGACAGGAAGGCTGGCGGGCCATTCCGCATGCAGGCGCGCCCGTCCCACCGGCAGGACATTCCATATGGCACCGACCTGTTCGACATGCCCCCGCATCGTCGGATCGGAGGAGAACATGGAAAAGGCGAACTGGAGAATATCGCCAACCTGCAATCCTTCCGGCTGGATGTTGGCGGTCAGCACACCGTCCAGCGTCGCGGTTTCCAGATTCTGCTCGCGACGGATGACGGTGAATTTCTGGCCCGAGGCGAGCACGTCGATCAGCTGATCGCCGCGGCGGATGACCAGCTTGTGCACGGTCAATTCGTCGGTTTCCGGCCGCCAGGGGAAGGAGATATTGCCAGCCGCCAGCCCCTGCGGCGTACCGATCCGCATCGCCACGTCGGAATAGACGGTCTGCCTTCCCTTCTCCAGCCGCACCTGCTGGTCGGACAGCAGCAGTTCGACAGGAGCCTCGCCCGTCTTGCCAGCGGGCGGCAGCGGTGGCGATGCGACCACCCAGGCAGGGGCAGGACCGATCACGGGCTGGTCGCCGGCATGCGCCGCCGTGGCGATCGCGCTGACGGCCGTGAACAGAATGGCGAAACGCTTCATAACCCCCCTATCGGTCGGAGCGAACCGCATGCCCCATGGTGCCGCTTCCCTCCCTTCTGATCTCAGGCTCCGGCTCGATTCGCAAGCCACCCACCCGCCTCCTCCGCCAGCCGCACCATGCAGGCCGCGTGGCGGCTGGCCACCGCCATGCGATCGGCGCCGTAGCCGCCGCCCATGGTGCTGGCGAGCGGGACGCCCCGCGCCTTCACCATGCGCATGACGAAGCGGTCGCGCGCGTCGAGCCCTTCGTCGCTGAGCGCCAGCCGGCCCAGCCGATCGTCGGCATGGGTATCGACGCCGGCCTGGTAGAGGATGAGGTCGGGTGCGAAATCGTCCAGCACCGGCGGAAGGATATCGGCCAGCAGGGCGAGATAGGCGGCATCTCCCGTCCCGTCCGGCAGCGGTACGTCCAGCGAGGATCGCGCCTTGCGCACCGGGAAGTTCCTTTCCGCGTGGACCGACAGGGTGAACACGTCGCTGCGTCCCGCCATCAAGGCCGCCGTGCCGTCGCCCTGGTGCACGTCGAGGTCGAGGATCAGGACGCGCCGCGCGTCCCCTTCCTCGATCAGCCGGTGTGCGGTGATCGCAAGATCGTTGAAGACGCAATAGCCGGCGCCGGTGTGGTGCAGCGCGTGATGGCTGCCCCCGGCCGCATTGGCGGCATAGCCATGGACCAGCGCCAGCCTGGCCGCCATCCATGTGCCGCCAGGCGACAGCATCGCCCGCCGCATCACCCGTTCGGTGACGGCGAAGCCGATGCGCCGTTCCTTGGCGGGCGGGACGGACAGGGTCGCCACCTCCCCGACATAGGCGGGATCGTGCACCGCCTCGATCCAGGAAAGCGGCATCGGATCGGGCTCGTGCACCCGCATCGCCGCGCCGCTTTCCCGCAGCGCGTCCATGACGAGACCATATTTGTCGAAGCGGAAGGTGCCCCCGCCTGTTGCCGGAGAGACATAGGCCGGATGGTGAACGACGTGCAGCATCATCTTTTTCCGCACTCGCGATTCCAACTGTCAAGTCTTTGCGTTATCTGCACCGCCATGAACCGTCCCGATATGATCCGCCTTTCGACCTTGCCGCTGCTGCTGTCCATAGCCCTCCCGGCGATCGCACAGCCCCCTGCCCCCACGTCGATCCTGCCCCCCGCCGCATCCCCGGCTACACCTCCGGCCGTCCTGCCGCCGCCCATCATCGTGCCCCCGCCGGTACCGATCCCGCCGCTGTCCCCTGCACAGGAGGCCTGGGCGAACGACTGGCTGCAGAAGGGCGCGGAACAGGGACTGATGGCGCGCGCCCGGGCGACCGGGCCGCTGACCGGCCAGGCGCTGATCACCGCCCTGGTTGACCGGGCCAAGGCGCTGGGCACCGGCCGGGTCGACAGCGCCGATTTCCTGAACGTCTGGGCGCTGCGCCCGACGCCGGTCGACCCACGCCCCGCGCTCGCCCGCGCGGTAGCCGAGGATCGGCTGCCGCAATGGGCGGCCGGCCTGACGCCGCCCTATGCGGGCTATGACGGCTTGCGCAAGGGGCTCGCCACCTATGAGCGCATCCGCGACAAGGGCGGCTGGCCGATGCTGAGCGCCGACTCTTCGCCCGACGCGGTGCGCAAGCGCATCGCCATCGAGGATCCCGCGGTGACCCCGGCCGAGCCGCTGAGCGACGTGCTGCAGCGCGCCCAGCGCCGCTACGGGCTCAATCCCACCGGCCTGCTCGATGCGCGGACGCTGAAGGAACTGAACGTGCCCGTCGACGAGCGCATCGGCGCGATCATGGCCAATATGGAACGCTGGCGCTGGATGCCGCGCACCTTGCCGGTCAACCGCGTGCAGGTGAACATCGCGGCGGCGGTCCTGACGGTGTTCGAGGGCGACCAGCCGGTCAAGTCGATGCGCGCCGTTACCGGCAGCCCGGACAACCAGACGCCGATGCTGTCGTCCAACATCCATTCGATCGTCGTCAATCCGCCCTGGAACGTGCCCGCCTCGATTGCCAAGCGCGAACTGTGGCCCAAGGGGCGTGCAACGCTGATTCGGCAGGGCTACAAGATCGTCGGCACGCCGGGCGGCGGCGAGCGCATCGTCCAGCCCGCCGGGCCGAACAGCGCGCTCGGACGGCTGAAGTTCGACTTCGACAATCCCTTCGCCGTCTATCTGCACGATACGCCGTCGCGCGGGAAGTTCTCCAGCTATGACCGGCTGGCGAGCCATGGCTGTATCCGGCTGGAAAAGCCGGTGCCGCTGGCCGAGCTGATGGTCGCGGCCGACCCGAACCTCGCCGGCAAGGTCCAGGAACTGATCGACACGGGCAAGACGCAGCGGGTGTCGCTGCCCAGCCAGGTGGCGGTCTATCTGCTCTACTGGACCGCCTTCGCCAGCGCGAACGGCACCATGAACTTCCGTTCCGACCCCTATGGCTGGGACAAGCTGCTCGCGTCGAAGATCGAGGCGTCGAGCCGCCGGCTCGATCCCACGGCCGCGCCCTCCCCCGCCCTCGCATCGAAGGACTGACCCCATGCGCAAGATCATGCTCGTTTCCCTGGCCGCCGCGCTGGCCCTGTCGGCCTGCGGCAAGAAGCCGGAAGAGCCGGCGGCGACCAACAATCTGGTCGAGCCGCCGGTCGAAAATATCGTGGTGGAGGAACCCGAGGCCGCGCCAGAGCCGTCCAACAATGCGGTCGCGACTCCGGCCCCGCCGCCGTCGGTTTCCGAGCAGCAACAGATCCAGGACGACGCGGAAGCCAGCGGCATGACGTCGCGCCTCGACGGCGAAACGGGGCAAAGCGCGGACGAAGCGAGCAACTCGGGCGAGTGATGCGCGTTCTGGCGGCCTTGGACGGGGGCTGCCGCTTTGTTATATTGCGGACATGGATCGCCGCAATTTCATGAAGTTCGCTTTCAGCGGGCTCGCCCTGTCTTGTCTCACCGATAGCGTCGGCAAAGCCGCCCTTCCGGTTTCCCCCTTCCCGCCGCAGCCGGCCCCGTCGCCGGTTCCTGCCGCGCCTGCGGCCAACCCGCTGGCGAACAAGCCCTGGTATCCGCTGCTGGAGCGCGCCAAGGCGGCGCTGGACCTCCATGCCGGCTCCTTCGAGCTGCGGGACCGGGTCGCCATCGCCGACTTCAACGCCGCTTCGCGCGACCTGCGGTTTCACGTCGTCGATCTGCTCGGCGGGCAGACCAGCTCCTATCTCGTCGCCCACGGGCGCGGGTCCGACCCCGAGCATTCGGGCTGGCTGCAGAGCTTCTCCAATAAACCCAATTCGCTCGCCAGCTCATCCGGCACGTTCAAGACCGGGATGCTGTACGAAGGCCAGCATGGCCGGGCGATGCGCCTGGCAGGCCTCGACCCGCAGAACAACAATGCGGAAATGCGCGCCATCGTGATCCATGGCGCCGATTATGTCAGCGAGGATCACATCGCGAGCTGGGGCAAGATCGGCCGCAGCGAAGGCTGCTTCGCCGTGGCGCCGCACATGCTGCCGCAGCTGCTGGGCCTGATGGGACCGGGCCGCCTGCTTTATGCCGACAAGCTGAACGGCCCCGCCGCAGCCTGAGGGCGATCCTTCCCCGCACGGGGGAAGGATGCCGGTTGCTCAGCCCGTTTTCTGGCCGGTCATCGCCTCGATCGAGGGCTTGTTCATCGCGTCGATCGTGCCGTCGGCCATCATCGACTTGCCCAGGTCCAGCGCCTCTGTCTGCAGTGCGGGATCGTTCGCCGTCTGGCTGGCGCCGATCAGGGCGGACAGCAGGATGTTCTTGTTCACCTTGTCGGTGCCGTTTTCCGCAACCGACTTGCGGGCGAGAGTCAGCGCTTCCTGATAGAGCGGATCGGCGCCGGCCTTGTCCTGCGCGCCCAGCTTCTGGTTGCCCATCTGGATCAGGATGCCCGCCAGGATGTTGCGGCTGGCTGTGTCGGTGGGCTTTGCCTCCACCACCTTGCGCCAGTGGGGCAGGGATTCGCCGTAGAGCGCGATCACCTTGTCCATCTGGCCCTGCGCGCCATAAGCGGCGGCATCGGCATAAAGGGCATTGGCGAGGAAGTTCACATTGTCGATCTTCGACGGATCGACCTCCACCGCAGTGCGGATGGCGGGCAGGGCCGCATCATATTTCGCTACTGCCGTCGCGTTGTCGCCCGCCTGCTGGGCGGTCTGGCCGGCGGTGAAATCCGTGACGGCCTGGTTGAAGGCGGCGATCTGCTCGGGGGTCATCTGCGCGGCGGCAGGCGCTGCGGCATCCTGCGCGAAGGCGGGCGCGGCGACCGCCACGGGAGCGGCGAAAATCAGGAAGGCGGAAAGGCAAGGGCGCAACAACGTCTGGTCTCCTTGGACGTTTCGACAGATGCGTCGGAGCGGACGAAAAACCCGTCCCGTAGCAGAAACAATGAACAAGATAGGCAGGCGGTTCCCAACCCTTTCAGGCTCGAGTCATCCCGCAAAAGGCTCGTGCCATGGAAAATTCGCTCTGCCGCCGCGACGAACGTGCCGCGGCTTCCGCATCTTCGCCCCACAATTCGACCTGCCAGCGCTCGTCGATTTCAGCCGCCGCCCAGATGGAATCGGAGTCATGGCCACCCTCGACCACCGCCAATCCACAAACCAGCGATCCAGTGAGCGTCACCAGCGTCGACAGTCCGGTAAGGGTGAAGGGATCGAACGCCGCCACGACCGCCTGCAGCCTTTCCAGCGTCTCGCCGGGCTGCGCGACGGGGAGGATGCCCTGCGTCGTGCGGAAACGCACACCATATCGCTGCTCGGCCCATGCCAACAGAGGATCCCAGGCCGCGGCCTGCCGGGCGACGAGCGCCTCAGGCCCTTCCGCTCGGTAGCAGAGCAGGTCGCTTTCGCCATAGCGTGCCACCCCTTGCGCAAAGGCGACATGGTTCGGCGCCACCTGGTCGATCGCGGCATTGGCAAGGCCGGTGATCGGCATGGCGCGGGGATCGACGGTCTCGCCCTGCGCGCGCCATTCGTCCGCCACCGCCTCCGCCAGCGCGGGGGTGGGCAGCGCCAGCAGAGCGCGGGCGGGCGTGCGCACGGGGCGGCCATCCAGCTGCACGCCAAGGCCGCCTTCCCCCGGCACCACCGTCACATCCTTGTAGAAGCGCTTCATTGCGGCGGACGCTGGCGGAAAAGCGCGAGCAGCAGGCGCGGCACCGCGACGAACTGAAACAGGCCGACCAGCACCAGGATCGTGCCCATCGCCTTGGCCTTCCCGCCCTGCACCCAGCCGAAGCGCTGCATCAGGACGAGGAAGCCGAACATCACGATGAAGGCGCCGGACAGACGGAACAGGCCGATCGCGAAGAAGCGCTGGCGGGCGACCTTTTCCGGATCGACGGGTGGAATGGGCGGCGTGTCGGTCATGGCGTGCCGATATGGCGGCGCAATTCGGCGCTGTCCATCGCGACGGCATGGGCTCCCGCTTCGGCGAGTTCGTGCGGGGGATGGTAGCCCCAGCCGACGCCGATGGAGCGCACCCCGGCGGCCAGCCCCATGTCGATGTCGAAGCGGGTGTCGCCGATCATCACCGTGGTTTCCGGCGCAGCGCCCGCTTCCGCCATCGCCGTCAGCAGCATCGAGGGATGCGGCTTCGACGGGTGGCGATCGGCGGTCTGGAGCGTGACGAAATGCCCGGCAATGCCATGGTGGGCGAGGCACAGGCCGAGGCCCCGGTCGGACTTGCCGGTCGCGACGCCCAGCAGCCAGCCCTGCGCGTCGAGATCGCGGATCAGGTCGGCGATGCCGGGATAGAGCGGCTCGCTGACCGCCTTTTCAGCGCGAAGCTGGTGGAAGGCCTGCTTGTAGCGGTCCGACAGATGGTCGTGGAAATCGGCCTCCGCCTCTGGCAGCAGTCGGGCGATCGCATGGGGTAGCGACAGGCCGACCACCGACAGGATCGCCAGCCGGTCGGGCGGCGTCAGCCGAGCGCTCTCGAAGGCGCGGGTCATGGCGGTGCAGATGCTGTGCTGGCTGTCGACCAGCGTGCCGTCGCAATCGAACACGACAAGACGGTTGGTCATGGCCGGCCCGCCCGCATCAGCCCGGCCATATCCCCCTTGCCCAGCGCGTCGAGGGCATCGGCCACTCCGGCGCGGGCAGCAGGCGACTTGTCCTGCCCCAGCTTCGCGGTGCCGCGCATCGCGTCCACCCGCATTGCGAAGCCGATCAGGCCCGCGAGCATCCGGTCGAACAGTCCATCCGTCATCTTGCCGCGCGTCCAGGCGGGCTTGGGGGCGAGCCGCCGCTCCTGCTCGTGGGACAGCGCGTCGAGATGGGCGGCGGTCTCCGCCGCGTCCAGCGCGCGCATCGGGCCACGCAGTTCGGCCGCGACATAGTTCCAGGTCGGCACCCGGTCCGGCTCGCCATACCAGTCGGGGCTGACATAGGCGTCCGGCCCGGTGACGACGATCAGCGCCTCCCGCCCGTCCAGGTGCCGCGCGATCGGGTTGGCGCGATGGATATGCAGGCCGATGCGCGTCTCGTCCAGCCAGACCAGCGGCAGGTGGACGGCGTGGACCCGGTCCCCGTCCGTGGCGCAGAGCAGGCCGAAGCCGATCCCGCCGACGAAGGCGCGGATGGCGGCTTCATCGTCCCAGCGATAGGGCGCGCGGGGCGTCATCCCTTGCGCGTGCTCCCGGCCCCCCGCGAGCGGCGTTCACCCCGGCGGCCCTTGCGCACCTGCTTGGCATGGGCGCGCGCCGCCTTCTTCTCATCCTCGCGGGTCGGGCCGCGCGCGATCTCATCGTCGAGCGGCAGGTCGCCCTGCGCCTCTTCGAAGCCGAGCGAGGCCAGGCTCGCGGCGAAATGATCGGGCAGCTCCGCGCGCACGTCAACCCGCCCTCCATCGGGATGGTCGATGCGGATACGCCGCGCATGAAGGTGCATCTTGCGGCTGATCGTGCCGCTCAGGAACGCGTCCTTGCCGCCATATTTGCCATCGCCGATGATCGGGTGGCCGATCGCCGCCATGTGGACGCGCAGCTGGTGCGTGCGGCCGGTATAAGGCTGCAGCTCGACCCAGGCGGCACGGTTGCCCGCGCGCTCGATCACCCGGTAGCGGGATCGGGCGGGCAGCCCCTCCTCCTGGTCCACATGCATCTTCTCGCCGCCAGTGCCGGGCTGCTTGGCGATGGGCAGCTCGACCATGCCGTCCTCGATGCTGGGCACGCCCAGCACCAGCGCCCAATAGACCTTGCGCGCGGTGCGGCTGGAGAAGGACTTGGCGAAATAGGCGGCCGCGCGCGCCGTCCGAGCCACCAGCAGTGCGCCGGACGTGTCCTTGTCGAGCCGGTGGACCAGCTTGGGGCGCTGGTCGAGCTCGAATTCCAGCGCGTCGAGCAGGCCGTCGACATGCTCCTCGGTCTTGGTGCCGCCCTGGGTCGCGAGGCCGGGCGGCTTGTTGATGACGATCGCCTGCGCGTCGCGATGGATGACGAGGCCCTGGGCGAAGGCGAGCTGGTCGTCGCTGAGCTGCGGGCGGACGCGGCGCGGCTTGGCGTTTTCCGCCGCCTTGGGCTCGGCCGGGGGCACGCGAATGGTCTGGCCTTCCGCGATACGGTCGCCCGGCGCGGCGCGCGCGCCGTCGACGCGAAGCTGGCCGGTGCGCGCCCAGCGCGACACCAGGTTGAAGGTCACGTCGGGCAGGTGCCGCTGGAACCAGCGGTCCAACCGGATGCCGTCGTCATCCGCGCCCACCCGGAACTGCCGCACATCCAGCGATACGCCCTTGGCCGGTGCGGCCTTTGCGGGCGCCGGCTTCGGCTTGGGTGCCGCGGCAGGCTTCTTCGCGGGTGCGCCGTCGGGTTTGCGCGCACGC
>NZ_AUWY01000054.1 GCF_000447205.1 Sphingobium ummariense RL-3 | reverse complement strand
CGGCGGGCCGGAGGGCTTCCCCGGAGGACGGCCCTTCATGCGACGCTCCGCATCAGCATCAGGCCCCCGAACAGCGCGCCCACCGCGCCCGCGACGGAAACGAGCGCATAGGCAAGCGCCAGTCCGGCCTGCCCCCGCTCGACCATGAGCACGGTTTCGAGGCTGAAGGAGGAGAAGGTGGTGAAGCCACCAAGCAGCCCGACGCCGATCAGCAGCCGCCAGGGCTCACCCGACGCCGGCGAAAAGCGCGCCAGCCAGCCGGCCAGCAGCCCCATGGCGAAACCGCCCAGGATATTGGCGGACAGCGTGCCCCAGGGCCAGGCCGCGCCGGGCAGCAGCACGCCCGCCGCCCGCCCCAGCAGGTAGCGCGCCAGCGAGCCGACCGCGCCGCCGCCCATGACGAGAAGAATGTTGGTCATCGCCCCGTCCTATAGCGATTTGGGGCCTGGGGGAAGGTGCATGGCGGCGATCATTGCGATGGGCTGGTTCGGGGTGAGGAGCGGACGCACCCTCCGTTCGCCCTGAGCTTGTCGAAGGGCTCCCCTTCTTCTTGAGGCACAGCGCCTTAAAGAAAGTAAGAGCTTCGACAAGCTCAGCCCGAACGATTTCTTACGGCCGCCTCTGACCGCAAGCCACCCATGCTTCCGGCCCGCGCGCGGCCCTATTTCCCGACCTTGATCTCGAACAGCTTCGGCCAGTTCTTGCCGGTCACGAACACCCGGTCCGTCTTCGCGTCATAGGCGATGCCGTTGGCGACAGCCTCGCTGTCGCTCACCCCCGCCTGCTTCAACAACGGCGCGACATCGATCCAGTCGATCACTGCGCCGGTCGCCAGGTCGATCCGCGCGATATGCGTGTCGTACCAGATGTTCGCCCAGATTTCGCCGCGCACCCATTCCAGTTCGTTGAGCCTATCGACCGCGCGGCCGTTCCAGGTGACGGTGATGCGCCGCTGCTCGGCCAGCGTGTCGGGATCGAGGAAGCGCAGCTGTGCGCTGCCGTCGCTCATGATCAGGCTGTGCCCGTCCTGCGTCAGGCCCCAGCCTTCGCCCTCGTAGCGAAAGTCGGAAAGCGGCGTGAAGTCGGAGAGCTTCCAGACGAAGCCCAGCCGATGGCGCCAGGTGAGGCTGACGATCCGCTCGCCCCAGTTGACGATGCCCTCGCCGAAATAGGGCGGATCGATGACCCGGCGCTGGAGGATTTCGCCGGTCTTGAGCGCGACCTTGCGGATTTCGGACTGCCCCTCCAGCCCGGTGCTCTCGTAGAGCACGCCGTCGAGATAGAAGAGTCCCTCGGTGAAGGCGGCCGGATCATGCGGATAGGCTGCGACCAGCTTCCAGGGCGTGTCGGCGCGAGCCGGTGCGGCGAATGCCAGCACCAGAACGGACAACAGCACCGACCGGAGAAGATCGCGGAAGGCGACCGGGTTCATTCCGCGCCCTGCTTCGCAAGCGCATCCGCGAGCCAGCCGGGAAGCGTTGCGGGGTCAAGGTCCTCCACGCGCCGCAGCTCGACCGAAAGGCCCATGTCCGGCAGCGCCGCGCGCTGGCGCTTTTCGTCCGCCTGCGCCAGCGGCACGGCGACCAGGCGACGGTTCACCTTGCTGCGATAGTGCATCCGCGCCGTGTTCTCCTGCCCGATATAGCAGCCCTTGTCATAGTCGACGCCGTGCAGTTCCTCCGCATTGGTCTCCAGCCACAGGGTCTGGTCCTGCCCCAGCTCGGCCGCGCCCTCGAATATGCCGAGCGGAAGGCGATGCGCGCGGAAGTCGGCAGAGGCGTCGCCCTCGTCCGCCGGAGCGAGCCAGCGGTGGCCGAGCGCGGGCAGGCGCGGGTCGAGGGGCTTGCCCTCCGCTTCCAGCGCCCAGTGCACCGCCAGACCCTCCTCGCGCGCGATCACCACCTTGCGGCGCAGGCGATAGAGGGCCAGCCGCTTCGCCAGCGCGTCCGCCTGACCCGCCTCGCAGTCGATCAGCACGTCGTCGCCGTCCGCCCACAGGATGAAGTCGAACAGTGCCTTGCCCTGCGGCGTCAGCAGCCCACCCCAGCGCGGCCCGCCCGGTTCGAGCCCCACTACGTCGCGAGTCAGCAGGCCCTGGAGGAAGGGCCGTGCCTCTTCGCCGGAAATTCGGAGCAATGCGCGGTCGCGCAGGGTGGTGCCGGTCATCGGCTTTAGGTAGGACAGACTGGCACGACAGCCAAGACGTCCGCACCGGGCGCGCGGAGAAAGACAAGAGCCATGGCCGACACATTCGATCTGATCCTGAAGAGCGGCACCGTCCACACCCCCGGCGGGTCGGAACGGACAGATATCGGCGTGCGTGCGGGACGGATCGCCGCCATCGGCACGGGGCTGGGCGATGCGGCCGAGACGATCGACTGCACCGGGCTGGACGTGCTGCCGGGCTGCATCGACAGCCAGGTGCATTTCCGCGAGCCGGGGCTGGAGCATAAGGAAGACCTCGAATCGGGCAGCCGCGCCGCGGTGCTGGGCGGCGTCACCGCCGTGTTCGAAATGCCCAACACCAACCCCAACACCGACAGCGAGAAACGCATCCGCGACAAGCTGGCCCGCGCCCATCATCGCATGTGGTGCGACCATGCCTTCTATGTCGGCGCGACCGCGGACAATGCCGAGGAGTTGAAGCGGCTGGAGCGCATACCGGGCACGGCCGGTGTCAAGATCTTCATGGGCGCGTCCACCGGCAGCCTGCTGGTCGACGACGACGATGCCCTGTCCCGCGTGCTGGCGTCGGGCTGGCGGCGCGTGGCCATCCATGCCGAGGACGAGACGCGGATGAACGCGCGCAAGGATCTGCGTGTGGAGGGCGACCCCTCCTCCCATCCGGTCTGGCGCGACGACGAAAGCGCGATGATCGCGACGCGGCGCATCATCCACCTGGCACGCAAGGCACGGCGTCGTATCCACATCCTGCACGTCACGACACCGGCGGAACTGGAATATATCGGGCAGAACAAGGACATCACCACCTGCGAGGTGACGCCCCAGCACCTGACGCTGGCGGCGGAGGACGCCTATCCGCGCCTCGGCACCTATGCGCAGATGAACCCGCCGATCCGATCCGCCTCGCACCGGCACGGCCTGTGGCACTGGCTGAACCAGGGCGTGCCCGACGTGCTGGGCAGCGACCATGCGCCGCACACGAAGGAGGAGAAGGCGAAGCCCTATCCCGCCAGCCCAAGCGGCATGCCCGGCGTGCAGACGCTGGTGCCACTGCTGCTGAACCATGTGGCGGAGGGACGCCTGACATTGCGGCGCTTCATCGAGTTGACCTCCTCAGGGCCGCAGCGCGTGTTCGGCCTCGTCGGCAAGGGGCGGATCGCGCTCGGCTATGACGCCGACTTCACGGTCGTCGACCTCAAAAAACAGTGGACCGTCGGAAGCGAGTGGCTCGCTTCGCGCTGCGACTGGTCGCCCTTCGAGGGGATGGAGTTGACCGGCAAGGCGGTGGGCACGATCGTGCGCGGCCATCGGGTGATGTGGGAAGACACTCTTGCCAACGCCGCGATCGGCGAGCCCGTGCGATTCGAGGCGACCGAGTTCGCCTGAGGCGCTTTTTCAGGCCGTCGCCATCCGCGCGCGCCGCGCGGCGGTGATGCCGTCGGTGGCGAAGAGCAGCAGCCCGACCCAGATCAGCACGAAGCTCAGCATCTGGCCGTGGCTCAGTGTCTCGCCATACAGCAGTACGCCGCACAGGAACTGCAATGTCGGCGCGATATATTGCAGCAGGCCGAGCGTCGCCATCGGCAGCCGCTGCGCCGCGGTGGCGAAGAGAACGAGCGGGACGGTCGTGACCGCTCCGGACACGATCAGCAGCGCCGTCGTCGTCGTGTCGCGGCCGAAGCCGATGCCGCCATGGCTCGACAGCCAGGCAAGATAGGCCACCGCCAGCGGCGCCAGCAGCAGCGTCTCCGCGCCCAGCCCGGCCATCGGCGGCACCGGGGTCATCTTGCGGATCAACCCGTAGAAGGCGAAGGACACCGCCAGCACGATGCTGACCCACAGCGTCGTCAGCGCGCTTGCCGCCATGATCGTGACGCCGGCCGCCGCAAAGGCGATCGCCACCATCTGTCCGCGCCGCAGCCTTTCCTTCAGCACCACCACGCCCAGCGCCACGCTGACCAGCGGGTTGAGGAAATAGCCCAGGCTCGCGGCGATCACATGGTCGGCGTTGACTGCCCAGACATAGGTGGTCCAGTTCGCGCCGATGAACAGCGCCGACGCCGCGAGCGCGAGGAGCAGGCGCGGCTGGCGCAGAATCGCGAGGAACGGCCCCATTCCTCCGCGCGCGGCGAGAATTCCCATGATCAGCAATAGCGACCACAGGATGCGCTGCGTCACCACCTCGACCGGATCGACATGGTGCAGCAGCTTGAAGAAGATCGGCAGCAGGCCCCACAGGCCATAGGCGGCAAGCGCCGCCGTCAGGCCGGTGCGCAGGCTGGCGTCGGCCGAGGAAACGGGCTGGCTCAGAGGATGCCTCCGCCCAGGAACAGCCGCAGCGCGCCGAAGGCGGCGACCAGCAGGCAGAAGTTGCGCCCGCCATTGCGGGACGACATCATGCCGATCAGCGCGCCGAACAGCGCGATCGGTACCAGCAGCCAGTTGAGCGCCCCCAGCAGCGGAAAGACCGCCGGGATCATCATCAGGAGCGTGACAAGGCCGATCAGGGCTGACAGGATGTTGAGCATGGCCGGGACATGGCGATTTTGCGCCCCCGCCGCAAGCCGCCGGGCAGGCCAGCGCGCGCGAAATGGCCCCACGCAGGAAATAATCCCGCGATTCACCAAAAACCCTAACGGAAAATTAACGCCTGTTCTTCATCCCTTCTTTACAAAGGAGTTGGGCATGGCGCTTTCCAGAACTGTTACCGCGGCGATCCTGCTGTCACTGCCGCTCGCCGCATGCGGCAAGGGCGACAAGGAGGCCGATCTCGCCGCGCTCGACGCGCAGCTCACCAACAACGCGGTGGACCCGGCCGGACGCAACGCGCTGGCGGACCAGATCGTCGTCGATCCCCAGCTGACCGAACAGTCCAACCGCAACGCCGTCCGTCCGGCCGATCGTCCGGCCGAGGCGCAGCTTCCGGTGCTGCAGGGCGATGCCGGCAAGGCGCAGGCCGAGGCGTTGAGGCTGGCGGGCGGCAAGCTTCTCGCCGCGCCCGCACCGACCGAGGGCGAAGCGATGGAATCGACCGTGACGCTGGGCGCGCTGGCCCGCGAGCAGGGTCAGCGCAAGGGCGGCAAGCCCGATTGCGCGAAGCAGCTCGCCTATGACATGCAGTGGGCGAGCCGCCTGCCCGATCCCTTCACCCTCTATCCCGGGGCGCAACTCATGGAGGCGGCCGGCGCGGAACGCAACGGCTGCACCCTGCGCGCGGCGAGCTTCGTGACGCCGGCTCCTCGGCAGAGCGTGATGGATTATTACTACACGCTGGCGCGGCGCGCCGGCTATGACGGCGAGCACAAGATCCTGGGCGGCGACCATGTTCTGGGCGGCACGCGCAACGGCGACGGCAGCGCCTATTTCATCCTGTTCACCGATGCGGCCGGCGGCCGGACCACGGTGGACATCATCGCGGACAACGGGAAATAGGATTGCGTCGATCTCCACGCAGGGGTCGATGACGCATCTAGAAATCCTCCCCTGGTAGGGGCGGGGGACCACGAAGGGGTGGAGGGGTGTCGCCCTCTCGATAGCGGGACACCCCTCCGTCAGGCGCTGAGGCGCCTGCCACCTCCCTACCAGGGGAGGAGGGTGATCCCTCTCCGGAATTACCCTCTGATCAGCGCTTCCACCTCGCCCAGATCGCGGTCGGCAGCAGCAGGCCCCGCGCTTCCTCGCGCACGGCGAGTTCGCCCGCCTCGACCTCGCCCGGCAGGCCGGCGAAGGCCTGGCGCAGCAGTTCGCCGATCGCCAGCGCCGACATGCGCACGGCATAGACCGTCAGGAACAGGAAGCGGCTGTCCGCGTCGAGCAGCGCGCGGCAATTGGCGATGAGGCCGGGCAGGTCCTCCTCCAGCCGCCAGACCTCCCCATCCGGGCCGCGGCCATATTTGGGCGGATCGAGCAATATGCCGTCATAGCGGCGCCCGCGCCGGACCTCGCGCGCGACGAACTTCGCCGCATCCTCGACGATCCAGCGGATCGGGCGGTCCTCCATGCCCGACAGCGCGGCATTGGCGCGGGCCTGGGCGACGGATTTCTTCGACGCATCGACATGCACCATCCGCGCCCCGGCAGCCGACATCGCCAGCGTGCCGACGCCGGTATAGCCGAACAGGTTCATGATCTCCGGCTCGGCCTTGTCCGCGGTCCGCTCCCGCATCCAGTCCCAGACCGGGGCCATGTCGGGGAAGAAACCGAGATGGCGGAAGGGGGTGCAGCTCGACTGGAAGGTCACCTGGTTCCAGTGCAATGGCCAGCCTTCGGCCGGCACCGGGCGCTCGTAGAACCAGCGGCCGCCGCCCTCCTCGTCCGATCCGGGCACGAACTCGCCGTCTGCCTTCCAGTCGGCGATGGCGGGCGCCCACATTGCCTGCGGCTCGGGCCGGATGAAGCGGAAGCGGCCATAGCGCTCCAGCTTGCGGCCATGGCCGGAATCGAGCAGGCCATAGTCGGCCCAGGGTTCGCCGATGAGGGACTGGAGCTGCACGCCCGCCTAGGCCCGCGGCGTCGCCCGCTCCGCGACATAGGCGGTGATCGCCTCGAAGGTCGCGGGCATTTTCGCATAGCGTTCCTCGCGGGCGAACAGGTCGCCGACGCGCGCCGGCAGCGGCGGGCGGGTGCCGGTGGCGCGCTCCACCGCGTCGCTGAACTTGGCGGCATGGGCGGTCGCCAGCGTCACCACCGGCACGGCCGGATCGAGGTCGAGCGTCCGCGCGGCCGCCAGCCCGATGGCGCTGTGCGGATCGATCACCTGCCCCGCCCCATCATAGGCCCAGCGCATCGCCATGGTCATGCTGTCGGCATCGATCCGCGCCGAGGTGAAGAGCGCCGCCGCGCCCTCGCGCTGTGCGTTGGTAAGGCGCATCGCACGCGTCGCCTCAAACCCGCGCATCTGTTCCGCCAGCGCCGTGCCGTCGCGACCGCCCGCATCGAACAGCAGCCGCTCGAAATTGGAGCTGACTTGGATGTCCATGCTGGGGGTCGCGGTCGGCTGCACCTGGCCCTGGCTGTAGTCGCCGTCCGCCAGCGCGCGATGCAGGATGTCGTTGACGTTGGTCGCGACCATCAGCTTCGCCACCGGCAGGCCCATCTTCGCGGCGACATAGCCGGCGAACACGTCGCCGAAATTGCCGGTGGGGACCGAGAAGGCGACCGGGCGGTCGGGCGCGCCGAGCCGTACGGCGGCGTAGAAATAATAGACGACCTGCGCCATCAGCCGCGCCCAGTTGATGCTGTTGACGGCCGACAGGTTGAAACGGCTGGAGAAGTCCGTGTCGTTGAACATGCGCTTCACCAGCGCCTGCGCATCGTCGAAGCTGCCGTCGATGGCGATGTTGTAGACATTGGGCGCCAGCACCGTCGTCATCTGCCGCCGCTGCACGTCGGACACGCGGCCTTCGGGGTGCAGCATGAAGATGTCGATCTTGGCGCGGCCCGCGACCGCATCAATCGCCGCCGAGCCGGTGTCGCCCGAGGTCGCGCCGACGATCGTCAGATGATCGTCCCGGCGTGACAGGAACCGCTCGAACAGCTGGCCGAGCAGCTGGAGCGCCACGTCCTTGAAAGCCAGCGTCGGGCCGTGGAACAGTTCAAGCAGCCAGTTGCGGTGGTCGAGCTGGACCAGAGGGGTAACGGCCTGGTGGCTGAAGCGGCCATAGGCGGCTTCGCACAGGCCGCGCAGCTCATCCTCGTCCAGCGATCCCGCGACGAAGGGCGCCATGACCCGCACCGCCGTGTCGACATAGGAAAGGCCGGCCAGCGCGCGGATGTCCGCCGCCGTGAAGGACGGCCAGCTTTCCGGAACATAGAGTCCGCCATCGGACGCCAGCCCCGCCAGCGTCACATCCTCGAACCCGAGCGCAGGCGCGCTCCCCCTGGTGCTCACATAGTGCATGATGGTCCGGTGCGGTAACGACGCCGGGCCGCGCGGGCAAGCCTTTAGGTGGGATTGCCGGGTGGAGCGGCGCGGCGGCGCAGTGCCAGGACATAGATCACCACGGCAACCGCCGCGAAGAAGAACCACTGGACGGCATAGGCCAGATGGTTGTTGGGCACGTCGGCGGTGCTGGGCGGCGCCAGCGGCTTGAGCCCCGGTGGCGCGGCGCGGGCGATCAGCATCGGGCGCAGCGGCATGGCCTTTCCGCCGATGCGGGTCAGGACGGCGCGATGATCGGGCTCTTCGGAAAGCCATCCGGATACTTGCCCGCCCGTCCATTGCGGCTTCTGGTCCGGCTTGCCCGCCACGCCCACCGCCACGAGCGCGCCGGGGCCTTCCGCGCCGGTCACGCATTCGGCGATCAGGCGGTAGCCGGTGGTGCCGTCGGCGGCGCGCCCCGCCTCGGTACGCCAGCCCACGACGCGGAGGCAGTGGACGGAACTGGGACGGAAGAGCAGCGTCGCATCGACCGGCGCGAGCGCGGGGAAGGCGATGGCGGGCTTCGCCGGATTGGCCGCGGCAAGCGCCAGCATCGCTTCCTTTTCGCCACGGCGCTGCAACTGCCACAGGCCCAGCGCGATCATCGCGAGCACGGCGATGGCCACCAGGACCGTAGGCAGGACGGGAATGCGGCGGGTCATTCGCCGCCCCCTCCGGCGATCCGTCCCTCACAAGCCCGGTTGCGGTATTCCAGGGTGAGGAGGACACCCTTGGCAACGCGCAGGCTGCCGACGACGGCAAGGATCGTGAGCGGCGTCCACAACACCACATGCAGCCAGAGCGGCGGATGCACCTTCAGTTCCAGCGTCACAGCGAGGGCGACCATGAGCGCGCCAATGATCAAGGTCAGGAAGGCCGCCGGCCCATCGCCGACATTGAATTGCCCATAGTCGAGGCGGCATTTCCGGCAGTTGGACGCGAAGCGCACGGCGCCCGCGAACAGCCCCGGCGCGCCACAGCGCGGACAGTCGCCGCGCGCGGAGGCGAGAACGAGGGCCCCCAACCCCGTGGCCGGGGCCTGCGGTTCAGGCACGACCGATGCACCAGGGATCGGGGCGGTGATCGACCGGCGGCCCGGCACCGTCAGGGGCGAGGAAGCGCGCCTTGAAGGTGAAGGCCTGCGGGCAGGGACCGAACCGATCGAGCAGCCAGAGCCGCGAGAGCCCGTCGTTGATCGTGGGGAAGGTGCCCGCCGGAATCCACCAGAGCGCCTGATAGGCGCCTTCGAAGCGGTCGAAATACTCGCGCCGCCGCGCCATCTCCGGCGTGTGGGCGCTGCGGTAGACGAAAGCGAACAGGCTGTCGGCGTCGGTCCACACCGACATGTTGGGAATCAGCAGCGGGTCGGGCGAGTAGGTGATCGCGGTCGCATTGCCGGCGTCGTCCTTCAGCCGCCAGACGAAGCCCGGCGACGATTCGGCCAGCGCGTTGATCCGGTCAAGCGCGTCGAAAAAGGGTTGGACCCGCGGATCGCCCTTGGCCGCGACAAGGCGCCCGATGTTGATCTGAGCGAGATGCCAATCCTGCTCCATCGGGCGCCCCGTCATGTCAGAACCGTGCGTCAGCCGCCGTGGACCGGTGCACCCCAGCCGCCCCAGACATAGACGGCGACGAAGAGGAACAGCCAGACAACGTCCACGAAATGCCAATACCAGGCGGCCGCTTCGAAGCCGAAATGCTGGCGCGGGGTGAAATCGCCGCGATAGGCGCGGATCAGGTTCACGATCAGGAACAGCGTGCCGACGATGACGTGGAAGCCGTGGAAGCCGGTCGCCATGTAGAAGGCCGAGCTGTAGGGGCTGCCGCCGAACGGGAACGGCGCATGGGCATATTCATAGGCCTGGATCGAGGAGAAGAGCAGGCCCAGGATGATGGTCAGCCAAAGACCGGTCTTCAGGCCCTCGCGGTCGCCATGGATCAGGCTGTGGTGCGCCCAGGTGACGGTGGTGCCCGAGCAGAGCAGGATCAGCGTGTTGAGCAGCGGCAACTCGAACGCGTTCATGACCTCGATGCCCTTGGAGGGGAACAGGCCCTCGATCGGCGCGAGCGCGCTGGGGAACAGCGAGAAGTCGAAGAAGGCCCAGAACCAGCCGACGAAGAACATCACTTCCGACGCGATGAACAGGATCATGCCGTAGCGCAGGTGAAGCTGCACGACCGGGGTGTGGTCGCCCGCATGCGCCTCGCGAATCACGTCGCTCCACCAGCTGAACATGGTGAACAGCACGCCGGCCAGGCCGATCAGGAACACCCAGCCGCCGCCAGCCGGCAGCGCATCGGGGTGCATCCACATGATCGCGCCGAACGCCATCACCAGCGCCGACATGGATCCGAACATGGGCCAGATGCTGGGCGGGAGAATGTGATAATCGTGGTTCTTGGCGCCTGCCATGGTTCTCTTCCCTGTTCGCGTTATCGTTGGTTGCCTTAGCTTGGCTTCCGGTCCTGCTCAACAGGATAGAAGGTATAGCTCAAGGTAATTTGCTGCGTGTCCTTGTTGTCCGGATCGGCCAGGATCTTGGGATCGACGAAGTAGATCACGGGCATCCGCACCTCCTCGCCGGGCTTCAGCGTCTGCTGGGTGAAGCAGAAGCACTGGATCTTCGTGAAATAGGCCCCGGCCTGGGTCGGCGTGACGTTGAAACTGGCGGTGCCGGTCACGGGCTTGTCCGACATGTTCTTCGCCAGGAAGATCGCCATGTTGCGCGCGCCCACGGTGACGGTCTGCGTCGGCTTTTCGGGGCGGAACTGCCAGGGCATGCCGGGCTGGACGTTGGAATCGAAGCGGATCGACATCAGATGGCCGGTCGCCACCTCCACCTGCACGCCCGCGTCCGCGCGCTGGGTCGTACCGCCAAAGCCGGTGCGTTCGCAGAAGATGCGGTAGAGCGGTACCGAGGCGAAGCCCAGCGCCAGCATCGCGATCCCCACGACCGCCATGGCGGCGAAGGTCCGCCGGTTGCGCCGGGCGCTGTCGAAGGGTGAGGGCGGCAGGCTGGCCATCACTGCCCTCCCCCGCCGATCTTCGCGATGGTGATCGCGTAGAAGAGAATGACCAGCGCGCCGAGCAGCAGCCCGGTGACGATGGCCCGCGACTTCTGGCGGGCCCGGACCTGCTTCTCTTCCTCCGGGGTCATGCGAACAGCCAGCGGTCGGCGACCACCGCGCCGAACAGGAGGAAGAGGTAGAGGACCGAATATTTGAACAGCCGCTTTTCCGGTCCCATGCGGGCCGGATCGGTTTCCCGCCGGCGCAGCACCTGAAAGGCCATGGCGGCGAAAAGCGCTGTCGCGAGCAGGGCGACGGTGCCGTAGAGCGGGCCGGTCAGCCGCAGCAGCACGGGCGCCATGGCGGCGACGGCCATGATCGCGGTGTAGAACCAGATCTGGCGCCGGGTCGCGACCTCGCCCGACACGACGGGCAGCATGGGAATGCCGGCGGCCGCATAGTCGGTCTTCACGAACAGCGCGAGCGCCCAGAAATGCGGCGGCGTCCAGAAGAAGATCAGCATGAAGAGCGCGACCGGCAGCGCCGAGATGTCTCCGGTCACCGCCGCCCAGCCGATCACCGGTGGGAAGGCGCCGGCCGCTCCGCCGATCACGATGTTCTGCGCGGTGCGGGGCTTCAGCCAGATGGTGTAGATGAAGACGTAGAAGAGGATCGAGACGGCCAGAACCGCGGCCGCGAGCCAGTTGGTCGCGACGCCCATCAGGATGACCGAGAAGAAGGACAAGCCGACACCGAAATGCAGCGCCGACTGGCGATCCATGCGGCCGGCAGGCAGCGGGCGCGACGCCGTGCGCTTCATCTTCGCGTCGATGTCCGCCTCATACCACTGGTTGAGCGAGGCGGCGGCGCCTGCGCCGAGTGCGATGCAGAGGATGGCGGTGAAGGCCAGCACCGGGTGCAGGTGCCCCGGTGCGGCAAGCAGGCCGCACAGGCCCGTGAACACGACCAGGGTCATCACGCGCGGCTTGGTCAGCGCGACGAAATCGCGCCAGTGGGCGGGAAGACGGGTCTGGTCGAGGGTCACGGTCGTCATATCGGTTCCGGCCTCCTTCCGGGGAGGCATAATAGCGCAGGGGCGGACCGGAAGCCCGCCCCCGTCTCTGTCAGTTCAGCCTGGCTTCAATGATGCGCGGCATCGTCGATGACCGGCAGGGTCTCGAACTGGTGGAAGGGCGGCGGGCTGGGCAGCGTCCATTCCAGCGTCGTCGCACCCTCGCCCCAGGGGTTGCCCTCCGCCTTCCTGCCGGCGGCGAGCGACCAGATCAGGTTGACGAAGAAGATCAGCATGCCCGCCGCCATGATCTCATAGCCATGGCTGGCGATGCCGTTCCAGTAGGCGAAGGCTTCCGGATAGTCGGGATAGCGACGCGGCATGCCGCTGAGACCCAGGAAGTGCATCGGGAAGAACAGCAGGTTCACGCCGACGAAGAACACCCAGAAGTGCAGCTGGCCGAGGAACTCGTTGTACATCTTCCCCGACATCTTCGGGAACCAGTAGTAGAAGCCGGCGAACAGGCCGAACACCGCGCCCAGCGACAACACATAGTGGAAGTGCGCGACGACATAATAGGTGTCGTGCAGCACGTCGTCGACGCCGCCGTTCGCCAGCACGACGCCGGTCACGCCGCCCACGGTGAAGAGGAAGATGAAGCCCAGCGCCCAGACCATCGGGGTCTTGTAGCTGATCGAGCCGCCCCAGATCGTCGCGATCCAGGAGAAGATCTTGACGCCGGTGGGCACCGCGATGACCATCGTGGCGGCGGTGAAATACATCTTCACATTGACCGACATGCCGGTGGTGAACATGTGATGCGCCCACACGACGAAGCCGACCACGCCGATCGCGACCATGGCATAGGCCATGCCGAGATAGCCGAAGACGGGCTTGCGGCTGAAAGTCGAGACGATCTGGCTGATGATGCCGAAGCCCGGCAGGATCATGATATAGACTTCGGGGTGGCCGAAGAACCAGAAGAGGTGCTGGTAAAGCTCCGGATCGCCGCCGCCGGCCGCATCGTAGAAGGTGGTGCCGAAATTGCGGTCGGTCAGCAGCATGGTGATCGCGGCGGCCAGGACCGGCAGCGCGAGCAGCAGCAGGAAGGCGGTGACCAGCACCGACCACACGAACAGCGGCATCTTGTGCAGGGTCATGCCCGGCGCGCGCATGTTGAGGATGGTGGTGATGAAGTTGATCGCGCCCAGGATCGAGCTGGCGCCCGCGATGTGCAGCGACAGGATCGCCATGTCGACCGCCGGACCCGCGGAACCACTGGTCGACAGCGGCGCATAGACGGTCCAGCCGGTGCCCGCACCGTTGCCGGTGCCGCCGGGGACAAAGGTCGAGCCGAGCAGCAGGGCGAAGGCAGGGATGAGCAGCCAGAAGCTGATATTGTTCATCCGCGGGAACGCCATGTCCGGCGCGCCGATCATGATCGGGACGAACCAGTTGCCGAAGCCGCCGATCATCGCGGGCATGACCATGAAGAAGACCATGATCAGGCCGTGCGCGGTGATGAGCACGTTCCACAGATGATAGGCCTGGTCGAGCGTCGCGTCCGGCCCGTCGGTCATCTGCGCCCAAGCCTGGAGATACTGGATGCCCGGCTGCGCCAGCTCGGCGCGCATCAGGCCCGAGATCGCGCCGCCGATGATGCCGGCGACGATCGCGAAGATCAGGTAGAGGGTGCCGATGTCCTTGTGGTTGGTGGACATGAACCAGCGCTGGAAGAAGGCCGGCTTGTGATCGGCATCATGATGATCGTGGGCGTGGTCGCCGTGATGATCTGCGGTGATGGTGGTCATGGCGTTGCCCCTAAATCAAAGCGTCGACGTGCCGGCGTTTTCGGCCGGCGGCCCGGGCAGCACGCTGCCCTGCTGCGGCCCCATCTCTCCGGCCGGTGCGGCGGTGGCACCCGCCAGCTTGCCGCCCTGCGAAAGCACCCACTGGTCGAACTGGGCCGGCGGCAGTGCCTCGATCGCGATCGGCATGAAAGCGTGGCGGGCACCGCACAGTTCCGAACACTGGCCGTAATAGACGCCCGGCTTCTCGATCGTGAAGCTCTTCTCATTGAGGCGGCCGGGAACCGCGTCCATCTTCACCCAGAGCGAGGGCACGGCGAAGCTGTGGATCACGTCGGCGCCGGTGATGATCAGCTTGATCGGGCGACCGACCGGCAGGACCAAGCGATTGTCGGGGGCGAGCAGATAGGGCTCGCCATTCGCCTCGGCCTTGTCCTTCGGCAGCATGTTCGACACGAATTCGGGGATGCCGGCGTCGGGATATTCATAGCCCCAGTACCACTGGTAACCGGTCACCTTGACGGTCAGCGCATCCTTGGGCGCTGGCTTGTACTGGTCGGCGAGCAGCCCGATCGAGGGCACCGCGATCACCAGCAGGATGATCACCGGCACCACCGTCCAGATCACCTCGATCACGGTGTTGTGCGCGGTCTTCGACGGGGTCGGGTTCGCGGAGCGACGGAAGCGGACCATGACGTAGAGCATCAGGCCCAGTACGAAGAGCGAGATGATCGTGATCAGCGGCAGCAGCATCTTGTCGTGTAGCCAGCGCGCGGTGTGGCCGGTGGGGCTGAACTGTTCCTGCAGGGTGATTTCGCCCGGGCGTGGCATGCCGATGCCTTCGGTCGGCTTCATCCGGGGCGGCGCAGCGACCTTTGCAGCCGGCGCCGGAGTGGCGGCCGTGGCGTTCGCAGCCGCCGAATCGGCCGGCGCGGCCTCAGCCGCCGCCGCAGCAGCATTGTCCTGCGCCAGCGCCTGACTGTTCATCGCCAGTGCGGGCGCAAAGGCCAGCAACCCGGCTAGAACGAGCGATTTCACCTTTTTCATAGCGTCTTCTTACCCCGTAACCCCTTGGCGCCGCTGCAACGGAACAGGCGCAGACGCGCTCCTCCCCGCCCGGTCGGTCTGCCGCGGCTTATAGGCAGGGTTTTTTCCCGCCTCAAGCATGCAGGAGCAGATTTTCTTCGCTGTTGCAACGCCTCCGTCGCCCGCCTATTCCGCTGTCTCGCGCACAGGGGCGCGGCGGGCGCCGCTCAGGCTCCCTTAATAAGGAAGTGCACATCACGTCCGGACGACCCGGCGAAGCGCACAGCAACGGATTGATTATCGGATGACCGACGAGGAAGTACTGGCGGAATTCAGGGCGGCGGGGGCGCTGCTCGAAGGGCATTTCATCCTTTCCTCCGGCCGGCGCAGCGCCAACTACCTGCAATGCGCGCGCGTCCTGATGAACGCGGAGCGGGCGGGGCGGCTCGCCCGCGCCGTCGTCCACAAGCTGCCGCGCGAATTGCGGCAGGAGATCGAACTGGTGGTTTCTCCCGCGATGGGCGGCCTGATCATCGGCCATGAGATCGGCCGGGCGCTGGACAAGGACGCCGTCTTCCTGGAGCGGCCCGAGGGCACGTTCGAGCTGCGCCGCGGTTTCACCATCGCGCCGGGGCAGAAGGTGCTGATGGTGGAGGACGTCGTCACCACCGGCCTTTCCTCCCGCCAGGCGATCGATGCGGTGGCGGAGGCCGGCGGCGTGGTGATCGCGGAGGCGGCGCTGGTCGACCGGTCCGCGGGCGAGGTCGATCTGGGCGTGCCCTTCTATCCGCTCGTCAGCATCAACTTCCCGGTCTACGACGCCGACGCCCTGCCGCCCGAGCTGGCGGCGATCCCGGCGATCAAGCCCGGCAGCCGGAAGCAGTAGCGCCTTGGCCGCCGCATCGCCCCTGCGCCTGGGCGTCAATATCGACCATGTGGCGACGATCCGCAACGCGCGCGGCGGCGCCCATCCCGATCCGGTCGAGGCGGCGCTGCTGGCGGTGAAAGCGGGCGCGGACGGCATCACCGCACATCTGCGCGAGGACCGGCGCCATATCCGCGACGAGGATATCGCCACGCTGATGGCGGCTCTCACCGTACCGCTGAACCTGGAGATGGCGGCGACACAGGAAATGCTCGGCATCGCGCTGAAGCATCGGCCGCACGCCGCTTGCATCGTGCCGGAGAAGCGGGAAGAACGCACGACCGAGGGGGGCCTGGACGCCGCCGGCCAGTTCGATGCACTGCGCCCGATCGTGGCCGCGCTGGGCGAGGCGGGTGTGCGCGTCAGCCTGTTCATCGAACCCGACGCCGCGCAGATCGACGCCGCGATCCGGTTGGGTGCGCCGGTGGTGGAGTTCCACACGGGCGCCTACGCCCATCTCGACGGCTCCGCCCGGGCCGCCGAACTGCGCAGAATCGCCGATGCGGCTGCGCTGGCGGCGAAGAACGGCATAGAGCCCCACGCCGGCCATGGCCTGACCTTCGACAATGTCGCGCCGATCGCCGCCATCCCGCAGATCGCCGAACTCAATATCGGCCATTTCCTGATCGGCGAAGCGATCTTCGGCGGCCTGGAGGGCAGCATCCGCGAAATGCGGCGGCAGATGGATCTGGCGCGGTGAATCTTCTCCAACATCCTCCCCTGCAAGGGGAGGGGGACCGCCCGCGCAGCGGGTGGTGGGTGCGTGTCGCCCTATCGAGAGGGGGACACCCCTCCGTCAACCCTTCGGGTTGCCACCTCCCCTTGCAGGGGAGGATGACCACGTGATTATCGGTCTCGGCTCCGACCTCTGCAATATCGAGCGCATCCAGAATTCGCTCGACCGGTTCGGCGAGCGGTTCGAGCGGCGCTGCTTCACCGATGTCGAGCGGGCCAAGGCGAACCGCCGGCCCTTCACCAAGGCGGGCACGCTCGCCAAGCGCTTCGCTGCCAAGGAGGCCTTTTCCAAGGCCGTCGGCACCGGCTTCAACCGCGGCGTCTTCATGAAGGACATCGGCGTCGTGAACGCGCGCAGCGGCGCTCCGACGCTGGCGCTGGAGGGCGGCGCGCTGGCCGCACTGGAGGCGCTGGTCCCCGCCGGGTACCGCCCCGTCGTTCACCTGACGCTCACCGACGACCATCCATGGGCCCAGGCCTTCGTCATCATAGAGGCGCTGCCGCTGTAAGGGCGGTTGCACCGCGCGTCCCATTCCCTATCCTGCAAGGCCCATCATGACGGCAGCCCCCATGTCCGAAACCGATCCCGCCTCGACGACGCCCACGCCCGAGGCCGATGCGCCCAAGCAGGGCGTCAACTGGTGGCAGGAGGCGAAGAGCATCCTGCTCCTGATCCTCGCCGTCCTCGCCTTCCACAGCTTCGTCGCCAAGCCCTTCTACATCCCCAGCGAATCCATGATGCCCGTGCTGCTGAAGGGCGACCGGCTGGTGGTGAGCAAATTCCCCTATGGCTGGTCCTATGTCTCGCCCAGCTTCCACCCCCTGCCCTTCCTGAAGGGCCGGATCTTCGGCCATCTGCCCGAACGCGGCGACATCGTCATCGTATCGCCCGCCAACCGGCGCGAGGATTATATCAAGCGTGTGATCGGCCTGCCCGGCGACGTGATCGAGGTGCGCGGCGGACAGGTGATCCTGAACGGCGTCCCCGTGCCGCAGAAGGCGCTGAAGCCGATGCGCATCCCGGTGGACGGCAACGCCCCCTGCCCGCCGCTCCAGTTCCCCGGCGCCCGGGTCACGGGCAAGGACGGCAAGGATTATTGCGAGCTTCCCGTGCGGCAGGAAGTGCTGCCCAACGGCAAGACCTATATCACGATCGACATGGGGCCGAGCCCGCTCGACTGGTACGGTCCGGTGCGCGTGCCGGAAAACCATGTCTTCCTGATGGGCGACAATCGCGACAACAGCGCCGACAGCCGCGCGCCGCTGGAGGAAAACGGCCTGGGCGGCCCGGTGCCGTGGGAGGCGATCGGCGGGCGCGCGGAGTTCATCACCTTCAGCCTGGACGGCGACGCGACCTGGAACCCGATCAGCTGGTTCCATTCGCTGCGCGGCGGCCGCGCGGGGAACAGCCTGAGACCCGCGAGCGTTACCCCCGCATCCTAGCAGTCATCAGCGGGGCCGGGGCTTGAGCGGCAAGCATATCCATATCGAGGAACCCGGCCCGAGCGAACTGCGCAGCCCCCTCGTCCAGCACGAAATGAAGCGCGCCGGCGTGTGGATCGGCATGGGAATCGCGGTCGCGCTGGTCGTGCTGCTGGCCCAGCCGATCATGCTGATCCTGGGCGCTCTGGTGCTGACGTCGATGATGGACGGGGGCACGCGCCTGCTGGGCCGGGTGCTGCCGGTGGGGCGCGGGTGGCGCCTCGCCATCATATTGTTCGCCGCCTTCGCCTTCCTCGCCTACACCTTCTACCTGACCGGTTCCAGCCTGGGGGCGCAGGCGCAGGCAATGCGGGTCATCGTCGAGGCGCAGGTCAGCCGCATCGGCGGCTGGCTCCAACAGATCGGCGTCACAACCACCCCGGGGGATTTGAAGAGCCTCGCGCAGCAGGCCATGAGTTCGCTGGGACGGGTGACCGCGGCGGTCGGGACGGTCGTGGGCGTCGTCACCAGCGGGGTCATGATGCTGGTCCTTGCCATCTTCATCGCGGTGGAGCCCAAGCTCTACGAGCGCGGCGTCGCCTGGATGCTGCCGATGGGAAGGCGCACCCGCTTCTACCGGATCGCCGACCGCATGGCGTGGACCCTGCGGCGGCTGATGTTCGGGCGGATCGTCGGCATGACGGTCGAAGGGGTCGGCACCTGGCTGCTGCTCTGGGCGGGCGGCGTGCCGATGGCGGCGCTGTTGGGCATATTGACGGGGCTGTTCGCCTTCCTGCCCAATATCGGGTCGATCATTTCGGGCGTGCTGATCGTGCTGGTCGGCTTTTCCGCCGGGTCGGACACGGGGCTCTACGCGTTCGGCGTCTATCTCGCCGTGCAGATCATCGACGGCTATCTGATCGTGCCGATGGTGGCGAAGCGTGCCACGGACCTTGCCCCCGCGCTGGTACTGGGCGCGCAGATCCTGTTCGGGGCATTGTTCGGCATATTGGGCCTGTTCCTGGCCGACCCCATCGTCGCGATGCTCAAGGTCTATCTGGAGGAACGGTCCAAGGCACTGGAGGCGGAACGAGAGGGGAGCAGCCTGATCGAGGTCGCGCCGGGCCGGCCCTGACGCAAAAAAGGGTCCGCAAGGCGGACCCCTCGATGCTCCCCTTCAGGGACGATCACTGCGCGGGGACGGCGCCCTGCTGCTGCATCATCTGCTGCATGCGCATGATGTCGGCGCGCGACTTGAAGTCGTGAAGCTGGATGTCGAAGACCAGCACGGAATTGGCCGGGATCGGACCGGTCGCCTGCTCGCCATAGCCGAGCTGCGGCGGGATCCACAGGCGGTACTTGCCGCCCTTCTTCATCTTCTGCAGGCCTTCGGAGAAGCCCGGCACGACACCGTCGACCGGCATCGGCGCCTGCGGGTTCTCGTCGAACACCGTGCCGTCGAGCAGCGTGCCCTTATAGCCCACCAGCGCGACGTCGGCGGTCGTGGGGCTCGGCCCCTCGCCTTCCTCCAGCACCTTGTACTGCAGGCCCGACGGAGTCGTGATCACGCCTGCCTCGCCACTGTTGTGCGCCAGGAAACCCGCGGGCGACATTTTCACGCCCTGCTGCCCCGCCCAGGCGAGACCGGCGGCGGCGAGCGCCACGGCGGCGACGCCGATCCAGAGCCGCGTCAGCGACCCCTTGGCGATAGGACGAAGGGGAACGGCCGTCGTGGACATGGGATACGCCTCGGAAGGATGGAGTCAGGCTCGACAGGAAGCGCGGGACGCACCGCGCCCCGGCAGGATGTCCTTAACGGACGCCGTCGCGCTCGGCGCGCTTGCGCTCCAGCTTGCGCGCGCGGCGAACCGCCGCCGCCTTCTCGCGGGCACGCTTTTCCGACGGCTTCTCGTAATGACGGCGCAGCTTCATCTCGCGATACACGCCCTCGCGCTGCAGCTTCTTCTTGAGCGCGCGCAGGGCCTGGTCGACATTATTGTCGCGAACGATGATTTGCATAAGCCAGTCAATCTCCAGTCGAATACGGGCGGTGCGCCGGGGACGAACGCCCTTCCCGACGGGCCTACCGAAATACAATAGCCATGAGTCGTCGCAGGTCATCCTGCGCCGTGCGGCCCGCGCCCTAACAGCAGAGTCGCGCGAATTCAACCCCAAAGCCATTTCGCTCGACTTGCGCGGCGTGCGGCGCGATACTCCCGTCGCATAAAGACAAAGGAGGATCGCCATGGCCACAGCCATACAGCATCATGCCCAGCCGTCCGCGCAGGAACGCGAGGCACGCCGCCAGCTCGCCGCCTGCTATCGCATCTTCGACCATATGGGCTGGTCGGAACTGATCTACAATCACATCACCCTGCGCGTACCAGGCGAGGAGGGCGCGTTCCTGATCAACCCGTTCGGCCTGCATTATTCGGAAGTGACGGCGTCGAACCTGGTGAAGATCGACCTCGACGGCAATGTGCTCGACGGCAGTCCCTATCCGGTCAACCGCGCGGGATTCGTCCAGCACAGCGTGTTTCACCGCCACCTGCCCGACGCCCATTGCATCATCCACACCCACACCACGGCAGCCATGGCGGTGAGCGCCACGCGGGAGGGGCTGCGTCCCACCAATTTCTACGCCGCGGCCTTTGCGGGGCGGATCGCCTATCATGACTTCGAAGGGGTGACGATCCGGCCGGAGGAAGGCGAACGGCTGATCGCCAATCTCGGCCAGCGGCGGGTGATGATGCTGCGCAACCACGGCGCGCTGGTGATGGCGCCGACCCTGCCCGCCGCCTTCCTGATGTACTGGATCCTCCAGCGCGCCTGCGAGATCCAGGTTGCGACCGGGTCGGCCGGCACGCCCGTCGATATCCCGGACGAGGTGATCGCCGTGCACCAGCGCGACCTGGCCGGCATGCAGCTGCCGACGGGGCCGGGGGTGCCCGATTTCGAGGCAATGGTGCGCGTGATCGACCGGATCGATCCGGGCTGGAAGGAATAAGGGAGCCGCTCAGTTGCCGGTATAAAGTTCCCCGATCGACAGGCTCGCCTGGCGACCGGGCGCTGCGAGCAGCACCTTGATCGGATCGACGAGCCGCATGGCCGACCGCTGGTTCTCCACGGTGCGCAGCAGCAGCCGGAACGATTCGGGCGGCTGCGGGGTCAGCAGCGCCACGACATGGTCGGCGCCATAGGGCGCCACCACCTGACTTTCGAGCAGCGGCAGCGACTGGCCCGGCGCCAGCTTCCCGTCGCCGTCGGCCGGCGTTACGGGATAAAGCCGCTGCACGGTGCCGTCGGACGCCACATTGAAGACGGTGGCATAGCGGTCCGATGGGGCGGCGTCCTCCTGCGGGGGGCGCTGGACGAGGGCGAGGGTGACGGGCGCGCCGGACGGATAGCGCGCGCCATTTTCCAGCGGGCCGATCATCAGCCGGGCGCGCTCCTCCGTCAGGAAGGGGCGCAGGGCCTGCATCGCGCCCCATTTGTCGATCACGCCGCGCACCTGCGCCGCGCCCTTCACATTCTGCGCCACGACATCGCCGGTCCGGCGGAGCATGGTCTGCTGCGCCGCGTCCCACACGAAATCCGCGCCCTTGCCGTCTGGCAGGATGCGCCAGGGGTGGTCGCCCGTCACGGAGGCGCGCGCCTTGAGGTCTGCGACATAAAGGCCGGGAAGCGGCGGCGGAACGGGCGGGGTGGGAGGTGGCGGGGCGGTGGCGAACAGGCCCTGCCCTTCCCGGCCGGGCGGGATCACAATGTTGCTTTCCTGCCGCTGCCCGCTCAGCATCCGCACCTGCTGGTTGAGATAGGCCCCGAGCTCGCCCATCGATACAGTGCCGTCGGCGTTCTGATCCGCCGCCAGGGTACGGCCGTCCGCGCCGGCTGTGGTCATCCCCTGCTCGAAGGACCAGGTGAGGAAGCCGCGCGTCGGCGCGCCGGCCGCCGGCAGGCTGTCTTCCCAGGCGATCTGGTCGTCGCGGGCGGCGGCGATGAAGAAGAGGTTGGGCAGGTCGTCCCTGTCCACTGTGCTGGCCGTGCCGTCCGCACTGGCCAGCACGCTCGCGAATCGGGGCGCCGGCCGGGCGCCCAAGGCGATGGTGCGGCTGCCCAGCGTTAGCCGGGGCGTCATGCCCATCGCGCGCGGGTCGGCGGATCGGTGCATGGTGCCCGAATGACAGGTGTCGGCCATCATCAGCACCTGCACCCCGCGCGGGACATAGCGAGCCAGCCAGCTGTAGAAGTCCTTGTCGACGATGTAGCGTTCCGGATCCTCGCGATCGGGGTCGAAGCCAGGAAGCGGCACGAACTGATCGGTGTCACCGTCGCGCGTGTTCTTGACCGCCGCATCGGCCAGCGCGCCATGGCCGGTATAGTAGAAGAAGATCCAGTCGCCCGGCTTCGAGCGAAGGCCCAGCGCATGGAGCGCCGTTTCCACCGTGGTGCGGCTCACCCCCTCGTTCCGCAACACGGTGACGTCGGTGGCGCCCTGGCCCCGGACCAGCATCTCCATCGCCTGCAGGTCGTTTTCGGGACCGGCGAGGTCCATGATCTGCGCCGATCCGAACTTCCACGCGCCCACCAGCAAGGCACGCGTTTCCGCCAGCGCATAACCTGGGTTAAGAAACGATAGAAGAAGGGTGTAAATTACTGTGACCCATCGCCCCCATCGGACTACTGGCATTTGTTCCCCCACGCTTTTCTGTTGCCTCCCCAGACGAATGACCATAATCAGAGCATGCTGTAGGGGGCAATAACTATATGAAGACTCGGAGTGGATCGGGGCGCACTCGGTTGCTGACCCTGTCTATTGTTTCTGTTGTATTTTCATGGACTTCCGCGTCACCCGGCGCTTGGGCGCAAGCCGCCGATCCGGCGGAAAAGCCGTCCACCAGCGCCAGCGGACGCGGCGTGCGGATCATCGCAGCGGAACCGCCGTCGCCAGCGCCCATCGCCCACCCGCCGCAGGTGACTCCTGCCAGCGCGCAGGCCGTTGAACCGGCCCGAACGGCTGTAACGGGCGGGACCGCGCCCACACGCACGCCGGCGGCGACCCCCTCGGTCCTCAAGCCCTGCGACCGCCCTGTGGCGAAACCGGCGTTGCGCTTCGGCGACCCCGCCGGTTTCGACCGGATGCTCCGCACCAAGCTGCGCGGATCACGGGCCGTGGTGGTCGACATGGACACGCCCTATCCCGCCGCGAAGGAGGCGCCCGCGCCGCTCGGCGCGTGGCTGAACGAGGTCGCGCAGAGCGGCGGATCGGTCAGCGTCAGCCCCTATTGCCAGAAGGGGCGCGGCTTCGGCGGCTTCTTCGCCAAGCTGTTCGGCGGCGGCCCCGCCGAACCGTACAAGGCGGCACGCAAATATGACGCCGTGCTGCATGTCGATGCGTTGGACCAGGTCGTCACCCAGGTCGAGTTCACCCCGCGCAAAAGCAAGAAATGACAGGGGTGCCCGGCTTATTGCGACGCGGGGGCTTCCGCCTGCTCGTGCTTGCCTGCGCCCTGCTGCTCGCCGGCCAGGCCAGGGCGGCGGACGAGCCTCGCCTGGCGCTGGTGATCGTCAACGGCGCTTACCAGTCCTTCGACCGGCTGGGCGCAACCTATGCCGACGGCGAGAAGATCGCGACGGCGCTCAATGCCACCGGCTTCGTCGATGCGTCGGGCGAAGGGCCGGTGCAGGTCCGCCGCGACCTGTCGCGGGAGGCGATGCTGCAGGCGATCGCGCAATTCCGCGAGAAGCTGGCAGCAGCCGGCCCCAAGGCGTTCGGCACGCTTTATTTCTCCGGTCATGGCGCGGCCCTGGGCAGCTATGGCGACGTGATGCTGCTGCCGGTCGATGCCAGCCGCGACGTGAGCGCGGAGACCGCAACCCTGACCCGCGCGGCCCTGACCCGCAACCTGCTGGAATCGGGTGCGAAGACCGTGCTGATCGTGCTCGACATGTGCCGCAACGTGCTGTCGGCGCCACCCCCCGCCCTCGTCCAGACGATCGCGACGGAAACGGGGGTGGATGCCGGCGCGGTGGGCGAACTGGCGGGCAGCAAGGGGCTGCGTCGCATGGTGCGCGCGCCGCAGGCCGCGATTCGGCCGGACCAGGGCTATCTGGTCGCCTTCTCCACCAGCCCCGATCAGGTCGCCTTCGACGACGGCATCTTCTCCAAGGTGCTGGCAGAGGAGATGCGCCGGCCGCAACAGAACATCGCCGATGCGCTGAAGCGCGTGTCGGACCGGGTGGCGCTCTCCTCCGGCAAGAATTTCCAGAAGCCGACCTTCGACTATGGCCTCCAGGGTGCGCCGCCCTGCTTCATTTCCTGCGACCGGTCCTCGAACGACCGCTTCTACGATTGCGCCAATTGCCCGTGGATGCGTGCGATTCCCGCCGGAATCACTGCCTACGGCTCGCCCCCGTCCGAACCGGGGCGCGGCGGCGACGAGCCCGTCCAGGCGGACGTGAAGATCGACCGCCCCTTCGCCATCGGCGTCTATGAGGTGACCGTCGCCGAATGGTCCGCCTGCGTGAGGGACAATGCCTGTCCGAAACTGGGCAATTGGGCGAAGGAAAATCCCAACCCGCTGATCCCCGCGACGGACATCAGCTATGAGGATGCGCAGGCCTTCCTCGCCTGGATATCGGTTCAGTCGGGCCGCGCCTATCGCCTGCCCACCGAGCAGGAATGGGAATATGCCGATCGCGGTGGCGCGCAGACAGCCTTTCCCTGGGGCGACGACATCGGCCCGTCCCAGGCCAATTACGATCACACCGCGAGCTATCGGGGGTCGGACACGGCGCCCTATCGCGGTTACCCGGAGGTGGTGAGCGGCTATCCGCCCAATGCCTTCGGTCTCAACCAGATGCAGGGCAATGTGTGGGAATGGACGTCGGGATGCACCGACCCGTCCTGCCGCGCGCGGATCATCCGCGGCGGATCCTTCCAGAGCGCGCCGGGGGAACTGCGGTCGGCGAACCGCTTCACCCTGCCGCCGGGAAAGCGACGGCAGGATGCGGGACTGCGCGTTGTGCGCGACCTGGAGGCGGACGAGGCGGGCAACGCGTCCTGACGATGAGGGGAATGCGGACCCGAAGAGGGTGAGGGTCCGATAAAATGGGGGAAAATGAAATGAAGATGCTTCTGACGGCCGGCGCGACGCTGGCCATCCTGCCCGCAACGGCGGGTGCGGCGCCCTATCTGGCAACGGTGGGTAGTCCCAACAGCCTGCAGCACACAGCGGTCAGCACCGCGCTCAACCTCAGTGACCTGGATCCGGTGGAGACGGTCGATTCGTCCGGCTTCGACATGGAGGGCGACGCGGACACGATCGGCGGCGCCTTCACCTACTGGGGCTCGGCGGGGCAGGAAGGACAGCGCTACGAGTTGCGCTACCAGAAGGCGTTCCGGCCCTTCGAGGGCAGCCGGGCGCGGGTGCTGGTCGATCCCGTGCTCAACATCCTTCACGCCAATGACGTCGGCACCGCGACGATGGGGACGTTGTCGACCGGGATCGAGCTGCCCGTGCAGCCCAACTGGCTGATCACGCCGCGCATCGCCTATGGCGTGACCGACGCGGGCGCCAGCTTCGGATCGACCAGCAGCGACATCCTGACGCTGTCCGCCACCAGTCGCTACAAGCTGGCGCAGGTGGGACGCGGCGACCTGACGATTGGCAACATGGTCGCCTGGTCGACCACGACCGACTGGGGCCTGGGCCGTGATCCGGCGGTCTATGTGAAGGAGAATGTCGTCACCTTCCGCAACGGCCTCGCCTACCAGTTGCCGTTCAAGGGGCGGATGTTCGGCGGGCGGCAGGGGTCGCTCCGCGTCAGCTATGTCTGGACCAAGCTCACCGACGACCCGCAATCCTATGAAGACGTGCACGAGGCGGCGATCAGCATCGGCGTGCGCACGCGCGAGGCCGAGCAGCGGGGCCGCGCCGAGCAGCTGCGCATCGGCCTGATCTACACCCACGGCACGAACAGCTTCTCCCACGATTTCGACTATGACGCGGTGACGCTCACGGTCGGATATCGCTTCTGACGGAGGGGGAGCCATGAAGCGTCGTCTGCTGAACGGGGGAGCGCCGCTGTTGCTGGCGCTATGCGCCATGCCGCTGAGTGCGCAGCCGGCCGAGGAACCGGTGTTCATGACCGGCGCGGAGCCGGTGTCGCCCGAAGCCTATGCGAAGCTGCCCAAGCAGGCGCGCTTCCGCGCCTATCTTCCCAAGCGGGTCGACCTGTCCAACGCCTATCCGCCGCCCGGGTCGCAGGGGCGTCAGCCCAATTGCGTCGCCTGGGCGACGACCTATGCGGCCCGTACCTTCCTCAATTTCCGCGACCGGGACGTGCAGCCCGCTTCCCCGTCGGACCAGATGAGCCCGGCCTATGTCTATAACCGGTTGCGCCCACCCGGTTCGCCCTGCACCGGTACCATCTCCATCGTCCAGGCGCTGACCCTGCTGCAGAACGAAGGAACGGTGAGCCTCGCGGACTTCCCCGACGACATCAGCAAATGCGCCATCCCAGCGCCCGAGGAGCTGAAGACGCGGGCGAGCAACTATCGCCTGCTCGACTGGCGGGCGGTGGACCGCGAGGTCAAGGACGACTGGCGCACGCCGATCATCCTGGACGATGTGAAGGGCGCGCTGTCGCGCGGCGCGCCGGTCATCTTCGCCATGCCCGCGCCCACCGATTTCAAGGCGTTCCGGGGCGACGGCATCTATCGCCGGGCCGAAAAACCCGAAGCCCTGTACCACGCGATGGCGATCGTCGGTTATGACGAGGACCGCCAGGCGCTACGCATCATGAACAGCTGGGGTCCGGTCTGGGGCGACAAGGGCTATGCCTGGATGGACTACGACACCTTCAAGCTGATGGCGGGCGAGGCCTATTCGCTGGAAGCGCCCGCGGCACCCGCCCCCGAACTGCCGCCGCCGCCCAAGAGCGACCAGCAACGCTTCGCCGAAGCCGTGTCGGCCATGCCCTGCGGCGCGGTGACGGTGACGCCATCGGCGCAGGGCATGCTCGTGTCCGGCTTTTCCGGCGACGCTTCCGCGGTCGAAGCGTTGCACGCGCTGGCGCTGAAGGCGGATCCCGCCACCCGGTGGCAGGTGCGCCACCTGCCCTGGCCCCAGTGCGAGGCGGCGCTGACGCTGGCGCCGTCGATGGCGCGGCCGGGCACGGCCATCGCGACCCTCTCGGCCACCGGGGACACCCGGCCGGGCGATCCGGTGGCGATGCGGGAAGGCGACCTGTTCGGCGTCAGCGCGACGACCACGGCGGAACGGCCTTGGCTCAGCATCATCTATCTGCAGGCGGACGGCAGCGCGGTCGAGCTGCGGCGCGGCCGGCCGGAGCCCGACGGCAAGGGCGAACGGCGCATGACGATCGGCCTCAGCAGGACCGAGCAGCGCTTCGCGGTGGCGCCGCCCTATGGCGACGAGCTGCTGATCGCGATCGCCTCCGCCCGGCCGCTGTTCGCGGACGGCGAGGTGATCGACGGGACCGAGCGCCAGTTCCTGACGCGGCTGCGCGCGCGGCTCGCCGCCCGTCGCGACGACAATGTCTCGGCCGCGCTGGTGCGGCTCAAGACCCGCGACTGAAGCGTCCGGACGGCGCGCCGAAGCCGCCGCCGCCAGGCGTCTCGATGACGAAGGCGTCTCCCGGCTGAAGCTCTGCCGTGGCGGTGGCGCCCAGCGCTTCGACGCTGCCGTCCGCGCGCTCCACCCAGTTGCGACCGGGCGCTCCCGGCGCGCCGCCCGCGATGCCGAAGGGCGGGACGGTGCGCCGGTTGGCGAGGATGCCCGCCGTCATCGCCTCGCGGAAGCGGACCCGCCGGGTCGCGCCGTCGCCGCCCCGCTGCGCCCCTTCCCCGCCCGATTCGGCACGGATGGAGAATTCCTCCAACAGCACGGGGAAGCGGGTCTCCAATATCTCCGGATCGGTCAGGCGGCTGTTGGTCATGTGGGTCTGGACCACGGCGGTGCCGTCGAAGTCCGGACCCGCGCCGGACCCGCCCGCGATCGTCTCATAATATTGATACCGGTCGTTGCCGAAGGTGAAGTTGTTCATCGTGCCCTGCGATCCCGCCATCACACCGAGCGCGCCGAACAGGGCGTCCGTCACCACCTGGCTGGTCTCGACATTGCCCGCCACCACGGCGGCATCGGGATCGGGGCGCAGCATGGACCCTTCGGGGACGAGGATGGTGACGGGCTTCAGGCAGCCGTCGTTCATCGGCACGGCCTCGTCGATCAGCGTACGCACGACATAGAGCACGGCGGCGCGCACCACGGAAAGCGGCGCATTGAAATTGCCCGGCAATTGCGGGGAGGTGCCGGCAAAGTCGATCGTCGCTTCCTCGGCCTTACGGTCGATGCGGACAGCGACCCGGACGACCGCGCCATTGTCCATCGGATAGGCGAAGGTGCCGTCGGACAGGCGGCCGATCAGGCGGCGCACGGCCGCTTCGGCATGGTCCTGCACATGGCCCATATAGGCGGCGACGATTTCCTTCCCATAATCGGCGCAAATGCGGCGCAGCTCCGACGCGCCCTTCGCACAGGCGGCGATCTGGGCCGACAGGTCGGCGATGTTGCGGTCGATGGCGCGCGCGGGCCAGGGACCGCTCGCCAGCAACGCGCGGACGTCGGCCTCCAGGAACGTGCCCCGGTCGACGACCAGCACATTCTCGAGGACGATGCCTTCCTCAGCCAAGGTGCGACTGCCGGGCGGCATGGACCCGGGCGTGATGCCGCCGATGTCGGCATGATGGCCCCGCGCGGCGACATAGAAGTCGGGCGCGGCCGATCCGTCGGCGAACACCGGCATGACCACGGTGACGTCGGGCAGATGCGTGCCGCCGTCATAGGGCGCATTGAGCGCATAGACGTCGCCGGGCAGCATCCCGCGCCCGTCGAGCGGCGCGCCGTCCGCCCCCGTGCCCCGGCGGCGCATGACCGCGCGGATGCTTTCGCCCATGCTGCCCAGATGCACCGGCATGTGCGGGGCGTTAGCCACCAGATTGCCCTGCGCGTCGAACAAGGCGCAGGAGAAATCGAGCCGCTCGCGGATGTTGACCGAGGAGGCGCTGTGCTGGAGCGCGGCACCCATTTCCTCGGCGATCGCCATGAAGAGGCCGCTCATCACCTCCAGCCGCACCGGATCCGCGGCGGTGCCGTCCTGTACCGCCGTGATCATGCGCGGCGCATGGCGGGTGAGGATGAGGTTGCCGATCGCGTCGAGCTGCGCTCGCCAGCCTGGTTCCACCGCCGTCGTGGAGACCGGGTCGACGATCAGCGCCGGCCCGTCGATGATGCTGTCCCGCGCCAGTCCCGCCCGGTCGAACAGCGGCGCGCGCAGCACGGCGCCGGCGGACGCAAAGTCGACCTCGGCCAGCGGCGGAGCGGCAACGGGCGCGAAAGCGGCGACCGGACCCATTTCCTCCGACGTCGGAGCGATCGCCTCCACCCGCGCCATGTCGGCGACCACCTGCCCCGCGCCCTCATAGCCGAAGCGGGCGCGATGCTGCGCGGCGAAGGCTGCGAGCATGTCGGGAAGATTGCCCAGCGGCACGTCGAACAGGCTGTCCGCGCCGGCATAGCGCAGACGCAGCACCGTCTCGATCCGGTCGGCCTCGGGCAGCTCCGCCTTCGCCGCGTCGGCCATGGCGGCAAGCGCAGCATCCAGCGCCTCGGCATGGGCCGGCTCCAGCGGGATCGCCAAGGTCCGCTCCACCACCGCGCGCCGGTCGGCCAGGCCCATGCCATAGGCCGAAAGCACGCCGGCCAACGGATGGATCATCACCCGGTCCATGCCCAGCGCGTCGGCGACCAGGCAGGCATGCTGCCCCCCGGCCCCACCGAAGCTGGCGAGCGTGTAGCGGGTCACATCATGCCCGCGCGCGACGGAGATGCGCTTGATCGCGTTGGCCATGTTGGCGACGGCCACGGCGATGAAACCCTCGGCTGCCTGCTGCGGTGTCATGCTGTGGCCGGTCTGCGCCTCGACCTCCGCGCACAGGTCGGCAAAGCGCGCCTCCACGGCGGCGCGGTCCAGCGGCTGGTCGCCCTGGGGTCCGAAGATGGCGGGAAAGAAAGCGGGCTGGACCTTGCCGAGCAGCAGGTTGCAGTCGGTCACGGTCAGCGGCCCGCCGCGCCGGTAGCAGGCCGGGCCGGGATCGGCCCCGGCGGATTCCGGCCCGACGCGGAAGCGGCCGTCGACCACGCTGCACACCGACCCGCCGCCCGCCGCGATGGTGTGGATGCGCATCATCGGCGCGCGCAACCGCACCCCGGCGACCCGCGCCTCATTGTCGCGCTCATAGCTGCCGGCATAATGCGACACGTCGGTTGATGTGCCGCCCATGTCAAAGCCGATCACCTGGCCGAAGCCCGCCTGCTCCGCCGTCCGCGCCAGCCCGACGATGCCCCCTGCCGGGCCTGACAGCACCGCATCCTTGCCCCGAAAGGCGTCGCCGCGCGTCAGGCCCCCGTTCGACTGCATGAACAGCAGGTCGGCGCCCTCGCCCAACGCGGCGCCCAGCCCGTCGACATAGCGCCGCAGCGTCGGGGACAGATAGGCGTCGGCCAGCGTGGTGTCGCCCCGCCCGACCAGCTTGATCAGGGGCGCTGTGGCGTGGCTCGCCGCGACCTCGGTAAAGCCGATCTCCCGCGCGATCTGCGCCACTGCCTGCTCATGGGCGCTGTGGCGGTATCCGTGCATCAGCACGATCGCGACGCCGCGCAGCCCCCGGTCGAAGGCGGCGCGCAGCACAGCCCGCGCCTGCACATGGTCCAGCGGCCGGACGACCTCGCCCTCGGCGTCGATCCGCTCGTCGATCTCTACGACATCGGCATGCAGCGGGTCGGGCAGGACGATGTGCCGCGCGAACAGCTCCGGCCGTTCCTGCGTGCCGATCCGCAGCGCGTCGCGGAAGCCGCGCGTCGTCGCCAGCAGCACCGGCTCGCCCTTCCGCTCCAGCAACGCATTGGTCGCGATCGTCGTGCCGATGCGCAGCGTGCAGGCCGGGATCGCACCATCCGCCGCGCCGGTCAGCCTGCGTACGGCCTCCACCGCCGCGTCGGCATAGCGGCCCGGATCGCTCGACAGCAGCTTGGCCGTATGCAGCGCGCCGTCGGGGTCGCGCGCCACCACATCGGTGAAGGTGCCGCCACGGTCGATCCAGAATTGCCAGGTCATGGCGCCCCTGATGACGGCGCGGCCGCGTCTTTACAAGGCGGCTGGCGCCCAGAATCCGGCCAGCTGGCGAACGGAGGCTTCGGCGGCGGCGCGGTCGGGCTCTTCGTTCGCATCATTATAGCCGAACCATTCGTCGGCACCGGTTTCCTGCACCACGATACCGTCGCGGCGCGCCAGCATGGAGAGCGAGTGGTAATAGACGCCGTAGGTCACGCCGGGCTCGGGGATCAGCCAGGCGATCTGCCCACGCACCGGCACGATGCTCTCGTCGCGCCACAGCGCCCGCGCGCCATAACCGGTGCAGTTGATGACGACCTTCTGCTTCAGGGCGGACAGATCACCCGGCTCGTGGAACTCCATCGGCACGATCCGGCCGCCCGCGATCAGGAAGTCGGTCATCAGTTGATGCGCGAGGTCGGCGACGTTGAAGGTCAGCGAGCTGTTGCGGCGGACGAAGGGCGCGGCGAAGCCATGCGTGCCCGGCGCCAGCTCGACCGGACGCGGGCTGATGTCGGCCAGTCGATCCTCCAGATGTAGGAAATCGTCGGGCCGCTCCACAGTCGGCGCGGCGCGCCGGGGCGCCGAAGGCGTGTCTGACAGGGTGTAGCGATCCGTCCATTCCACCGGGTCGCCCGGCAGGCCGAGCAGGCTCTGGTACATGGAGAAGGACGTGCGGGCCATGCGTTCCCAGCGGTCACCGAAGCCGGCATCGACCGCCTTTTCCATCGCCACGCGCGAATCGGGCGACCATGTGCCGGTCGCACGGGCGGAACGGACATGGGGGAACTGCTCCTTGGCGTAGATGGTGACGGCGGCGCCCGCGCGCTGCGCCGTCAGCGCGGCAGTGAGGCCGAGCGCGCCCGCGCCGATCACCGCGACCTCCCGCACCCCGTCCGCCAGCGCCATCGCGACCGCCACTTCCGCCGACCCCCAGGACAGCGACCAGCCGCTGCCGCCATGGCCGTAATTGTGGACGACCCGCTTGCGCCCGACCTGCTCGACTTCGATCCGCGGCCCCGCGGCGCGGAAGGGGCGCAGGCACACGGTGATGCGGAACAGGCGATCGGGGGTCGCACGAATCGGGCCGGGCGCACGCCACGCCTCCGCTGCCGAGGCAAGGCCGCCCGGCATCAGCGACAACGCCCCCAGTCCCGCCGTGCCCCGAGTCAGAAATGACCGTCTGTCCATGCCGTGCCTCCCTGTTGCAGCAATGATAGGACGAGCGACCGGCGATTTTCCACCTTTCCTTCAGGCGGATGGACAAGAGGAGGGGAGGAACATATCATGAACTCATGTCCTCCCTTTCCACCCGGCAGAAGCTGGAAATCCTGGCCGATGCGGCCAAATATGACGCCTCCTGCGCCTCGTCCGGCACGACGAAGCGCGACAGCCGGTCGGGAAAGCGCAGCGGCATCGGGTCGACCGAGGGCATGGGCATCTGCCATGCCTATGCGCCGGACGGCCGGTGCATATCGCTGCTGAAGATCCTGCTGACCAACAGCTGCATCTTCGACTGCCATTACTGCATCAACCGGCGGTCGAGCGACGTCCGGCGCGCGCGCTTCACCGTGAAGGAAGTCGTGGACCTCACGCTCAGCTTCTATCGCCGCAACTATATCGAGGGACTGTTCCTCTCCTCCGGCATCATCCGGTCCTGCGACTATACGATGGAGCAGCTCGTCGCGGTGGCGCGCGCGCTGCGGGAGGAGCATGACTTCCGCGGCTATATCCACCTCAAGACCATTCCCGACGCCGACCCCGAACTGGCGCGGCAAGCCGGACTTTATGCCGACCGGCTGTCGATCAATGTCGAGCTGCCGAGCGAGGCGGGACTGAAGCGCCTGGCGCCGGAAAAGGATGGCGGCCGCATCGAAGGCGCGATGGCGCGGATGAAGAGCGCGATCGAGGACGGGACGGACGCAAGGAAGCGCTACCGCCACGCCCCCCGCTTCGCGCCTGCCGGACAATCCACGCAGATGATCGTCGGCGCCGACGGGGCGGACGACCGCGCGATCATCGGCCGCGCCAGCCTGCTCTACGATCGCCATCGCCTGCGCCGCGTCTATTACAGCGCCTTTTCCCCCATCCCCTCGGCCAGCGCAGTACTGCCGCTGCGACGCCCGCCGTTGATGCGCGAGCATCGCCTCTACCAGTCGGACTGGATGATGCGCTTCTACGGCTATTCCGCCGGCGAGGTGGCCGCCGCCACCGATGCCGCGACGGGCTGCCTGCCGCTCGACATCGATCCGAAGCTCGCCTGGGCGCTGCGCCACCGCCACGCCTTCCGGTCGACGTCAATCGCGCGCCGCGCGAGCTGCTGCTGCGCGTGCCGGGGCTGGGCGTGAAAGCGGTGGGCCGCATCCTTGCCAGCCGCCGGCACCGCCGGCTGCGGCTGGACGACGTCGCGCGGCTCACCAGCTCCATTGCCCGGATCAGGCCCTTCCTGGTTGCAGCAGACTGGCGCCCGGTGCAACTCGCCGATCGGGCAGACCTGGCGCTGCGGCCCACGCCCCCGGACCAACAACTGGAACTGTTCGCGCAATTTCCGGTTGATCCTGTGACATCTTCGTGAAATTCTGCGTGCAGCAGTCTTCAAGGGGGTCTGGGTCTTGGCGACGCATTATACCATGGAACCGGCCGGTCGGCGGATCGGCTTCGCAAAGCGCATCAGTTCGCATCTCGCGGCAGCGCTCGTCATTTTCTGTCTCCTGCAGATCGGCATCGTGGCCAGGATGGGGGGATCGCTGGTCCTCCATCTCGGCATCGTCGTCGCGATCGGCGGCTTCGCCATCGCGGCGCGCGGGCTGGAGCGGCGCTGGGAGCTGCTGGACGCGAGCGACCTGTCACGCAGCGGCCTCGCGCTGCGCTACCGGCGCGACCTGCTGCAGATATGGGGCGCCAGCATACTGGGCGCGCTGCTCTGGATTCCGGTGGCGATCATCTTCCGCGCACTGTTCGGCTGACCGGCCGGACCCAAATCAGCGCGGCCTCGTTGTCTCCTCCACAAGCTGAGGAGCATTGCCCATGGCCGACGCCACGATTTTCGATCGCCTGAAGCAGGATCATGACGCCCACCGCCAGCTGCTGGCGAAGATGGACGATGCCGCCGATGAGCCGGACCGGCTGGAAAAGCTGTTCGAGCAGTTCCGGGTCGAGGTGACGGCCCATGCCGCCGCGGAGGAGGAGACGCTCTACGCCACGATGCTGGCGCGCCCCGACCTGCGCGAGGATGCGCAGCACAGCGTCTCCGAGCACAAGGAGATCGACGACTATCTGGAGGAGATGGAGGATCAGGCCTTCAACGGCCCGGAATGGCGCGAGACCTTTTCCCAGCTGAAAAAGCGCTATCTCCACCATATCGAGGAGGAAGAGGAGGAAATGTTCCCCGACGCCGCGAAGGAACTGAGCGACGCAGAGGAACAGAAGCTCGCGGCGGTGTTCGCGCGCCGCAAGCCCGCCGAACTGGAGCGGGCAGCACAGCAGGACTAGGAGCCGAATGGTTCGCGCGCTGCTCGACGCGCCCGACGATTTCGAGGGCTGGCGTAAGGCAGCGCGCGGCTTCGCCCTGGCGGGGGTGAAGCCCGGCGCGATAGCTTGGCAGGTGCGGGGCGAGGCGGACGATCTCTTCGCCACGGATGCGCCACCGCCGCCCGCCGGAGCGGCGGCCTTTTCGGTGCCGCGCCCCTTTGTCGAGCTTGCGGAGAGCGCGATCCTGCATCGTGACCCTGAACGGTTCGGGCTGCTCTATGCGCTGCTGATCGCGGTCAGGGCGCGGCCCGGCATGATGGAGGACCGCGCCGATCCGCTGCTGCGGCGGGTGGAGCAGCTGGCGAAGGCGGTGCGGCGGGACATCCACAAGATGCGCGCCTTCGTCCGCTTCCGCGAGGTGGAGGACGATGGCGGATCACGCTTCGTCGCCTGGTTCGAACCCGATCACCATATCGTCCGCGCCAATGCCGGCTTCTTCGTCCGCCGCTTCGCCTCGATGCGCTGGTCGATCCTGACGCCGGAGCTCAGCATCCATTGGGACGGCGAGACGTTGACGGAGGGGCCGGGCGCCACGCGCGGCGACGCGCCGGCGAAAGACCCGGTCGAGGACATCTGGAAGGGCTATTATGCCGCGATCTTCAACCCCGCCCGGCTCAAGGTCGGCGCCATGCTGTCGGAAATGCCGCGCAAATATTGGCGCAACCTACCCGAAGCGGCGCTCATCCCCGGCCTTGTGGCAGGGGCGCAGGGCCGCGAGGCAGCCATGATCGCGGCGTCCCCCGCTCCGCCCGCACGGCCCGGCAACGCCGCGACGGCCTGGGCCGCCCTGCGCGAGGAGGCGATGGGCTGCACCCGCTGTCCCCTCTACCTCGACGCGACGCAGACGGTGTTCGGCGAAGGCCCGCTCGACGCGCCGCTGGTCTTTATCGGCGAGCAGCCGGGCGACCAGGAGGATCTGGCCGGGCGCCCCTTCGTCGGCCCCGCCGGGCAATTGTTCGACCGGGCGCTCGAGGAGGCCGGGATCGACCGCGGCCGGGCCTATGTCACCAACGCCGTCAAGCATTTCAAGCATGAACGGCGCGGCAAGCGGCGCATCCACCAGACGCCCGAGACGCCCGAGATCAACGCCTGCCGCTGGTGGCTGACGCAGGAAATCGACCTGCTGCGGCCGCGCCTGGTCGTGGCGCTGGGCGCAACGGCGGCGCGGGCGCTGCTGGGCAAGGCGGTGACGATCGGCAAGACGCGCGGCAGTCCGATCGCGCTCGAAAGTGGCGCGGAAGGCTGGGTGACGGTGCATCCCAGCTTCCTGCTGCGCCTGCCGGATCCGGCGCGCAAGGCAGAGGAGCGGGCACGGTTCGTGGAGGAATTGCGAACGATCGGCGAGCGCGCAAAAGCGTTGGCGTGAGTTCGCAGCAGCGCAAACAGCCTCTAGGTGTCGCCGCGGTCCCGCTCGGCGCCGTCCAGCGCCTTGGCCAGCTTCGCCGCCTCCCGTTCGGTCTGCTGGCGTTCCGCCTTGCTGCGGCCGAACTTCGCGCGATTGGCGGCAGCCTGCCTTTCGGCATCGGCCCGCGCCTTCGCCTTGCGCGCCATCCGCAGGTTGATGATGTCCGCCATGGCCGGCCTTATAGCGGCGAAGGCGGACGCTACACCAGCCCCAGCCGCGCCAGCTCGCCGCGCAGCACCTTGGGCATGGCGTGCAGGTCGTCGACCTCGCCCGCCGCGAGATCGGGCGGCGCGTCCTCCTCCGCCAGATAGCGCCAGCCCTGATGCGCCCGCTTGGGCATGGAGCGCACGGCGATCAGGCGCGGCTCCAGCCGGATCCAGTAACGGCCCTGCCCGGTCTCCTGGAACCCCAGGATCGGGCTGCGGCCGACCAGCATATGGCCGTGTATCCAGTAGAGCGACCCGCCCGCCAGCTCCTCGACCCGCTTGGGCAGGTAGCGGGTCGTCATCCGCGCCTCGCCCTCGTCCGCATGGCTTTCCAGCCAGGCGCGCAGGCTGTCGGGGCTTTCGCTGCGGAAGGCGATCTTGGTGAGGTGAAGGGGCATCGCAGCCTAGATGGGGCGCAAGCTCAGCCGGTCAATCCCGCCGCCGTCGCGAGGCCGAGAAAGGCGAGGAATCCCATCGAATCGGTGATCATGGTGACGAAGATCGAGGAGGCGACCGCCGGGTCGAGGTTCAGCCGGTCGAAGGCCAGCGGCACCGCCGCCCCCGCCAGGCCCGCCGTCACGATATTGGTCATCATCGCCGCCGCGATCACCACGCCCAGATGGCCATTCCAGAAGACCAGCGACACGCCGATGCCCAGCACCAGCGCCACCGTCGCCCCGTTCAGCAGCGCGACGCGAATCTCGCGCAATATGGTGCGGCGGGTGTTGGTCCCGGTGATCTGGTTGGTGGCGAGCGCGCGCACGGTCACCGCCATGGTCTGGCTGCCGGCATTGCCGCCCACGCCCGCGACGATCGGCATCAGCGTGGCGAGCGCCACCATCTTCTCGATCGTCCCTTCGAAGATACCGATGATCGTGGACGCGACCAGCGCGGTCAGCAGGTTGGTCAGCAGCCAGCGCACGCGCGCGCGATAGCTGTCCATCACCGGCTCGTTGATGTCGCCCTCGCCCGCGCCCGACAGGCGCAATATGTCCTCGCCCGCTTCCTCGGAAATGATGTGGACGATGTCATCCACCGTGATCATGCCGACCAGCCGCCCGCTGGCATCGACCACCGCGGCGGAGATCAGCGCATATTTCTGGAAGCGCAGCGCCACTTCCTCCTGATCCATATCGACCGGAATCAGCGTCTGCTCGCGCTTCATCAGGTCCGCCATGGCGATGGCGCGCGGACAGGTGAGGATCCAGGACAGCTGGCAGGTGCCGATCGGCCGGTGCTGCTCGTCCACCACGAAGATTTCCCAGAAGTCGCTCGTCAGGTCGCGATTGTCGCGCAGATAATCGATGACCTGGCCGACCGTCATATGCTCGGGCACCGCGACCAGGTCGCGCTGCATCAGGCGGCCGGCGGACTCCTCGGGATAGGACAGCGCGCTCTCGATCGCGGCGCGATCCTCCGGGTCGAGCGCGTCGAGGACGGCCTGCTGGTCCTCCTCCTCCAGGTCCTCGATGATCGCGACCGCGTCGTCGGTGTCCAGCTCGGCTGCGAACTCGGCAACCTGGCGCGGCGCCAGCGCGCCCAGCAGGTCGTCGCGCACATAGTCATTGAGCTCGGAGAGCACCTCGGCGCCGACCAGGTCGCCCAGCGCCGCCGCCACCGCGCCGCGCTCCTCCGACGGGACGAGTTCCAGCAGGTCGGCGATGTCGGCGGGATGGAGCGGCGACACCAGCTCGCGCGCGCGCTCGCCATCGCCTTCCTCCGCCGCCTCGCGCACGGCGGCGACGAATTCGGGCTTAAGCCGGTCGTCCTCGTCATGGCTGGATTCGGCTTCCTCCAGCGGGAGGTCGTCAATCCGCTCTTCGTCCGGCCGGGGTTCGGCCGTATCGGCTCGCTCGCTCATGGCGTCCCCAACTGTCCGGATCCTGTATCATCCGGCTGCTTTCGCCCATGCAGCATGGAAATGCAATATGCGCGACCGGAACTCCGCGGCGTTCCGGTCGGTAGCGCTTCCATCGCGCGCAGCAGCCTCTATATGGTCGCTGACATTCCTTCCCGACATGAGAGGATCATCATGGCCGACGAGACGCTTACCCTTACTCTAGACAGCGGCGGCGACGTCGTGATCAAGCTGCGCCCGGACCTCGCGCCCGGCCATGTGGCGCGTATCGTCGAGAATGCCAAGGAAGGCTTCTATGACGGCGTCGTGTTCCACCGCGTCATTCCCGGCTTCATGGCGCAGGGCGGGGATCCGACCGGCACCGGCATGGGCGGCCATCCCGAAAAGTCCGACCTGAAGGCCGAATTCAGCCGCGAACCGCATGTCCGCGGCGTCTGCTCGATGGCGCGCGCGTCGAACCCCAACAGCGCCAACAGCCAGTTCTTCATCTGCTTCGATGATGCGACCTTCCTCGACGGTCAGTACACCGTCTGGGGCGAGGTGACGTCGGGCATGGAATATGTCGACGCCCTGCCCAAGGGCGAGCCGCCCCGCATGCCGGGCAAGATCGTCAAGGCGACGGTGGCATAAGGCTTCGGACCTGCGCGTCAGGAACCGTATCGAGGAAAGCCCCGCCTGACCCATCCGGGTCAGGCGGGGCTTTTCATTTGGGGCGGCTTAGGGTGGGGAGCGAACCCATCCTCCGTTCGCCCTGAGCTTGTCGAAGGGCTTCCCTTCTTCTTCAGATCCAGCGCCTTGAAGAAAAGTACGGGGCTTCGACAAGCTCAGCCCGAACGGTTTTCTTTGGCCGCTCCGGCTGAATGACTGACCGGCTGACGCCGGTAGGATCATGGCGAGGGGCTGAAGCCGTTCTTGTGGCCATGTTTGTCGAGGTAACGCAGGATGATGTCATCGGTGATGTTGCCGGACGTGGTGGAGAAGTAACCGCGCTGCCAGAAGCGTGGCCCCAATAGCGCTTGCGGATGTGCTCGAACTCCTGCTGGATTTTGCGCGACGATCGCCCCTTGGCACGGCGAACGAAGTCGCTGACCGAGACATGCGGAGGGATTTCCACGAACATGTGGACATGATCGCGCGACAGTACGCCATGAACGATCGTCACGCCCATTTCGGCACAAACCTGTCGAATGATCTCCCGGACCCGCAAGCGCACCTCGCCATGCAGCACTTTGAACCGATATTTCGGCGCCCAGACCAGATGGTAGCGATGATGAAATGTCGTGTGACAACCGCTGCTGTAGCCCATAGCCTGTACCCTCGGAGAAAAATGAACCCTCGCCCTTTGGGCTGTTCATTTTTCTCCGAGGGTACAGGCTACTGGCCGAGTCTGTGGCTGAAGCCAGCATCCGACTGAAGTCGGAGGGGTTCCTCCCTCAAGGGGACTCTAAAACCCGCCATCACCGCTTCGCGGCCATTCCGTCCGTGGCGGAAATCGCCTGCAGCGGCGCCTGCGCGGGCGGCTGATAGGGCCCGATCGATTCGATGTGCCAGCGGCGTTCCTCCTCGGTCGATCCGTCGACATCGTTGGCCCGCCGAAGCGTCACCTGCCGCAGCGCATACCAGGGCTTGCCGGTCGCGGTGAGGCGTCCGAAGACCTGAACCGGCACCGTGACATAGAGCGATCCCGCCGCGCCCTCTACCGGTCCGGGTGCGCCGATATTCGCGTGGATCTCGCTGAAGCCGCGGAAGCGCGCAGCGAATCGGTCGTCGTCCTCCATGCCGATCGCGCTTTTCTGGTTCCACAGGTCCTGCGCATCGTCGAAGCGCCGTTCCTCCAGCAGCCCATAATAGCCTTCCACGACCTGCGCTGCGCCCTGCGCGCCTCTCGGGTCGATCGCCCCCTCGCCCATCGGTTCGGTCGGAACCGGCAGTCCGCCGGGCATGCCGGGCGCGGGCGGCACCAGCGGCTCGAGCACCGCCTGCGCCTCCGCCTTCAGATTATTCTCGACCTGCGTGGGATTGGCCCCGTTGGCGAGATTGTCGATCGCGCTCTCCTCCCGCCCGTCACAGGCGGGAAGCAGCATCAGCGCCGCCAGCGCGGCGATGGTCCCCCTTGCCATCCGCATCAGTCCGGCCGGCTCCGTCCGCCCGAAAAGCCGCGGCCGCGGGGGCCGTCGCCGCGCGTGGCCGGCGCCTGCCTCACGCTGGCGCCAGGCGCGGGGCGCGCGCCCCAGTCCCGCCGCGCGGGAGCCTGCCTCGGCTGGGTGTAGCGGTTGCCGCGCGACACATTGGGCTGACCTGCAGGGGGCTGGCCCATGCGATCCCCGCCG
>NZ_AUWY01000053.1 GCF_000447205.1 Sphingobium ummariense RL-3 | reverse complement strand
ATCGCCGCCGGCGCCATCGGGACGCGTCGGACGATTGGCCCAGTTGCCCGGGCGGCCATCGCGGTCGGACCAGCCGGGGCGACCCGGGCGATCCGGCCGCCCGTCATTGTCGCGCCCACGCCAGCCGCTCCAATTGTCGCGCCCGCGCCATCTATTGCCTTCCCGGCCGCGCCAATGGTCACGCCGTCCTTCCCAGTAGCGCCGCTGTCCGTCGTTCCAGCGGTGCCGGTGTCCGCCGCGGTCATAGACATAATAGCCGGTGCCGGGATAATAGAAGCCGTCATACCAGCCATAATAGGGATAGCCGCCATAGCCGGCACCATAATAGCTCGGTCCCCAATTGTCGTAATAGCCACCGCCATAATAGCCGGTGCCGACGCTCACGCCGCCATAGCCGTAGCCGTCATCATAGGCACAACCACCAAGTGCGACCGCGCCGGCAAGGCCGATCGCCGCCAGAAATCTGCGTCCGGACCAGCTCATCGCCTTCCTCCTCAATACACTTCCTGCTGGGGCGATAACGTCTACCGGTTGAATTGGTTGTGAATGAAAACTGCCGTCCATTCCGTTTAGCGGAGGTTCATATTAGCGCGGTTTTGTTCATTTCAGTGACAGAAAGCGTGATTTTTCCGTCACATAATCGCGTTTCGGCGGACTTTTATGATCCGTTCAGGAAACCTTCGGGTGCAGCCGGCCATTTTCCTCCTGTCGACGGGCCGTTCCGGCATGCGCGGCGGGTCCACACCGTCGCCCGATTCAGCAACAGGTAAAAGGGTCATACCCATGAAGACACTGCTTTTCACGGCGGCTGCCGCCGCGTCCCTGATTCCCGCCGCCGCGCTGGCGCAGGACGAGACGAGCGCGCCGCGCCGCATCGAGCCCTATGTGGGCGTCATGGGCGGCGTCCATGATTTCGACAGCGAGACCGGGAAGGAAGGCATCCCCCCGGTCGGCTATAAGGGCCGGCTGGTCGAAGGCGTGGCGGGCGTGAACTACAATGTCGCCGGCCCCGTCGTCGTCGGCGTGGAAGGAACCGTGTCCAAGGGCGTCAGCGGCGATATCGACTGGGAATATGGTGTCGCGGGCCGGGCCGGCGTCAAGGCCGGCAAGGACAGCCTGATCTTCGGCAAGGTCGGCTACAAATGGGTGAATTTCGACGCGCTCGGCAATGACAGCCCGGATTTCCACGGCACCACCTATGGCGCGGGCGTGGAGCTTTCCGCCGCTGACATGGGCGGCTCGGCGCAGAGCAGCAACATCCGTCTGCGTGTCCAGGCCGACACCATGGGCAATTTCCGCTCGGTCCGACCGATGGCGGGCGTGGTCGCGAAATTCTGACGGTTTGACCGGTCATCTCCCGCACGCGGGAGGTGGGGGTGCGGAACGGCCTTGGACTGCGGCCGTTCCGCATTCGCCATTCGGGAGCGAACGGAGGCGCGGAGCGATCTGCGCCTCTTCCTGTTTCTGCGCCCCGTTCCTGCGCCATTGCCGCGCGGCGCGCGCGCTGGCATGGCAAGGGGATGAAAAAGATCGGCCTGCTGGGGGGCTCCTTCAATCCGGCGCACGGGGGCCATCGCGCCATTTCCCTGTTCGCGATCCAGGCGCTGGAACTGGACGAGCTGTGGTGGCTCGTCTCGCCCGGCAATCCGCTCAAGCCCCGCAGGGGCATGGCGCCGCTCGCCGCGCGCGTCGCCCATGCCCGCAAGGTGGCCCGGCGCGCGCCGATCCGCGCCACCGCGATCGAGACGCGGCTCGGCACCCGCTACACGGTCGACACGCTGAAGGCGCTGCAGGCCCGCTACCCGCGCGACCGCTTCATCTGGCTGATGGGCGCCGACAATCTCGCCCAGTTCGGCCAGTGGAAGAACTGGCGCGGCATCGCGCGGCAAATGCCCATTGCCGTTATCGCCCGTCCCGGCTATGATGACGCTGCCCGTGGCTCTGGGGCCATGGCCTGGCTGCGGCGTTTCGTCCGGCCCGCGCGCCAGGGTGCAGACTGGACGGATTGGAGACCGCCGGCGCTCGTGCTTTTGCGCTTTCGCCCTGATCCAAGATCGGCGACCCTGCTGCGGCAGGCGGACCCCCTCTGGCATCGCGAATATGAACACAGCCGCGTGCGCGATCCGCTCACGCGCCGGATGATTGTCTAGATTGGAGCTTTTTTGACCAGACCCCGACCCGCCAACGACACGGCCCAAGGCGCCGAAAGCGTTGCCGCCCTGCATGCCCTCGTCCTTCAGTCGCTCGACGACGACCAGGCGCAGGAAACCATCTCCATCCCCCTCGAAGGCAAGAGCAGCATCGCCGACCATATGGTGATCGCGAGCGGCCGTTCGTCGCGCCAGGTCGCGGCGATGGCCCAGCATCTGGCCGAGAAGATCAAACAGTCCACGGGCCGCTCCGCGCGGGTCGAAGGGCTGCCGGTCGCCGACTGGGTGCTGGTCGATGCGGGCGACGTGATCGTTCATCTGTTCCGGCCGGAAGTGCGCAGCTTCTACAATCTGGAACGGATGTGGGGCTTCGTCGACGCGCCGGTGGCGGGCACGGCCTAGGCCTGCCGTCCACTTTCCCGGTCGTTGCGAGACCGTCGGGGGAAGCGTCTCGACGGATGCCGCCCGATTTGGCTCGAAGCGGCCGAAGCTGAACGGGGTCGATCCTTGCTCCTTCACATCATCGCGCGCGGGAAGATCGGACGCTCGCCCGAAGGCGATCTTGTCGATCGCTATCTGAAGCGGCTGACCATGCCGCACCGGATCACCGAGATGCCCGACCGGGGCGGCAGGGTGCCGCCCGCGCCGCCCGGCACCGTGACCGTGCTGCTGGACGAGAAGGGCCGGCAGCTTTCCTCCATGGATTTCGCCCGCCGGATCGAGGGCTGGCGCGATGCGGGGACGCGCGAATGCCGCTTCCTGATCGGCGCGGCGGACGGCTTCGACGATGCCGATCGCGCGAGCGCGGACCTGCTGATCGCCTTCGGCGCCATGACCTGGCCGCACATGATGGCCCGCGCGATGCTGGCCGAACAATTGTGGCGGGCCTGCTCCATCCTTGCCAACCACCCCTATCATCGCGAAGGATAGGCGAACGGGTGGGGCATCGGGGCTTTCGATCAGAGTGAAGCGGGCGGGGATCATCGCAGCGGGAACGATCGGGGCCGGCGCCCTCCTCGCGTCGCGGCTGGTCGCGGCCGACGGCCAGGCCCTGATCCTGCCGGGCACCGCTGGCACGACGCTGGAGCAGGAACAGGCCGCGC
>NZ_AUWY01000052.1 GCF_000447205.1 Sphingobium ummariense RL-3 | reverse complement strand
AGGCGGGCATGCCGGCCCCGGAACGGGCGAGCGCGCCGGACGGCCCGCCGCCCTATCGCCTGCCGGTCGTGGGCCAGCTCGTCACCGGCATGGGCGAGGTCAACGAAAGCGGCGTGCGCTCGCGCGGCCTTTCCATCGCCACCCAAAGCGGCGCGCAGGCAGTGGCGCCCACCGCCGGGCGGATCGCCTTCGCCGGCCCCTATCGAGGCTATGGCCAGATCCTCATCATCGACCATGGCCAGGGCTGGACCACGCTGATCACCGGCCTCCACCGCCTGACCGCGCAGGTCGGCGAATCCGTGCGCCAGGGCGACCCCGTCGGCATCGCCGGGACGGGCCGCCCCACCATCACCGTGGAACTCCGCCGCAACGGCCGCCCCGTGGACATCGTGCCGCTGGCGGGACTGGGATGAGGAAGCGGCGCCGTCCGGCAGCACCCACCCGACGCCCGTCGACCCCGGACGCCCCTCGTCGATCGGCGCTTTTGCGTTGCGCGGCGAATCGCCCTATATTGGACCATTGATGCGAATCCCAGGGACAGCCATGAAATCCTCCTTCCTCCAGGGCGCGCTTGCGCTCGGGGCGCTTGCGCTCATTCCCGCCACCACCGCGGCGCTCGCCGACGGGGAGGCATCGAGCTACAAGGCGCTCGACGAGTTCATGGACGTGTTCCAGAAGGTCCGCAGCGACTATGTCGAGAAGGTCGACGACGAAAAGCTGATCAAGGGCGCGATCGACGGCATGCTCGCCAGCCTCGACCCGCACAGCAGCTTCCTCGACGCCCGCGACTTCGCGAACCTGCGCACCCAGACCGAGGGTAGCTATGGCGGCCTCGGCCTCTCCGTCACGCAGGAGGATGGCGCGGTCAAGGTGATCGCGCCGATGGAGGACACGCCCGCCTGGCGCGCCGGCATCAAGGCCGGCGACTATATCACCCATATCAACGGCGACCTGATCTATGGCGGCACGCTGGACGAGGCGGTCGACAAGATGAAGGGCGCGCCCGGCACCGCCGTCAAGCTGACGGTCGTGCGGCCCGGCCGCGACAAGCCGATCGAGACGACCCTGACCCGCGAGATCATCGAGCTGAAGCCGGTGAAGTGGGAAGTGAAGAACAATATCGGCATCATCAACATCGTCAGCTTCTCGGCCAATACCGGGGCCGACGTGCGCCAGGCGATCCGCAGCATCGACAAGAGCCTGGGCCACAAGCCGACCGGCTATGTGCTCGATCTGCGCTCCAACCCCGGCGGCCTGCTGGACGAGGCGGTGTCGGTCAGCGACGCCTTCCTGGAGCGCGGCGAGATCGTGTCGCAGCGCGGCCGGCAGAAGGGCGATGTGGAACGCTATTACGCCAAGCCCGGCGACGACGCGAAGGGCCTGCCGGTGATCGTGCTGGTCGATTCGGGCTCCGCCTCCGCGTCGGAGATCGTCGCGGGCGCCCTGCAGGACCAGCATCGCGCCCTGGTGATGGGCGAACGCAGCTTCGGCAAGGGCAGCGTCCAGACCATGCTGCCGCTCAGCAGCACCACGGCGCTCAAGCTCACCACGGCGCGCTACTATACGCCGTCGGGCCGGTCGGTGCAGGAAGGCGGGATCGAGCCGGACATCAAGGTGCCGCAGCTGTCCGATCCCGACTACAAGTCGCGGCCCAAGTTCCGCGAAAGCGACCTGCGCCGCCATCTGATCAACGAGATCAAGACCGACAACGCCGCGCTGGAAGAGGACAGCAAGGATGATCCGCGCTTCACCGCCAGCGCCGAGGATCTGAAGAAGAAGGGCATTGACGACTTCCAGCTCGACTATGCGCTCAAGACGCTGACGCGCCTCGCCGGCAAGCCCGGTGGCGTGGTGGCGCTGGCGCCGCCGTCGGGCGGCCGGAAGCCGGGCGCGCGCTGATTCTCGCCCTTCCTTCTATTTCCGGCCCGGAACGAAGGAGGGACCTTCTTCGCGACCCCAGGTTCAGCATGACGACAGCTTTGGGAAGGTTTAAGCGAGCGGCATGAGCAACCTTCCCCTCGCCCGCCTCCTCGCGCTCGCCACCCCCGTGCTGCTGCTCGGCGGCGCCTATGCCTCGCAATATATCGGCGGCCTGCATCCCTGCGAAATGTGCTGGTGGCAGCGCTATCCGCACATGGCGGCGATCCCGCTGGCGCTGCTGGCATTCGCGGCGAAGGGCAATGCCCGGACCAGCGCGCTGTTCACCGCGCTCGCCGCCATCGCGATCGGCATCAGCGGCGGCATCGGCCTGTTCCACGCGGGCGTCGAATATGGCTGGTGGCCGGGGCTGACCACCTGCTCCACCACGCCCACGGGCGGCAGCACCGCCGACATATTGACGCAGATCATGGCGACGCCGATCACGCGCTGCGACGTCGCGCCCTGGAGCCTCTTCGGCATATCGCTGGCGGGCTATAACGGCCTCTTGTCGGTGGGCGCGGCGCTCGCCATCTTGGGGCTGCTGGCAGGCAAAGGACGCAGGCGGTGAGCGCATCGAAGGATTTTCCCCGGCCCGGCCGCAGGGTGACGGACACCGCCCGCGCGTCGATGCTGCGCGTCGACCAGGCGGGCGAGTTCGGCGCCACCCGCATCTATGCCGGGCAGCTGGCCGTGATGGGCGATCGCCATCCCAATGCGCGGATCATCGCCGGCATGGCGGCGCAGGAGGAACGGCACCGCAAGGCGTTCGACGCGATGATCGTGGAGCGCGGCGTGCGGCCGACCGCCCTGACGCCGCTGTGGAACGTCGCGGGCTTCGCGCTGGGTGCGGTGACGGCGGCGATGGGGCCAAAGGCCGCCATGGCCTGCACCGCCGCGATCGAAACCGAGATCGACCGCCACTATGCGGAGCAGCTTGAGGTGCTGGGCGAGGACGATCCGGAACTGGCGGGGGCGATCAGGGATTTTCAGGCGGAGGAAGTCGAGCATCGCGACGCCGCCATCGCCCATGGCGCGGAGCAGGCCCCGGCCTATCCGCTTCTCTCGGGCGCCATCCGGCTGGGCTGCCGCGCCGCCATCGCGCTGTCGAAGCGCATCTGAAAGGAATCTGCCATGTGGAAGCCGTCGCTGATCGCCGCCCTGCTGATGACCGGCATGGCCGCGCCCGCCGCCTTGGCGCAACAGGGCCCTACCCAGCCGGCTGAGCAGGCGCCGGCCGCGACGCCGGGGTCGGAACGGGTCAATCTGGTGATCGTCTATGGCGATGATCCCTGCCCGCAGAGCGGGAGCGGCGACATCGTCGTGTGCGCGCGCAAGGGCGAGGAGGAGCGCTATCGCATTCCCGAGCCGCTGCGGGGCGATCCGAACCAGCCCAGCCACCAGGCCTGGGGCGAGCGGGTGAGGTCGCTGGAATATGTCGGCCGCACCGGCACCGAAAGCTGCTCGCCCGTCGGCGGCGGCGGCGCGACCGGATGCTTCGCCGAGCTGTCCCGCCTCGCCAAGCTGGAACGGCAGGCGGCGGACAATGCGAGCTGGAAGGATCTGGTGGAGGCGGAGCGCGCCAAGCGGCTGTCGACCATCGACGCGGACAGCAAGGCGATCGAGGCGCGTGTCGTCGAGGAAGAAAAGGCCGAGGGCGCGCAGCAACCCGTAAGCGGCACGCCGCCGCAGCCCTGACGGCACGGGGCGCCCCGTGGCGTCTTGGGAAATGGCCGGCGCGCAACGGGCGGCGCGGCGGCGGGTGACAGGGGCGAATTGAGGAAATTGCGATGCGTCTGCCTGTCCTGATCCCGCTGGCCCTGTTGTCCGGCACGATGCTCGTCCCTGCCGCGCAGGCCGAGCCGCCGCAGCGGATCACCAACCTCGTGGTCTTCGGCGACGATCCCTGCCCCACCGGCGAGGGCGACGAGATCGTCGTGTGCGCGCGCCGTCCCGAATCGGAACGCTATCGCATCCCGAAGAAGCTGCGGGAGAAGCCAGCCGTCGCGGGCGGCCGGGGCTGGGGCAGCCAGGTCGCCACCATGGAGCAGACGCAGCGGCAAAACTTGCCCGGCAGCTGTTCGGCGATCGGCAGCGGCGGCTTCACCGGCTGCACCGCGAAGATGCTGGAACAATGGTTCGCCGAACGGCGCATGCAGCAATCGAAGGGCGAGCCCTAAGCGGCTCCGCCCCTGCCCGAGCCTTCCTTCAGCCTGCTGCGAGCGCGTCCATGATCTGCCGGACGGGCGTCACGTCATAGCCGGCCGCCGCCGCCTGATCCGCGATGGAATCCGGCCGGTCGCCGGCGCGCGCCCGGGTCAGCGCCCACAGCAGCGTGCTGCGCGTGCCCGAACGGCAATAGGCGAGAAGCTTCCCTTCACCCGCCTGCGCGATCGCGGCCGCCATGCCGTCGAGCTGCCAGGGCGCGAAGCCGCCATGCGCCACGGGCACCGCCGCATAGCCGATCCCGGCCTCGCGCGCCGCCGCCTCGATCGCCGCGCCATTGACCTGGCCCGGCTCCTCGTCATCGGGGCGGTTGTTGAGGATCATCGTCACGCCCAATGCCTTCGCCTGCTCGACATCGGCCAGGCTGATCTGGGGCGAAACGAGGATCTGGTCGGTCAGCGGACGGAACATGCGGCTTCTCCTTCGCGCTCCGCCATGCGCCGGGACAGCGCGGCTTTCAAGGGGGTCAGGCGGCGATCGGCTGCGCGATCAGTCCCCGTGCTCCCTCGTCGATCGCCAGCAAGGCGAGCGCGGGCGCGAGCGCGCAGGCACCCGGCGCGATCGATTCGCCCATGACGGCCACGCTCCCGGCCAAGGGCAGGACCAGCAGCGGTCCCTGCCCGAAGCCGCAACCGGCCTCTTCGCCGAGCGGGCCGTCGAAGCGGACGAGCCGGAAGGGCGCCTCCCCAGCGAGGACGATCTTGCCCTGCTCCGCGATCGTCCGGTGCAGCCGGTCGGGATAGCGCTCCCCGCTCGCGACCGCGATCCCTTCGTCCAGATGCAGCGGCCGGGGTCTGCCATAGTCGTAGAGTCGGTAGGTGATATCGCTGTTCTGCTGCACCTCGACCAGCGCGATGCCCGCACCGATCGCATGCACGGTATTGGCGGGGATGTAGAAGAAGTCACCGGCTTTTACCGGGTGCCACGCCAGCATTTCCTCGATGCTGCCGTCGATCGCCGCCTGCCGCATGGCGGGCGCATCGACCGGCTCGGAAAAACCGATGCCGAGCGTCGCGCCCGGCTCCGCGTCCAGCACCAGCCAGCATTCGGTCTTTCCCTGCCGGCCAAGCCCAGCCGCCAGGGTCTGCGCGTCGGACGGATGCACCTGCACCGACAGCTTCTCGCTGGTGAAGATATATTTGACGAGCAGGTCGGGCATCGCCTCGGGCGGCTCGAACCAGATCTCGCCGATCCGCTTGCCTTCCGCCCCCGCAAAGGGTGCGGGAAGGCGCTCGCGCCCCCACGGCTTTTCGACCGCGCGGGTGGGCAGGATCACTGGTTGACCGCCCCCGACAGCTTGCCCACTTCCTGCGCCCGCTTGGCGCTGGTAACCAGGATCTCGCCTTGGTCGACGATGACGATGACGTCGTCCAGGCCGATCACCGACACGCGCGGTCCATCCGTGTCGACCAGCACATTGCGACAGTCGACCAGTTCCGCCCGGCCGGTCGCGTGGTTACCGCGCTCGTCACGGCCACGCGCGGCGTGCAGCGCCTGCCAGTTGCCGATGTCGGACCATCCCATGTCGGCCGGCACCATCGCGGCACGCGCGGTGTTCTCCATCACCGCGTAATCGACGCTCTCGCTCTCGATCCGGGCGAACTGTTCGGGATCAGGATGGAAACGGCGGCCATCGGCATGACCCGCCTCCATCGCCGCGCGCGCCGCCGCTGCCAGGGCAGGGCGGTGGCGCGTCAGCTCCTCCAGGAACAGCCCGGCGCGGAAGGCGAAGATGCCCCCGTTCCAATAATAGTCGCCGGAGGCAAGGAAGCCCTTCGCCCGCTCCAGGTCCGGCTTCTCGACGAACCGGTCGACCCGATAGCCGCGGTCGGCGATCCGCGCGCCGCGTTGCAGATAGCCGAATCCGGTTTCCGGCGCCTTGGCCTCGATGGCGATGGACACCAGCCAGTCGTCCGCGGCGAGCGCGGCGGCGGCGAGCGCCGCCTGGCGGAACACCTCGCTGCCCGCGATATGGTGGTCGCTGGGGCAGACCAGCATGATCGCATCGGCGGGCAGGCGCAGCGCGGCGCAGGCGATCGCCGCGGCGGTGTTGCGCGCCGCCGGCTCGACGATCACCGTCGCGTCGCTGCCGCTGCCCAGCTGCCCTTCGACATAGCCTGCATATTTGGCGCCGGTGACGACGATCGGCGCGGCGAAATGGCCGGGATCGGCGCAGCGCAACACGGTCGCTTCGAACAGGGTATTGTCGCCGACCAGGGGCAGGAACGGCTTGGGCTTGGTCACGCGACTGCGCGGCCAGAGCCGCGTGCCGCTGCCGCCGCACAGGATGACCGGAGTAATCTTCTGCAATGAACGTCCCCTGACCTTGATCGAACGCGGCCCGGGCTTTGGTCCGGACCTGGACGGGGCCCCCTCCCCCCGCTTGGCTTGGCTGCTCGCTTTATCCCTAAAAACAATGGTTCCGCTTGTCGACCGACAAAATCTCCCGCCGCGGGCGCTCACCGCATCCGATGCCGTCCGCCGCATGTCGGATGGCGCCGGCCATTTTCTCCTTGCTCCGGCGAGTATCCCATGCACAAAGCTTGCCAATTGCCGGCGGCGGCGTCCGCGCGGCGGCGCAAGGATGAACGGATGGACGACGTGACGATCCAGGACAGGGCAGGGCCGGAAGGCGCGGGACAGCCAAGGCCCGTGATCCCGCAGGAAGTGGGCGAGGGGCTGTCGGTCATCTCGATCGCCAAGAGCTATGACAAGCGCCCGGTGCTCACCGACGTGTCGCTGACCGTGGGCAAGGGCGAGGTGGTCGGCCTGCTCGGCCCGAACGGCGCGGGCAAGACGACCTGCTTCTATTCGGTCATGGGACTGGTGCGGCCCGATCATGGCCGGATCGTGCTCGACCGACAGGACATCACCCACCTGCCCATGTACCGCCGCGCGATCCTGGGCCTGGGCTATCTGCCGCAGGAAACCTCCATCTTCCGCGGCCTGACGGTGGCGCAGAATATCGGCGCGGTGCTGGAACTGGCCGAGCCCGATCGCGACGCGCGCGACGCGCGGCTGGAACAGCTGCTCGATGAATTCGGCCTTGTCCGGCTGCGCGATTCGTCGGCCATGGCGCTGTCGGGCGGCGAACGCCGGCGCTGCGAGATCGCGCGGGCGCTGGCGGCCAATCCCTCCATCGTCCTGCTGGACGAGCCTTTCGCCGGCATCGACCCGCTGTCGATCGCCGACATCCGCGATCTGGTGAAGGACCTCAAGAATCGCGGCATCGGCGTGCTCATCACCGACCATAATGTGCGCGAAACGCTGGAGATCGTCGACCGGGCCTGCATCATCTACAGCGGTCAGGTGCTCTTTGCCGGCAGCCCGATCGAACTGGTCGCCAATGCCGATGTGCGCCGCCTCTATCTGGGCGAGAATTTCTCGTTGTGACATGATCCGGGCCGCCACTCCCTCCGCCTCCCATGGGGCAGGCTCTTCCGGTCCTGACGGGACGGGACACGGCTGATGGCGCTCGGGCCCCGCCTCGACCTGCGGCAGAGCCAGTCGCTGGTGATGACGCCGCAGCTCCAGCAGGCGATCAAGCTGCTGGCGCTCAGCAACCTGGAGATAGAGGCCTTCGTCGCCGGGGAGCTGGAGAAGAACCCGCTGCTCGAAAGCGGCGGCGACGACGACGGCTTCGCCGCACCGGACGGCATCGACCGCGAGGTCGAGGCGCCGGCGCTCCCCGCCCAGGCGGGCGCCGCCGATTCGCTGATCGGCCAGGGCATGGGTGAGGCGGACGCACCGCTCGACGTCGATTATGGCGCGGAAACCTTCATCGACGACGGGCCGGGCGATCGGATGACGGCATCGGCGACCGGCGCCGGGTCGGGCGGCATGGACCTTGCCGGGGGCAGCGGCGAGGCGGTGGATTTCGACAGCTTCGCCAATCCCGAGACCGGGCTTTACGAGCATCTGATGGACCAGGCCCGGGCGCGCCTGTCGGGCATGGACCTCCTCATCGCGACCCAGCTGATCGGCCAGATCGACGAGGCGGGCTATCTGGAGGCGAACCTGCTCCAGACCGCCCATGGCCTGGGGGTGCCGCTGTTCGACGTGGAGCGCGTGCTCGGGGTGATCCAGGGCTTCGATCCGACCGGTGTCGGCGCCCGCTCGCTCGCCGAATGCCTGGCGCTGCAGGCGAAAGAGGCGGATCGCTACGATCCCTGCATCCAGCGCCTGCTCGCCAATCTCGACCTGCTCGCCAAGGGCGCCCTGCCCCAGCTGCGGCGCATCTGCGGCGTGGACGAGGAGGACATGGCGGACATGATCCGCGAGCTGCGCGGCTATGATCCCAAGCCCGGCCTGCGCTTCTCCACCGATCGGGCGGCGCCCGTGACGCCCGACCTGTTCGTTCGCAAGACCGCAGCGGGCTGGAGCATAGAGGTCAACGGCGCCACCCTGCCGCGCGTGCTGATCAACCGCAGCTATTATGTCGAGCTGGCCGGCGGCGCCCAGGACAAGGCATCGAAGGCCTGGCTGGCCGACTGCCTCGCCAGCGCCAACTGGCTGGTGAAGGCGCTCGACCAGCGGCAGAAGACGATCATCAAGGTCGCGAGCGAGATCGTGAAGCAGCAGGAGGCCTTTTTCCGCCACGGCGTCGCGCATCTCAAGCCCATGACGCTCAAGGCGGTGGCGGACGCAATCGAGATGCACGAATCGACCGTCAGCCGCGTCACGTCCAACAAATATCTGTCCTGCGCGCGGGGGCTGTACGAGCTCAAATATTTCTTCTCCAGCGGCGTTGCGGCCTCCGACGGCGACGGCGCGGTGTCGGCCGAGGCGGTCAAGAGCCACATCAAGGCGCTGATATCCGCGGAAGAGCCGCACGCGATCCTCTCCGACGACACGCTGGTCGACCTGCTGCGCGCCAAGGGCATGGACATCGCCCGCCGCACCGTCGCCAAATATCGCGAATCGATGGGGATCGGCTCGTCGGTCCAGCGGCGGCGGCAGAAGGCGCTGCAGGGCCGCGCCGCCTGAGCGAACTGGTCTGAACGGATTTTGTTGACGGCGGGAAGCGGCCCGGCGACATCTGGCGCCGATCGCTTTGTCAGGGAACCGCCTCCTCCATGTCCGTCGCCTATCTGAACGGCCGCTACCTGCCGCTCGACCAAGCCCATGTCTCGGTGCTCGATCGCGGCTTCCTGTTCGCCGACGGCATCTACGAGGTCGCGGCTGTGATCGATGGCCATCTGGTCGACAGAGCATCCCACCTCGCCCGGCTGGAGCGTTCCGCGCGGGAGATCGGCATCACGCTTCCCATCCCCCTCGCGGAGGTGGAGGCGGTGCAGCAGGAACTGATCGCCCGCAATGGCCTCGGCGAAGGGCTGGTCTATCTCCAGCTCACCCGCGGCGCCGATGCGACGCGCGAATTCCTGCCCTCGCCGGGGATCGTGCCCACGCTGGTCATGTTCGTGCAGGCGAAGCCTTTCCTCGACGTGCCCGCCGTCCGCACCGGCATCGCCGTCGCGACGGTGCCGGATATCCGATGGAAGCGGCGCGACATCAAGAGCGTGATGCTGCTCGCCCAGGCGATGGCGAAGCAGGCCGCGCGGGAGGCGGGCGCGCAGGAAGCCTGGATGGTCGAGGACGGCTTCGTCACCGAAGGCGCGTCCTCCACCGCCTTCATCGTGACCGGCGAAGGGATCGTCACCCGCCCCTATTCGCAGGCGGTGCTCGCCGGCTGTACCGGTGCGGCGCTGACCGCGCTGGCGGAGGAAAGCGGCCTGAGAGTGATCCGCCGCCCCTTCACGGTGGATGAAGCGCTGGCGGCCAGCGAGGCCTTCATCACCAGCGCATCGACGCTCTGCCAGTCGGTCGTGCGGATCGACGGCCGGCCGATCGGCGACGGCACGCCCGGCCCGGTCGCGATGCGGATGCGCGCGCTCTATATCGACTTCGCCCGGAAGAGCGCGGCGCGGGATTGACTCCATAATGGAGTGATCGCCAGGATTGCGTCGGCATGGTGTCGATCCGGTGCGATCTCCGGCCATTTCGGTCCCGCTCGCCGGGCGCCGGCGCGCCTTCTGGCGCCGGTGCCGCCGCAAACCATCCGGATCAGAGAAAAAATGGGAATACTCCTGTCTGTTCTTGCTTTATTCACCAGAACAAACGCAGCACAGGGAGCATGTCGATGATAGAGGATTTCTCCTATGCCGCCCCGGCGCGGAGCACGCTTGCGGTCGCCGGACAGGACGGCGCTGGCCTGGTGGTGGTGGCGAACGGGACGGCCCCCTATGCGCTGGAAGCCGCGATCGAGGCGGCAGGGCTGCGATGGCTGGACACGGTCGCGCCGATGCAGGTCGCCGCCCGCTTCGACGCGCCGCTGGCGGGGGATGTGCTGCTGTTCTGCACCGCCGCAACGCCCGACCTTGCCGCGCAGCTGGTCGCGCTGGACCGGCTGGCGGATCAGCGCGCCATGCCGCTGATCGTCGTCGCCGACCTGGAGGATCTGGACCTCGCCTATGCCTGCGTCCATGGCCAGCGTGCGCAGCTGCTGTGCCGGCCGGATCGCGCCGACCTGGTGGCGGCGCTGGTGACCGCCGCGGAGCAGGCACGGGCGAATCGCACCGTGCACGACCGCGACAAGGACAGCGACGGCGCGCGCCTGCAGCAGCTGAGCGAGGAGGTCAGTCGCCTCGCCCGCACAATCGAGGCCCTGACCCGGCGGTCCCGCGCCGCGCCCCCCTCCTTCGATGCAGGACCGCGCATCTCGGATCGATCGGGCGACTATGCGGGCATGCCTGCGCTGTCGCCCATCGGCAGCGGCGAGGCGCGGGCGGAGGAGCCCGTGCACGTCAGCCCCGGCCAGGTGCGCGACCTGCTGCGCGCCCGGCGGATGCGTGCCGACTTCCTGCCCGGCGACCTGTTCGCCGATCCGGCATGGGACATGATGCTCGACCTGCTCGCCGCCCGGCTGGAGCATGAGCGGGTGTCGGTCTCCAGCCTGTGCATCGCCGCTGCGGTGCCGCCCACCACGGCCCTGCGCTGGATCCGCACGCTGACGGAGCAGGGCTTGGTCGAACGGCAGAACGATCCGCGCGACGGCCGCAGGGTCTTCATCTCCCTGACGGAGGAAGCCGCCCACGGCCTCACCCGCTGGTTCGGCGCCAGCCGCCGCTATCGCTGCGCCTGACCGGACCGCCCGAATCGCGGCTTGACCGGCGGCCCGATTGCCCGCAATAGACGCCCTCCGGACGAAGGGCCTCGCCCACGGCACCGGGCGGTTAGCTCAGTTGGTAGAGCGTCTCGCTTACACCGAGAATGTCGGCGGTTCGAGCCCGTCACCGCCCACCATTAAAGACCGGACGCAACCGAAACCGGTTCTCAGTCCGCCTTGGGCAGCTTGATACCCAGCAGGACCAGACGCTCGCCGGTGATCCCGAACCAGTGCGGCACGCCGGCCGGGATCAGGATCACGTCCCCCGGTCCCAGCGTCCGGCTCTTGCCGTTCTCGATCCGGCTGCCTTCCACCAGATCGGCCCGCCGGGCTTCCGCATCGGCCATGGTGCCGCCCGAAACCAGCGTGCCCGCGCCTTCCAGCACGATCGCATATTCCGCGTCGGCAGGGTGGACGGCGGGGCGGCCCGGCTTCTTCCAGATCTCGATCGCCGCCACGGTCTTGCCGTCGCGGACCAGCGGCCGCCACATGAAGCCCTGATCCGGCTTCATCTCGGCGAGCATCGCGGAGACCTGGCCCCTGACTTCCGCGCCGCTTGCGAAGTCCCTGGCCGCATTGGAGTCCGCCCCGGCCGTTTGCGCCACCGCGCCGGGAACCGCCCCCGACAAAGCGAGCAGCATCGCCGCCGGGATCAGTGCAAGGCCCTTCATGACATCATTCATCGCATCTCTCCCAGCGCTGCACGGCACGATGGCACAGCCTCCCCCGACACCGCAATCGCCCCGTGAATGCCCGCCGCCGCACACCCATGCCGGACCCCGCATTCTTTTAATGAACTCATAGCCTTGTGGTGCGTTTACACCGTCATGAGAGATGCGTTGAAAAAGCGTCGGCAGCCATGCTGATCCAGGTTGGTTTTCCCGACGGATCCGCCCGTGACGTGCCGGCGCAGCTTCGTTCCATCTCCACCCCCGCGTCCGGCGGTCCGCCCGCGATGTTCGAACTCGTCCCGCTCCAGTGCAATGCGCTCTGGCAGTTCGTGCGGAGCGAGAAGGGCTGGCAAGCCGTGGGCCGGCGGCAGCTCGTCACGAAGCTCGGACCACCTGCCCAGGAATGGTGGCACTCCATCGTCCAGATGCGCGACGAGGCGGATGTGCCGCTGCGACAAGCCTGTCGGATCGGCAAGGCCTCCCAGCGTCAAAGCCTCTGAGCCCTGGGGGGGAGGCTCCGCCCCCTCCTGAATCGACGGCGCCTCCCGCCTTCACCCCCCGGCACACCCGTGCTAGAGGCGCCGCCATGCTGAACCTGAACGCCATCACCGTGCGCCTGGGCGGGCGCACCATCCTCGACCGCGCGACCGCGGCGCTGCCGCCGCGCAGCCGCGTCGGCCTGATCGGCCGCAACGGCGCGGGCAAGTCGACGCTGATGAAGGTGATGATCGGCCAGCTCGACCCGGACGAGGGCAGCTGCGACATGCCGCGCGACACGCGCCTGGGCTATATCGCGCAGGAGGCGCCGTCGGGCACCGCCACCCCCTTCGACACCGTGCTGGAAGCCGACAAGGAACGCGCCGCGCTGATGGCGGAGGCGGAGCATACCGAGGACCCCGATCGCCTGGGCCATATCTACGAGCGGCTGACCGCGATCGACGCCTATACGGCTCCGGCGCGTGCCGCCCGCATCCTGGTCGGCCTCGGCTTCGACGAGGAGATGCAGGGGCGGCCGCTCGACAGCTATTCGGGCGGCTGGAAGATGCGCGTGGCGCTCGCCGCACTGCTCTTCTCGGAGCCCGAGCTGCTGCTGCTCGACGAGCCATCGAACCATCTCGACCTCGAGGCGACGCTGTGGCTGGAGAATTTCCTGAAGGCCTATCGCGGCACCGTGGTGGTCATCAGCCATGAGCGCGACCTGCTCAACAATGTGGTGGACTATATCCTCCACCTCGAAGGCGGGAAGGTGACGCTCTATCCCGGCGGCTATGACGCGTTCGAGCGCCAGCGGGCCGAGCGCCTCGCCCAGCAGGAGGCCGCCCGTGCCAAGCAGCAGGCGGAGCGCGAGAAGCTGCAGGACTATGTCGCGCGCAACTCCGCGCGCGCCTCGACCGCCAAGCAGGCCCAGTCGCGCGCCAAGGCGCTGGCCAAGATGCAGCCCATCGCCGCCGCGATCGAGGACCCGACCCTGCATTTCGGCTTCCCTAGCCCGCCCGAGCTGCGTCCGCCGCTCATCACCATGGACATGGCGGCGGTCGGCTATGGCGAAACCCCGGTCCTGCGCCGCGTCAACCTGCGCATCGATCCCGACGACCGGCTGGCGCTGCTCGGCCGCAACGGCAACGGCAAGACGACGCTCGCCCGCCTGATCGCCGCCCAGCTGGCGCCGATGGAAGGCTCGATGCAAAGCTCGGCCAAGATGAACGTCGGCTATTTCACCCAGTATCAGGTGGAGGAGCTGGACGTCACCGACACGCCGCTGGAGCATATGACCCGCGTCATGAAGGGCGCGACGCCCGGCGCCGTCCGCGCGCAGCTGGGCCGCTTCGGCTTTTCCGGCGAGCGCGCGACGCAGAAGGTCGGCAGCATGTCGGGCGGCGAGCGGGCGCGGCTGGCGCTCGCGCTCATCACCCGCGATGCGCCGCACCTGCTGATCCTCGACGAGCCGACCAACCACCTCGACGTCGACAGCCGCGAGGCGCTGGTCCAGGCATTGAACGATTATTCGGGCGCGGTGGTGATCGTGTCCCACGACCGCCACATGATCGAGCTGGTCGCCGACCGGCTGGTGCTGGTCGACGGCGGCACGGCCCATCCCTTCGACGGCAGCCTGGACGACTATACCGACATCGTCCTGCGCAAGGCCGACGGGGGCGGCAGCGGCGGTGACGCGCCGAAATCCGACCGCAAGGCGGAAAAGCGCAACGCCGCCGAATGGCGCGAAAAGCAGAAGGCGCTCAAGGCCGCCGTATCGAAGGCGGAGAAGGAGATGCAGACGCTCGGCGCCGAGCGCAGCCGGATCGACCAGGCCCTGTTCGATCCCAAGGCCGCAACCGGCGCGGAGGCGAAGATGACCATGACCGAACTGATGGTGAAGCGCGCCGCGGTCGAGCAGAAGCTGCAGGCGGCGGAGGAAGCGTGGATGGAGGCGAGCGCGGAGCTGGAGGCGCTGTAGGCAGGCGCCAGCCTCCGTTCGCCCTGAGCTTGTCGAAGGGCTGTCCTTTTCTGTGGCGCTCAGAAGAAGAGTAGGGCTTCGACAGGCTCAGCCCGAACGGTGGTCTCTCTTATTCCCCCGTGCCGGTCAGCGGCCCTTCGATCCCGCCCGGCGCGCGCATATTGGCGACGATGTTCCACGTCGCGATGAACAGCGCCGCGATCACCGGCCCGATGACGATGCCGTTGAAGCCGAACAGCTCCAGCCCGCCCAGGGTGGTGATCAGCACGACATAGTCGGGAATGCGCGTGTCCCGCCCGACCAGGATCGGGCGAAGGACATTGTCCACCATGCTGATGATGAAGAAGCCGGTGAAGGCCAGGATCAGGCCCTGCGTCGTCGATCCGGTGGCGATCAGGTAGATGGAGACGGGCACCCAGACCAGCCCAGTGCCGATCGCCGGGATCAGCGAGAAGAAGCCCATCAGCACGCCCCACAGCAACGCGCCGGGTATGCCCAGCGCCCAGAAGGCGAAGCCGCCGATGATCCCCTGGACGATCGCCACCACCACGCTGCCCTTGATGGTCGCGCGCACCACGACGACGAACTGCCGCACCAGCGCGCGCCGGTGATGCGCCCGCAACGGCGCCGCGCCCTCGATCCGCTCGACCAGCCTTTCGCCGTCGCGCAGCAGGAAGAAGGCGAGGTAGAGCATGACGCCCAGCGCCATGAAGAAGCCGAAGGCGCTCTGCCCGATCTGGAAGGCCTGCGCCGCCAGGGTGCGGAAGCTGGCGGTGATGCCGGTGGTGAGCATTCGTTGCGCCGCGTTGAAATTGGTGATGCCCAGCCGCCGCAGCCCGCGCGAGGCCCAGTCCGGCAGGCTCGACTGGAAATCGGCGAACATGCGCGCGATGTTGATCTGCCCCGACTGGAGCTTGCCGTAGACGACCGTCGCTTCCTGGATCAGCGCGCCCGCCAGCAGGATGGACGGGATGATGACCAGCGCGATGATCACCAGCAGCGTCAGCAGCGCCGCGCCGCTTTTCCGCCCGCCCAGCGCGGCCAGCATCCACTTGTTGAGCGGCATGAACAGGATGGCGGCGATGATCGCCCACAGGATCGCGCCGAAGAACGGCTCGACCACCAGCGCGAAGGCCAGCGAGATGATGATGACGAGCACGACGAAGACCCCGTCTTCCATCTGCCCGCTGCCCTGAGTCTCGTGCGTCATGCCCGTGCCTTGCCAGAAAGCGGGACGCCGATCCACTGGCCCTGACAAGGCCCCGCACCGACGGAGACCGCCGGGTGCTTCAAGCTACTGTGCCTTCGCGCTGAAGCCGAACGTCACCACCACCTTCGGATCGAGCCCGCCGCTGCTTTCGCCATTGCCGACGTCGAAGGCGGCGCGCGTGATGCTGGCCGATCCGCTGACCTTGCGGCTCTTGCCGGCGTCCGACAGGGTGAAGCGGATCGTCTGCGGCTTGCTGACACCCTTCAGCGCCAGCGTGCCGGCGGCGCGATAGCTGTTGGGGCCGGTCTTTTCCGCCCCCTTCGCGGTGAAGGTGGCGGTCGGGTGCGCCGCGACCCCGAAGAATTCGTCGCCGCCCAGCATCCCGTCCTTGTAGGCGTCGCCGACGCTCGCGCTCGCGAGGTCGATGGTCACGGCGATGTCGGCCGTCTCGGGATGGTCGGGGTCCATCGCGATCTTCGCGGTCCATTTGGCGAAGCTGCCGCTGATCGTCTCGCCGCTGTTGCCGACCGAAAAGCCGATCCGCCCGCCCGGCTGCACCGTCCAGACCGGTGGCGGGCCGGCGGGAACTTCGGCTTCCGTGGCGTTGTCGGCAACGGCCGCGACATTCGCCGGAGCGTCCGCCGCATTCTCCGGCACGGCTTCCGTCCTATTCTCGGCCTCGGCCTCGTTCGCGACGGCGGGTGCGGCGGCTTCGGCAGGGGCCGGGGCGGGCGCGGGAAGGATCGCCTTGCCCAGCACCAGCCCGACCAGGATCAGCGCGGGCAGGACGAACAGCAGCAGCGGCGAGCGCGCCGGCATCATCCGCCACAGCAAGCCGTCCTTGATCAGCAGATGGTGCCGCAGCGCGCCCGCGACGTGCAGCAGGAACAGGGCGATGCCGATCCAGGCCAGCAGTCCATGCGCGCCCTCGGCCACTTCCTGACTGGCCATCGGCAGGGGCAGGTGCGGCAGCGGGATGGTGCCGAAGATCAGCGTCGGCACCTTGACCTTCGCGGTCGATACCAGCGCCCAGCCGGTCAGCGGCGCGCCCAGCATGAAGACATAGAGCCCCGCGTGCACCGCCTGGGCCAGCGTGCCCTGCCAGCCGCCTTCCAGCTTGGGCGGGCGCGGCTTCCAGGTGCGGACCGCGATCCGCAGCAGGGTCAGCACCAGGATGGAGATGCCGATCGACTTGTGCAGCTGAAACAGGGCAAAGCCGCGCGCGCCCAGATCCTCCAGCGCCCATCCGACGCTGATCTGGAAGGCCAGCAGGGCGGCTATGATCCAGTGCAGAAAGATGGCGGCCTGGCTGTAGCGCTGCGGCATGGGCGGTCCTTCGGGCAGAGAAAGCCGGGACGTTATGCCGGGCGCGAAACGGAGTCCATCATCCCCGCGCGAAACGATCCGTTGCGCCTCAGCGCAGGTCGATCGCCGCGGCCTCCGCGTCCGGCAGCGTCGCGCCCATGATCTTCGCCAGCGTCGGCGCGATGGCGCGCATGTCGATCTGGCCCAGGTCCTTGCCGGCCGGCACGCCCTTGCCCATCAGCAGGAAGGTCGCCTGCAGATGCGCCGGGCCGGGGAAATAGCCGTGCATGCCCTTGACCGGCGCCGGTCCGTTGAGCGGCGTACCCGCGCCCCGGAAGACATCCGTCACCACCCCGGGCTTGAGGTTCACATAATAGGTCGCGTCGGGATTGCCCTCCATCCGCGCGATCTCGGCCCGGTCGGCGATCCGGTCGATGCCGTTGGCGGGATCGGCGGCCATGCGGTCCAGTACGGCCTTGACGCGCGCGGCCAGCGCCTTGTCCTCCGGCCGCGCCAGCACGATCGCCGCCGACCCGCCGGAAATCCAGGGCATCGCGTCCCAGCTGGTCACCTTGCCGCCCTTGTCCACCGCGATCAGCCCGGCGTCGATGAAGGCGCGGAAGAAGCTGACGAAGCGGTTGGTCGCCTCGAACCCGTGGTCGCTGACCACGGCGATGACGGCGTCGGGGTGCGCCTGTCGCTCGGCCGCGACCAGCCAGCCGACGATCGCGTCGATCCTTTCCAGCACCGCATGGGCCTCGGGCGTGTCCGGCCCTTGGGCATGCTGCTCATGGTCGAGCGCGGTGAGGTAGACGGTCAGGAAATCGGGCTTGTGCGCCGCGATCAGCGCGCCGGCGAAGCGGCCGCGATTCTCGTCCCCTGCCAGGCTTTCGTCGATCCCCATCGCATAGGGCTGGCCGACCGCCTTTTCCAGATCGGCCTTCAGGCCCGGCGTCGCCAGCGCGTCGAGCAGCAGCGCGTCGTCGGCATGGCCTGTGCGCCAGATCTGCGGCAGGTTCCAGGTCACGCCCTTCGCCGCCACGCTGACCGGCCAGTGGATGTTGCCGGTGGAAAGCCCGGCCTTTGCCGCCGCCTGCCATAGCGTCGGCACCTTGACGTCCTGCGCATACCAGTACCAGCCGCCCTGGTTGATCTGCATCGGATCGAAGCTGTTGTTACTGACGATCCCGTGCCGCGCCGGCGCCACGCCGGTCATCAGCGTGGTGTGGCTGGGATAGGTCAGCGTCGGTAGCACTCCGGTGACGCCGGAGGCATGAGTCCCCTCCGTCACGAAGCGCCGCAGGTTGGGAAGCGAAAGGCCGCGTTTCTGCGCCTCCAGCACGTCGCCGGGCCGCAGCCCGTCGATGGAGATCAGCAGCACCGGCTCGGCCAGTGCCGCCGTCGGCACGCAGCTTGCCATGGCAAGGGCGAGAAACGCGGTCTTCTTCATGCAATCATCCCCGGCACCGGCCGTCCCGCGGGGGCGCGGGGGACGGCCGGTTCATATGGTCAGAACCCAGCCTTCAGCGTCGCGAAGAACTGCTGCGGCGCGCCCACCAGCAGCGTCTGCGCGTCGCCGCTGTTGCCGAAGCCGCCCGATCCGATCGTGCCGACATAGCGCTTGTCGAACAGGTTGGTGGCATTGAGCTGCACCTCGATCTTGTCGGTGAAGCGGTAGCCGACGCTGGCATCGACCAGCACCCGGCCCGGCACCGACACGTCGTTGGTATAGCTGTAGTAGCGGCGCGACATGTAGTTGACGCCGACGCGGAAGAAGCGCTGGCCGTCGTCATAGTTCAGCTCGCCGCGCGCCATGTGCTTGGGGCTGTCGACCACGGTCTTGTCCTTGATCGCCGCCACCAGCGTGCCGTCCGAGCTGTTCAGCACGTCGTCGCGATAGGTCGCGTCGGTGTAGCTGTAGGAGCCGTAGAGGCTGAAGGCGCGGCCGATCTTCAGGGTGCCCGCCGCTTCCACGCCGACGGAGCGCACGCCGCCGACATTCTGGAGCGCCGAGGCGAGGCCCTGGATCGGGCTGCCCACCTGCACCGCCAGCAGGCGGTTGCGGAAGTTCACCAGATAGGCGCCGAGCACGCCGTTGAAGCGCGGGGTGTTGTAGCGCAGGCCGAGCTCGTAGGTGTCGGACGCCTCCGGCTTCAGGTCGTCCTTGATCGCGTCGAAGCCCGCCTGGCTGGTCGAGAAGGGACCGGTCGTGGTGGCGCTGGCGAAGGCGCGGGTCACCTGGGTGAAGCCGCCGAAGACTTCCATTTCCGGGGTCAGCTCGACCGCGAAGCCGGCATGCGGCTGGAACCAGTCCTCGACCTTGATCTTGCCCTCCGGGAAGGTCGACGACACGATGGATTCGGCCTTGTTGTCGACCTTGAAGCCCTTCCAGCCCAGGTTGATCGTCACCATGCCCAGGTCGATCTTGTCCTGCACATAATATTGCAGCGTGTCGGTGGTGAAGTCGAACTCCCACTGGGTCGCGAAGGGGTTCTTGGGATAGTCGCGGAACGACAGGCCCGGCTCGGTCCGGCTGGCGAAGGCGTAGAAGCGGCGGGCCTGGTTGAACTTGTTGTTCTCGTACCAGGCGCCGACGCTGAAGTTCTGGATGCCCAGCGCGAAGTCCACGCTGCCGAAGGCGCCGATCCGGTCCATCTGATATTCGGTGGTGCGCACCGACATCGGCACGCCGTTGGGGCTCGGCGTATAGGGCGTCGCCCACAGGCCCATGCCCTCGTTATTGTGGTAATAGACCTTCAGCTTCGCGCTGGCCTTCTCGCCGATCGGGGTGGAGACGCCGACCGCGCCCAGCCAGTCCTTGCGCAGGCCCGCCGCGTCATAATAGGCGTCGTCGGCGCTGGTGACGTTGCCGGGATAGACCTGCCCGCCCGCGACCGGCGCGCCGCTATAGTCGAAACGGCCGTCGGGGAAGGGCGACCCGCCGCTGTTGCTGACCTTGTCGACGTCGTTCAGGCGGCTGGCATAGTCGATCGCGCGGGCATAATCGGGATAGGTGTTGTCCCAGTCCCAGCCCAGGCGGCGGATCATGCCCATCGACATGTCCTGATAGTCCTGCTCGCGCCGGTCGGAATAGCTGAGCCAGCCGTCGACCGTGGCCTCGCCGACCGGGATCACGACCTTCGCATTGCCCATATGCTGGTCCTGCGTGCCGGTGCCCTTGTACTTGTCGGTCGAGCCGTAGCCGTAGGATACATAGCCGCGGATACCGTCGCGCGTGCCCAGCGCCAGGCGGCCGAAGGCGCGCCACGTCTCGTTGCTGCCATAGGTCAGGTTGCCCTGCGCGCCCAGCGAACCGCCGCTCAGATAGTCGGCCGGATCGGCGGAGAAGGTCTCGACCGTGCCGCCCAGATTGCCGGTCGACTGGGTGCCGAGCGAGCCGGCGCCCTGGCTGACGCGCACGCTGCCGATATTCTCGGAACTGATCGCGCGGGTGATATGCAGGCCGTTATGGTTGCCATAGCTCATGTCGCCCAGCGGAATGCCGTCAAAGGTGAAGCCGAGCTGGTTCTGGTTGAAGCTGCGGATGGTGACGCGCTGCGACCATTCATAATTGCCGAAGGGGTCGGCCGACTGGAAGTTGACGCTCGGCAGCTTCTCGATCGCCTTGAGCGCATTGGTGCCCGGCGTCAGCGTCAGGATGTCCTTCGCCTGAAGTTCCTGCACCTGCCGGGTTTCGCCCCGGCCGAACACGACGATCTCGCCCTCGGCGGCGGCTGCGTCGGCGACGGGTGCCGCATCCTGGGCGAAGGCGGGCGTCGCGGCCAGGATCGTGGACGCAAGCAGGCTGGCAATGGTGAAGCGCATGGGTTCCCCTTTGGACATTGGTCTCGTTGGGGGCGCCTCTAGGCCTGCTATGTTGCACTGCAATGTGGTTGCGTTGACAGTATGAAGACAGGTTCGTGACAGGCCCGTCATGATTGATAGAAGGGCATCAAGCCTGCCATTTCTGTGTCATAAAGGCCGCACTGTGCCGATATTTCACGGGGCGATTTGCATCCGTGCCGGCGAAGACTAAGAGGCGTATCGAACCTCATCAGCGGAACAGGACATATGGCCAAACCCGACGCCTGGCGCTTCGATCCGGAAGCCTATCGCTTCACCACCAGCATCGATACCCGCTTCCAGGACGTCGACACGATGGGCCATATCAACAATGTGGCGATATCGGGCATTTTCGAAACCGCACGCATCCGCTTCCACCATCATCTCGGCCGGCATCCGCAGGAACAGGGCGTGCGCTGGCTGGTCGCCGCGGTGTCCCTCAACTTCATCGAGGAAGCGCATTTCCCCTATCCGTTCGAGGTCCGCTGCGCCATCGGCCATATCGGCCGCACCAGCTGGACGATCAGCTCGGCGGGATTCCAGAAGGGCGTGTGCGTCGCGACCTGCGACACGACGGTCGTCACCCACGGGGCGGAGGGCCGCCGCACCATCGACGAGACGCTGCGCGAGGCGATGGAGATGAACTTCATCCGCCAGCCGCAATAGCGCGGAAATCCATTCATCCCCGCTCGGGCCGAGCCTGTCGAAGCCTTTTCTCTCTTCTTCCTGAAGAGGAAAAAATGAGCCCCTCGACAAGCTCAGGGCGAACGGGTGAGAGATTTTCAGAATCGGCAAACGGCCGCGTCCGCCAAAGAGAGAGTCAGGCGAAGCCGTGCATCCGCCGCGTCCATTGGAAGGCGATGACGGCGCCCTTCACGGGCTGGATCAACAGCGCGGCCAGGATCACCGCCAGGACCGGCCAGATCGCCGCCTGCCATCCCAGCGGGATCGACAGCGCCGCATTCACCTCGATCATCAGCGGCACCAGGATATGGCCCAGCAGCAGGATCACGATATAGGAGGGGAAATCGTCGGCCTGGTGCACATCCCATCGCTGGCCGCATTGGGCGCAGGCATGGACCGGCCGCAGGAAGCCGGCGAACAGCCGCCCCTCGCCGCAGGACGGGCAGCGCCCGCGCAGGGCAAGCATCGCGGCAGGCCGGAAAGGTCGCTCTCTCTTCTGCTCCGGTGCGGGGTCGCTCATGCCCCTGCGCTAGGCGGTTGGACGCCGCAACGCAACGGATTGTGCGCTGATCGCCCTTTCGCGCGGCCCAAAGGCTGGTAAGAGGACGCCATGCGTCTGCCCGGCCCCCACGAAGCCTTCTGCCTGTTCGACGACGCCCGGCATCGCGGGCCGGCTCCTGCCCGGCTTTACCGCGACCCGGTGGACGTGGTCGCCGCTTGGCGGCAGGAGGAGGTGCAACCGGCGCTCGATCGCCTCGCCGACGCGCGCGAGGCGGGCCTGCACGCGGCCGGCTACCTGACCTATGAGG
>NZ_AUWY01000051.1 GCF_000447205.1 Sphingobium ummariense RL-3 | reverse complement strand
GGGCTGGCGCTGGAGGACCGCCTGCTCCCGCTCCTCCATCGGCGCGACGGCGCGGATGACGCCGTCCCCCAGCCGCTGCTCTGGTTCGGCCTGTTCGAAGGGTGCAGGCTGGTCGAGCCGGGCGCCCTCCCGGCCCTGCTGCCCGACCCCGGCGGCGCGTCCGCCGGTCCGCTGCGGCCGCTGGTCGATGCCGACGGCTATCGCGCGATGTTCGACCAGGTGCAGGAACTGATCCGGGCCGGGGATATCTATCAGGTCAACCTGACCTTCCCCTGCGACCTGCCCTTCGCCGGCGATCCCATGGCGCTCTACGCCGCCCTGCGCCCGCGCGCGGCCGCCGGCTATGGCGGCATCATCCGCACCGGCGCGCACAGCATCCTTTCCTTTTCGCCGGAGCTGTTCTTCACCCAGGTGCGCGGCCAGCTGACCGCCCGGCCGATGAAGGGCACAGCCGCGCGCGGCGCCGATCCCGTGGAGGATGCCCGCCTTGCGCAGCAGCTCGCCATCGAACCCAAGCAGCGCGCCGAGAACCTGATGATCGTCGACCTGCTGCGCAACGACCTGTCGCGCGTGGCGCGCGCCGGCACGGTGACCGTGCCCGACCTGTTCAAGGTCGAAACCTATCCCACCGTCCACCAGCTGGTCTCGACCGTCCGTGCGCGCATCCTGCCGGGCCTGTCCCCGGTCGACGTGCTGCGCGTGCTCTTCCCCTGCGGATCGATCACCGGTGCGCCCAAGGTTCGGGCGATGGAGATCATCGAAGCGGTCGAACCGCATCCGCGCGGTGTCTATACCGGCGCCATGGGCTGGATCGACCCGGCAGGGGACGCCGCCTTCAACGTCGCCATCCGCACGCTCTTCCTCAAGGATGGGGCCGGGACGGCGCGGCTGGGCCTCGGCTCGGGAATCGTCGCCGATTCGGACTGCGCGGCGGAATGGGCCGAATGTTTGGCCAAAGGCCGTTTTCTTACAACCGCTTGACATATGGCGCGGCGCGGCCTTGGAATGGATGGCGATGGCACTGGCTGACGGACGCTTCGATCTGCTCGAGACGATGGCCTTCGATCCGGTCGAAGGCATCAGGCTGCTGGAGCTGCATCTCGAAAGGCTGAAGGCCAGCGCGTCCGCGCTCGGCTTCGCCTTCGATCGTCATGCCATGCGCAACGAGCTCCAGGCCGCGACCTTCCGCCTGCGCGATCGCAACCGGCTCCGCCTGCTGCTGTCGCGCCAGGGATCGACCGCGATCGAGGTGCGCGAACATCGCACCTGGCCGCACGCGATCGTCCCCGTGGCGGCCGTGCCGCGCCATGCGCGCGCCGACGACCCGCGCCTGCGGCACAAGACCACCGACCGATCGCTCTATCGCGATGCGCTCAGGCGCGGCGGCACCTATGAGGTGCTGCTGCTCGACGATCGCGGCTATCTCACCGAAGGCTGCTTCTCCTCGATCTTCGTCGAGCGCGGCGACCGGCTGGTGACGCCCCCCGCCTCGCGCGGGCTGCTGCCGGGCATCCTTCGCCGCAGCCTGCTCGACATGGGCGAGGCGGTGGAGGGCGACCTGCGCCTGCACGATCTGGAACGCGGCTTCTTCATCGGCAACGCCGCGCGCGGCATGGTCGCCGCCTCGCTGGTCCACTGACCGGGGTCAGGCCGAACGGCTCAGCTGCGGCGACACATAGTCGGCATCATGCGCGAAGGGCAGTGGCCCGTCCGTGCGCAGCGCCGCCAGCACCGCCGCGAAATCGGTCTCGCAGCGAAAACCCATGACCCGCTCGGCGCGCCCGGCATCATAGACCCGGCCGATCGAGCGCGGCAGCTGCCAGCCGCGCCGCGCATAAAGCGCCGCCGCATCGGGGAAATGGCGCGCGATCACGGCGGGCGCGTCCGCCTTCAGCTCCGCCGCCTCGGCGCGCGCGAAGGGGGTCGGCGCGGAAAGGATGAAGGTGTCGCAGCCGAACTCCGGCGCCTTCTCCAGCGCGACCAGATGCGCCCGCGCGGCATCCTCCACCGTCAGCCGGCGGTGCAGGAACTCGTTGGCCTTCATGTTCTCGCCAGACAGCGCGCGGTGGGTGTCGTCCTCCTCCGGGAAGAAGCGCCCCGTGCGCAGGATCGCGCAAGCCAGACCATGCTCCAGATGGTGGATGCGGCACAGCCCCTCGGCCGCCAGCTTGGTCACGCCATAGATGTTGCGCGGCGCCAGCGGCCCGGTGCCCTCGTCCAGCCACACGGCCTCCGCGCCCGCCTCCGCCCGGATGCGCTGGTCGATCATCAGCGACGTGGTGGAGGTGAAGACGAAGCGGTCATGCCCGGCGCGCACCGCCGCCTCCAGCAGGTTCAGCGTGCCGGCGACATTGACGTCGATGAAGGCCTGCGCCGGGTAGCGGGCGATGTCCGGCTTGTGCAGCGCGCCGCCATGGATCACCGCCTCGATGCCGCGTTCGCCGAACAGGCGCTCGACCAGCGCCCCGTCCGCGACCGATCCCAGCACATCGGTGTCCGCGCCCGGCGCGACGTCCAGCCCCGTCACCGCATGCCCGGCCGCGCGCAGCATCGGCGCCAGGAACCGTCCCAGCCAGCCAGAGGAGCCTGTCAGGAGGACGCGCATGAAATGTCCCTAGGCTGGGGGAGGAATGTCAGACCGACTCAGAACGGCACTTCGTCGTCCAGGTCGTTGTCGAAATTCGGCCCGCCCTGGCGCCCGCCGCCGGCCGGGGCGGAGCGGCCACCGCCGCCGAATCCGCCGCCCGACGAGCCGCCGAAATCGTCATAGTCGCCGCCGCCAAAGCCGCTCGACCCGCCGCTCCAGTCGCTGCCGCCCTGCGAGCGACCACCGCCACCGAAGCCGCCACCCTGGCCGCCGCCGCCCTGCGCGCCGTCCAGCATGGTCAGCACCGCGCTCGGCCCCTGCAGCACCACCTCGGTCGTGTAACGATCGTTGCCCGACTGGTCCTGCCATTTGCGGGTGCGCAGCTGCCCCTCGACATAGACCTTGCTGCCCTTGCGCAGATAGCGCTCGGCGACGCCCGCCAGCCCTTCGGAAAAGATCGCGACGCTATGCCATTCGGTGCGCTCCTTGCGCTCGCCCGAATTGCGGTCCTTCCATGTTTCGGAGGTCGCGATGCGGATGTTGCACACCTTGCCGCCATTCTGGAAGCTCTTGACCTCCGGGTCGGCGCCCAGATTGCCGACCAGAATGACCTTGTTGACCGAGCCTGCCATGATTCCTCCGATAGATTGATCGGCCCTTATAGTCCCGCTGCGGTCGCGGTCCAGTAAGTGATGCCCGCCGCGGCATAGGCAAGGACGAAGAGATAGCCGACCATGAACAGCGGCCATTTCCACCCGTTGGTCTCGCGCCGGGTGACGGCGATGGTGGAGATGCACTGCGGCGCGAACACGAACCAGGCGAGGAAGGCCAGCGCCGTCGCGAGCGACCAGCGGCCCTGCAGCCGGTCGCCCAGCTGCTGGCTCACGGCCTCCTCGTCGTCGCCCGCGTCGATCGCATAGACGGTGGCGATCGCGGAGACGGCGACCTCGCGCGCGGCCATGGTCGGCAGCAGCGCCAGCGAGATGTCGCGGTTGAAGCCGATCGGCGCCACCAGCACATGGATGCCGGACGCGATCCGGCCCGCGATGCTGTATTCCACCTGGCTGCGGCCCTCGGGCGCCTGCGGGAAGCTGGCGAGCACCCACAGCACGATGTTGGTGGCGAGGATGATCGTCCCCGCGCGCTTCAGGAAGATCACCGCGCGCTGCCACAGCCCGATCAATATGTCTTGCGGCCGGGGCCACTGATATTTCGGCATTTCCATCAGGAACCCGCCGCTCTGCCCCTTGGTGACGGTCAGGCGCAGCGCCCAGGCCGCGAGCATCGCGCCGACGATGCCGCTGACATAGAGCGCGAAGAGCACCAGTCCCTGCAGCCCGATGCCCCATCCAACCGTCCGCGCCGGGATGAAGGCGGCGATGATCAGGCCATAGACCGGCAGCCGCGCGGAACAGGTCATCAGCGGCGCGATCAGGATGGTGGTCAGCCGGTCCTTGGGGTCCGCGATGGTGCGCGTCGCCATGATCCCCGGCACCGCGCAGGCGAAGGAGGAGAGCAGCGGAATGAATGCCCGGCCCGACAGGCCCACCCTTGCCATCAGCGCGTCCATCAGGAACGCCGCGCGCGCCATATAGCCGGTCGCCTCCAGCATCAGGATGAAGAAGAACAGGATCAGGATCTGCGGCAGGAAGACGATCACCGCGCCCACGCCGCCGACCACGCCCTGCAGCAGGAAGTCATGAACCAGCCCGGCCGGCAGGGTCGCCGTCACCGCCTCACCCAGCGCCGTCACCCAGCCCTCCAGCAGGTCGGCCGGCGCCGTGGCCCAGCTGAACACCGCCTGGAACATCACGAACAGCAGCGCCAGCAGGATGAGGAACCCGGCCACCGGATGCAGCAGCACCCGGTCCACCGCCGCTGTCAGCCGGCGCGAGGGCGTCTCGCGCACGATGGCGGCGCGGGCGATGCGCCGCGCCTCCCGGCGCAGCGTGTCGAAG
>NZ_AUWY01000050.1 GCF_000447205.1 Sphingobium ummariense RL-3 | reverse complement strand
TCGCCGCGCCGCCGCCCACCAGCGTCTCCAGCTCCGCGCGCAGATGGTCGAGCCCGCGCTTGCGCACCGCGACCGTCGGCACCACCGGCACGCCCAGCTCGCGCGCCAGCACCTGCGCGTCCAGTTCCAGCCCGTCGCGGGTCGCGAGGTCGACCATGTTCAGCGCCACGATGGTCGGCAGGCCGAGCGCGATCAGTTCCAGCGCGAAGCGGAGATGGTTGTCCAGATTGGCGGCGTCGACGACGATGACCAGCGCATCGGGGCGCCGCTCGCCGGCCTGCCGCCCCATCACCACGTCGCGCGTCACCTGCTCGTCGGGGCTGGCGGGGTCGAGGCTGTAGGTGCCCGGCAGGTCGACCAGCTCCACCGGCCGCCCGTCGGACAGCGCCAGCCGCCCCGCCTTGCGCTCCACCGTGACGCCCGGATAGTTGCCCAGCTTCTGCCGCGCGCCGGTCAGCGCGTTGAACAGCGCGCTCTTGCCGGCATTGGGATTGCCGACCAGCGCGACCAGCGGGGTCGGGTTCATGGCCGCTCCTCCTCCGGCCCCGTGCGTACCGTCACGGCGGCGGCGTGGTTGCGCCGCATCGCGATGGTCATGCGTCCGACCCGGCAGGCGATCGGCCCCCTGCCCAGCAGCCCGCCATGGTGCAGCGCCTCGACGCTTGCCCCCTCGCACAGCCCGAATTCGCGCAGCCTCTGCCCCTCGGCCGCCGACAGGGCGGTCCAATCGATCATGTCCACATAGGCGGGCTGGCGCAGCGGGAGCTCGGAAAGGCGCAAGGAAAGGGCACTCGTCACTTATTTCTGCGAGTGACTATCAATACCGACAACGGAAAGCCAGCGCGAATCGCGAAGGGCGCCGCCCGCCCGCCGCGCCCGGGCGCCGTTAGACGGAAGGGTAGCGCAACCGCCCGATAAAACGCGACAGGCTCAGCCGCTCGCCACCGCCGCGCCATTTCGCCTTGGCCTTCTCGAATCGCATCACGCCCTCGATCCGCCGGGCCAGGAAGGCGCGGGTATCCGCCTGGCCCTCGCTCTCGTCGTCGATGAAGACGAGCAGGGTGGAGGCATAGACGCCGCCCAAGGTCATGCGCTTGCTGTAATGGTTGAGGTCGGTGGCGACATCGCCCGCCGCGCGCCACATCGCGTCGGCCGCGCGCCAGCCCAGCTTCGCGGCGCGGGGCGCATTGGTCGGCAGCGCCATGATCGCGATCGCGCGGCGCAGCGCCTCGCGATCGGGCGCCAGCAGGTCCAGCCGCGCCTCGATCAGGGCAGTGATGCGCCGGCGAATCGACATCGCCGCCAGCGCCTCGGGCGGCAGCGCGTCGAGCATTCCCCGATCGATGCTGGCGAACCAGGCGTCGATCATGCCCATCGCCCCATCGCCGAAGGCGAGCCGCGCGACGTCTGGATCGACGCCCTTCTCCGCCGCCGCCATGGCGACCGCCTGCGGCCGCCAGCCGTCGAAGGCCGCGTGGCGGGCGAGCACCGGCGCCAGCAGCACCTTTATCTCGTCCAGCGTCATATCCTGCGTCGTCTCGCTCATCCCCTTCATTTAGGCCCGCGCGGGCATGCGCACAAGGATCAGCGCCACGGCCACCAGCAGGGCGCCGATACCATCGGTCGCGGTCATCGCCTCGTCGAACAGCAGCCATCCCGCCAGCGCCGACACCGCCGGCTGGACCAGCAGGCTCAGCCCCAGCACCAGCGGCGAGAACCAGCCGATCGCATAGGTCAGCAGCCCCTGGCCGATCACCTGGCTGCACAGCGCGATCGCGATCACCGGCAGCCAGTCGCCCGGCATCACCTGCTCGCCCATCGCCAGCGCGGCGGCCAGCAGCGGCGGCGCCGCTATGACGCTGGTCAGGGCCAGCACCGACCAGCTGTCCATGCGCTGGCGCGCGTCCTGCACCACAAGCAGATAGGCGGTATAGAGCACCCCCGCGAGCAGGCTCAGCATGTCGCCGCGCAGGTTCGCCGGCGCCAGTTCGTAGCTGCTGCCCATCAATATGCCCCCGCCCACGGTCGCCAGCGCCAGCGCGACAGCCTGCACCCATCCGATCCGCTGGCGCAGCACGACCAGCGCCCACAGCGGCAGCATCAGCGCGCTCGCATTGCCGAACAGCGTGGCGTTCGCCACCTTCGTATAGAGGATGCCCAGATGCCAGCTCGCCAGGTCGGCGGCGAAGAACAGGCCGGCGAAGAGGATCGCGGTCCAGTGACCCGCGCTCAGCCGGGTGCCGGTCAGGCGCGACCCCGCCAGCATCGCCAGCACCGGCGCCGCCAGCGTCACGCGCCAGAAGGCGGCGGCGACCGGCCCGACATCGCTCAGCCGCACCAGGATCGCCCCCATTGCCAGAATCACATTACCCAGGATTAATGCGGGAAAGGCCAGCCGTGGCGTGTGCACGCGGGCCAGGGGGGTTGAAGCTGTCATGCCGGATCCCTAGCTGGCTTTCGCGTTCACGTCCCGTTGCACTTTGCAACTTTATAGAGGGAACATCCATGCCGACACTGTTCGATCCCGTCCAGCTTGGCGCCGTCGCGGCGCCCAACCGCGTGCTGATGGCGCCGCTGACCCGCGCGCGCGGCACGCGCGATCATGTGGCGACGCCGCTGATGGCGGATTATTACGCGCAGCGCGCCTCGGCCGGCCTCATCATCAGCGAAGGGATCGGCATTTCGCGGCAGGGCCTCGGCTGGCCGTTCGCGACCGGTCTGTGGACCGATGCGCAGGTCGCCGGCTGGAAGCAGGTGACCGACGCGGTGCACGAAGCGGGCGGCCGCATCTTCGCCCAGCTCTGGCACATGGGCCGGCTGGTCCATTCCAGCGTCATCGGCGAACAGCCCGTTGCCCCCAGCCCGATCGTCGCGCCCGGCCATGCCCACACCTATGACGGCAACAAGCCCTATGAGACGCCCCGCGCGCTGGAGCTCGAAGAGATTCCCGCGCTGATCGAAAGCTATCGCGTCGCCGCGCGCAACGCCATCGCGGCCGGGTTCGACGGCGTTCAGATCCACGCCGCCAACGGCTATCTGATCGACGAATTCCTGCGCGACGGCGTCAACCAGCGGACCGACGCCTATGGCGGCAGCCCGGAAAACCGCACCCGCCTGCTGCGGGAAGTGACGCAGGCCGTGGCCGAAGTGGTCGGCGCCGACCGCACCGCCGTCCGCCTGTCGCTGAACGGCCCGACCCAGGGCGTCGACGACAGCAACGCCGCCGCGATCGCGGAGGCGGCTGCCAGGGCGCTGGAGCCGATCGGCCTCGCCTTCCTCGAACTGCGCGAGCTCAAGCCCTTCGGCACCCGCGGCGCGACCGACGTGCCCCGCCAGTCGCCGCTGGTCCGGCAGCATTTCTCCGGACCGCTGGTGCTCAACAGCGATTATGACGCCGCCAGCGCGCAGGCCGACCTCGACAGCGGGCTGGCGCAGGCGATCAGCTTCGGCCGGCCCTTCCTCGCCAATCCGGACCTGCCGGAAAGGCTGCGCACCGGCGCCCCGCTCAATCCGCCGCGGGAAGAGACCTTCTACACCCAGAGCGGCGAGGGCTATACCGACTATCCGGCGCTCGAAGCCGCCTGAGGCCGCGTGCCGCATCCCTGCCTCGCGGGGATGCGGCGCTCCTTCAGGCGCATTCCACCGTCACATGCTCCATCCGGGGCAAAGCGTGCACCCGGTCTCGCACCGCCTTCGCATCGACGCCGGGGGCCAGGCTGATGATCGCGGCATGGGCATGCGGCCCGATCCGCCAGACATGCAGGTCGCGGATCGTCGCGCCCTCGGCCTCGGCCACCGCCTTCACCCGCGCCATCAGCGCCGGCTCGGCGGTGTCCAGCAGGATCGCGGCGGTGTCCTTCATCAGCCCCCAGGCCCAGCGCGCGATCACCGCCGCGCCCAGCAGCCCGACCGCCGGGTCCATCCACCACCAGCCCAGATAGCGCCCCGCCAGCAGCGCCCCGATCGCCAGCACGGACGTCAGCGCGTCGGTCAGCACATGGACATAGGCGGCGCGCAGATTGTTGTCGGCATGGCCGTGGCCGTGCGCCTCGCCCTCTGCATGCTCATCATCATGGTCATGACTGTGGTCGTGCCCCAGCAGCAGCGCGCTCAGGATATTGATGACCAGGCCGATGACCGCCACCAAGGTCGCCTCGCCGAATGCCACCTGCACCGGTGCCAGGAATCGCATGCCTGATTCGACCGCGATGAACAGCGCCGTCACCCCCAGCAGCAGCGCGGAGGCGAAACCCGACAGGTCGCCGACCTTCCCCGTGCCGAAGGTATAGCGCGGATTGCGCGCATGCCGCCGGGCATAGCCATAGGCCGCCGCCGCAACGGCCAGCGCGCCCGCATGGGTCGCCATGTGGAAGCCGTCGGCCAGCAGCGCCATCGACCCGGTCAGCCAGCCGAAGACGATCTCCACCACCATGGTCGCGGCGGTCAGCCACACCACCCACAGGGTCCGCTTCGCATTGCGGTCGTGCCCGGCCGTCAGGTAGATATGGTCGAAATAATGGGCATCCTCGCCCCCGTCCGGCGGAATCGGGGGCAAAGCGGGCGCGCAGCCATGCGCGTGATCATGGCCATGACCATGGTGATGATGGGCGTGGTCGTCGTGCATCCTCATTTCCCATAGCGCCGGATCAGCGCCAGCATCTCCTCGGCCGCGGCCGCCCGCGCCGTGTCGCTCAGCCCCGGCCGCGCCACATGCGCGCGCATATGCTGCTCGATCAGCTCCTCCATCAGGCTGCCGACCGCCCCGCGCACCGACGCCACCAGCTGCAGCGTTTCCGAACAGCCGGCATCTCCGGCAAGCTGGCGCTCCACCGCCTGCACCTGCCCCGCGATTCGCCTTATCCGGGCCAGCAGCTTATCCCGATCTTCGATTACATGCATAATATACCCCCCTATACTATATTCACGCCAAAGAAAAGGCGAATCAACTGTCCGCCTCGCTCTGCGCCTTCGACCGTGAAGTGCGGGTCCGAGCGGAGGTTTTGGGTAGGGAGTGGACATAACCTCCGTTCGTCCTGAGTAGCCATTGAGCTTGTCGAAATGGCGTGTCGAAGGACCGATGTCGTACGCTGCCCCTTCGATACGGGCCCCTTCGACTGCCTGCCAAGGCAGGCGCTCAGGTTCAAACGAGGCTCGTGACTCGTTTGAAGCTTCGACAAGCTCAGTCCCTACTCAGGGCGAACGGATGCAGGGAAGGTCTCGCTCCGGCCGATAACATACCTTCAACCGAACCCTCCCTTCCCCCCGCCGTCCCCGCCCGCTAACAGGGGCTGTGCCCGCTCCCTCCTCCTGCGACATCGCCATCATCGGCGGCGGCCTGGCCGGCAGCCTGGTCGCGCTGGCGCTCGCCGCCCGCCGTCCGGAGGCGCGCCTGCTGTTGGTGGAACAGGACGACAGCATCGGCGGCAATCATCTCTGGTCCTTCTTCGACAGCGATGTCGCGCCGCAGGACCGCTGGCTGGTCGAACCCCTCGTCACCCATCGCTGGCCGCAGGGGCATGCGGTGTGCTTCCCGGGCCTGACCCGCCAGCTTCCCGGCGCCTATAACAGCATCGCCTCCACCACCCTCGACCGCCATGTCCGCACCCTGCTCGGCGACCGGGTGCTGACCGGGACGCAGGTGGCTGCGCTGGATCCGGCCGGTGTCACCCTGGCGAACGGTGACCGGCTGGATGTAGGCGCGGTGCTCGACGCACGCGGCGCCGCCGATCTGTCGGCGCTTCGCTGCGGCTGGCAGAAATTCGTCGGCCACGCCCTGCGCCTGTCAGCGCCGCATGGCATCGACCGCCCCATGATCATGGACGCCACCGTCGAGCAGGCGGACGGCTACCGCTTCGTCTATCTCCTCCCCTTCGACGACCGGACGATCTTCGTCGAGGACACCTATTACAGCGCCTCGCCCGCGCTGGACGTCCCGGTGCTCGAAGATCGGATCGCCGCCTATGCAGCGGCGCGGGGCTGGCGGGTGGAAGCGGTGATGCATCGCGAAACCGGCGTGCTTCCCGTCGTTCATGGCGGCGCCTTCGACCGCTTCTGGCCGCAGGACGACCCCGTCGCCCGTGCCGGTGTCCGCGCCGGGCTGTTCCAGCCGATGACCGGCTATTCCCTGCCCGATGCCGTCGCCTTCGCCGCCTGGGTCGCGGGCCAGCCGCTCGACACTCTGGCCGCCGCCACCCGCGCCTATGCCGCGGCCCATTGGCGCCGGGGCGGCTATTACCGGATGCTCGGGAAACTGCTCTTTGGCGCCGCGCTCCCGCCGGACCGCTGGCGCGTGTTCGCCCGCTTCTACCGCCTGCCCGCGCCGCTGATCGACCGTTTCTATGCCGGCCGGTCCACGCCCGCCGACAAGCTGCGCATCTTGTGCGGCCGCCCACCTGTCTCCATAAGGAGCGCCATGCACGCCTTGCTGAGACCCCCCGCCTGATGCCCAGGCAAGCGATCGTCATCGGCGCCGGCTTCGGCGGCCTGGCCCTTGCCATCCGCCTGCAGTCGGCAGGGGTCCAGACGACCCTGGTCGAGGCGCGCGACCGGCCGGGCGGCCGTGCCTATATGTGGCAGAAGGACGGCTTCACCTTCGACGCCGGGCCGACCGTCGTCACGGACCCCGATTGCCTCGCCGAACTGTGGCGCCTGTCGGGCCACGACATGGCGCAGGATGTCGAGCTGCTGCCCGTCAGCCCCTTTTACCGCCTCAACTGGCGGGACGGCACGAATTTCGACTATTCGAACAACGAGGCCCATCTTCGCGCCGAGATCGCGAAGCTGAATCCGGAGGACGTCGCCGGCTACGAACGGTTCCTAGACTATGCGGCGGGAGTCTATGAGGAGGGCTATCGCAAGCTCGGCTCGGTCGCCTTTCTCGACTTCGCGTCGATGATAAAGGCGGCGCCCTCGCTCGCCCGCTACCAGGCCTGGCGCTCGGTCCACTCGATGGTCTCCTCCTTCGTGAAGGACGACCGGCTGCGGCAGGCGCTGTCCTTCCACACGCTGCTGGTCGGCGGCAATCCGATGACCACCAGCGCCATCTATGCCCTGATCCACAAGCTGGAGAAGGACGGCGGCGTCTGGTTCGCGCGCGGCGGCACCAACCGGCTGGTGCAGGGCATGGCCACCCATTTCGAGCGGCTGGGCGGGACGCTGCGCCTGGGCGATCCGGTGACGCGGATCGAAACCTATGGCGACCGCGCCGTCGCCGTCCACAGCGCCTCGGGCTGGCGCGGCGAGGCCGATGCCGTCGCCAGCAACGCCGACCTGATGCACAGCTATCGCGACCTTCTGGGCCACCATCCGCGCGGCCAGAAGCAGGGGGCCGCGCTCGCCCGCAAGCGCTGGTCGCCCAGCCTGTTCGTGCTTCATTTCGGCATCAAGGGCAGCTGGCCCGGCATCCCGCACCACATGATCCTGTTCGGCCCGCGCTATGAAGGTCTGCTGACCGACATCTACGACCATGGCGTGCTGCCGGGCGACTTCTCGCTCTACCTGCACCATCCGACCGTGACTGATCCGTCGCTGGCGCCGGAGGGCCACTCGACCTTCTATGCGCTCGCTCCGGTGCCGCACATGGGCAAGCTGCCGATCGACTGGGACCGTTTCGCGCCGGCCTATGCCGAACGCATCCTGGACGAGATCCAGCATCGGCTGATCCCCGACATCCGCTCGCGCATCGTCACCCGCTTCCACTATGCGCCGCCCGATTTCGCCCGCGACCTGTCGGCGCATCTGGGCAACGGCTTCAGCCTGGAGCCGCTGCTGACCCAGAGCGCCTGGTTCCGCGCCCATAATCGCGACGATGTCATTCCCAATCTCTATCTGGTAGGGGCGGGCACCCATCCGGGCGCGGGCATCCCGGGCGTGGTCGGCTCCGCCAAGGCGACCGCCGCGCTGATGCTGGCGGACCTGGCGTAGAAGAGCAGGAATGATGAAGAGACTGGCTGTCTATTGCGGCTCGGCGACTCCGGCCGACCTGACCTATATCGACGCAGCGCGCCATGTCGGCCGCACCCTTGCCGCACGCGGCATCGGCGTCGTCTATGGTGGCGGGCGCCTCGGCCTCATGGGCGCGATGGCGGACGCCGCGCTGGAGGCTGGGGGCGAGGTGATCGGCGTCATCCCTGAAGCACTGGTCGGCGCGGAGGTCGCGCATCGCGGCCTGACCGAACTGCACGTCGTCCAGACGATGCACCAGCGCAAGCAGTTCTTCACCGACCTGTCGGACGGCTTCGTCACCATTCCCGGCGGCGTCGGCACGATGGACGAGCTGTGGGAAGCGATCAGCTGGGCGCAACTCGGCTATCACCAGAAGCCTGTCGGCCTGCTCAACGTCGCCGGCTTCTACGACCAGCTGATCGGCTTCAACCGGCATATGGTGGAGGTGGGCTTCATCCGCGCCCAGCATGCCGGCATCCTCATCCACGCCGACGGGATCGACGCGCTTCTCGATGCGATGACGGCCTATCAGCCGCACGAAACGATCTTCGCGATGAAGGCGGAGCGACTCTGAATGTCGTTCCCCGGAGGCCGGGGTCCAGTTGTCTAGGCGCAGCGTCCGCATCCCTGGACCCGGCCTCCGCCGGGAACGACAAGGGAGAGGCCGCTGCCAATAAGGATGGGTAAGGGCGTCAGTATGTCCGACATTCCCGACCGCGCAGCCCTCGTCGTCCATGCCCGGGACAGCATCGCCCGCGGCTCCAGAAGCTTCGCCATGGCGTCGAAGCTGTTCGCCCCGGAAACCCGCGAACGCGCCTGGCTGCTCTATGCCTGGTGCCGCAAGTGCGACGATATCGCCGATGGGCAGGATCATGGCGGCGCGCTGAGCGTCGTCACCGATGCGCAGGCGCGCCTTTCCGACATGCGGGCGCTGACCGATCGGGCGCTGCGCGGCGAGCCGACCGGCGATCCCGCCTTCGACGGCTTTGGCCTGGTCATGCGCGAATGCGCCATCCCCGCCCGCTACGCCCATGACCTGATCGACGGCTTCGCCCTCGACGCGGCCGACTGGCGGCCGCGGACGGAGGACGATCTGCTGCGCTACTGCTATCATGTCGCCGGCGCGGTGGGGTGCATGATGGCGGTGCTGATGGGCGTCGATCCGGCCGACGAAGCCACGCTGGACCGCGCCTGCGACCTCGGCCTCGCCTTCCAGCTCGCCAACATCGCCCGCGACATCGGTGAGGATGCGGCGGCCGGGCGCTGCTATCTTCCCGTCGCCTGGCTGGCCGATCTGGACCTCACACCCGCAACGCTGATGACCCCCGCTGCCCGCCCGCGCCTTGGGATCCTTGGCCGCCGCCTCGCATCCATGGCGGCGCAATATGAGGAGAGCGCCCGGCATGGCACGGGCGCGCTTCCCGCCCGTTCCGCTTGGGCGGTGCTGGCGGCGGCGGGCATCTACGGCGACATCGCGCGC
>NZ_AUWY01000049.1:2500-10744 GCF_000447205.1 Sphingobium ummariense RL-3 | reverse complement strand
AAGTCGCCCGGCGGGGTGAGGACGCCTGGGACCGTCGCATCGTCACGCCGAAACGCGACAAGCTGGGCTGGGTCGCCCGCGCGGGATGGCAGGTTATCGGCCGCGGCCGTCGTTGGCCGGCGGGCGCGGCCCGCCCCGCGCAGCTCTGGGTCCGCCCCGCCGCCTGACCTTTCCGGGATAAAAATAGGGCCGATGCTTTCGCACCGGCCCCAAGGCATGTTCGCAGGAGGAACATCGGGTGGCAGGCGGGCCATTCCCCTTCCGGGCGGCCCGCCCTGCCGAACTTAGTAGTTGTAGGCGCGCTCGCCGTGCTCGCCGAGGTCGAGGCCTTCCAGCTCGACTTCCTGGCTGACACGCAGGCCTGTCACCGCCTTGGCGATGAAGATGGCGATCGCGGTGCCGATGCCCGCCCAGATGATGGTCGTGACGACCGCTTCGATCTGGACGATCAGCTTGGCGCCGATCTCGTAATCTTCAGCGCCGGGGCCGCCGAGGCCAGGCGCATAGACGATGGCGGTGCCGATGGCGCCGATCATGCCGCCGACGCCATGGATGCCGAAGGCGTCGAGCGAGTCGTCATAGCCGAGCTTGGGCTTGAGGACCGTCACGGCGTAGAAGCAGACCACCGAGGCGACGGCGCCCAGCACGATCGCGCCGAACGGACCCGAATTGCCCGCCGCCGGGGTGACGGCGACCAGGCCGGCGATGATGCCCGAGCAGAAGCCCAGCGCCGAGCCCTTGTGACCGTTCAGCTTCTCGGCAAGCATCCAGAAGAGGCCGGCAGAAGCAGTGGCGACGAAAGTGTTGATCATCGCAAGTGCGGCCGAACCATTGGCTTCCAGCGCGGAACCCGCATTGAAACCGAACCAGCCGACCCACAGCAGGCCGGTGCCCACGCCCGTCAGCGTCAGCGAGTGGGGCGCCATAGGCTCCTTGGGATAGCCAATGCGCTTGCCCAGGATGATGGCCGCCACCAGCGCCGACACGCCGGCATTGATGTGGACCACGGTGCCGCCCGCGAAGTCGAGCGCGCCGGCCTTGAAGAACAGGCCGCTCGCCGCCCACACCATGTGCGCGATCGGGAAATAGACGATCGTCAGCCAGACGACCGCGAACACCATCACGGCCGAGAACTTGATGCGCTCGACCACCGATCCCAGCACCAGCGCCACGGTGATCGCGGCGAAGGTCATCTGGAAGCAGACGAAGACATATTCGGGGATCTCGACGCCGGCGGTGAAGGTCGCGGCCTGCGATGCGGGCGTGATGCCCTTCAGGAACGCCTTGTCGAAGGTCGAGATGAAGTTGGAAAGACCGCCGCTATAGTCAGGCCCGAAGGCCATCGAATAGCCGTAGATCACCCAGATCAGCATCGCGAGCGCTGCGACCGCGCCGATCTGAGTCATGACCGACAGCATGTTCTTGGTGCGGACCAGACCGCCATAGAACAGGGCCAGGCCGGGAAGGATCATTGCCAGCACCAACACGGTGGAGGTCATCATCCAGGCGACGTCGCCCTTATCGACAGTCGCTGCGGGCGCGGCGGCTTCCTGCGCCCAGGCGGGCAACGCGGTCAGCAGGGAAAGGCCGACCGCCCCTGCGACACCGCAAAGTTTCTTGGAAAAGGTCATTATTCCCCCCTTCTTACAGCGCGGTTTCGCCGGTTTCGCCGGTGCGGATGCGCACGGCCTGCCCGACGTCGAGGACGAAGATCTTGCCATCGCCGATGGCACCCGAATTCGCCGCGGCCTGGGTGGCTTCCACCACGCGCGGCGCCAGGTCGTCGTCGCAGACGACCTCGATCTTGATCTTCGGAACCATGTTGGTCGAATATTCGGCGCCGCGATAGATTTCGGTCTGCCCCTTCTGGCGGCCGAAGCCCTTCACTTCGCTGACCGTCATGCCGGCGATACCCAGCGAGGACAGCGCCTCGCGGACATCGTCAAGCTTGAACGGCTTGATGATAGCCATGACAAGTTTCATGTCGCCCCCTTTTCTGGTGTGCGGCGACATATAAGCAAGAGGCGTGCCAATTCGCTGATGACGCGTTAATGCGAGATTCTCGCAAGACCAGCCATCGGCGGCGCTAAAAATTTGGGCAGTTTTGTTACTGTGCTCAAAAAATAGGCAGCGCAGGCCTACCAGCCAGCACCTTCCGCTGCGGCTTCCTGCTCTTCCGGCAACGTCTCGCGACCCAGTACGGCGTTGCGGTGCGGGAAACGACCGAAGCGGGCAATGGTTGCATGATGCTTGCGCGCGAACTCCAGCGACTCCGCGTCCCCCGCGCCCTCGAACAGGCTGAGCGACAGTTCCTGGTCCTCCAGTTCCTCGCTGTGCTGGAACGGCATGTAGAAGAACAGGCGGCCCGCGCCGCCGATCTGGATATCATAGCCCAGCGCCACCGCCCCCCGCGCCACGTCGCGCGCCAGCGCATCGCTGGCGAAGGCCCGTGCGCTGCCTCGGAACATATTGCGCGGCAGCTGGTCGAACAGCAGCACCGCAGCAAGCGCATCGTCCGCCCGCTCCAGGAAGCTTTCGGCAGGCAGATGACGCTTCTCTTCCCACAGTGCCTGGAAACGGGCCACGCATTGCCGGTCGAGTTCCGGATCATGCCCCCACCAGCCCTGCTCGCCCACTTCGTTGAACCAGAAGTCGAGCAGGGCGGCGGCCCAGTTGGCCGTCACCGCATCATGGCTGTCGGTCAGCATGTTCATGCTGATGAAGCGCTCTTCCCCGGATCGGGTTCCACCATTGGCGGCGCCCTCGCGTCAGGTCACCGCTCCGCTGACGAGAATCCGGATCCCCCTCACGTCGCGGTTCCGCCCACGGTCAGGCCCTCGATCAGCAGGGTCGGCTGGCCGACGCCGGCGGGAACGCTCTGCCCACCCTTGCCGCACATCCCGATACCCTCGTCCAGCGCCCAGTCGTTGCCGACGCCGATCACCTTGGTCAGCGCGGTCGGGCCGTCGCCGATCAGGGTCGCCCCCTTGATCGGATCGCCGATCTTCCCGTTCTCGACCCGATAGGCCTCGGTGCAGGAGAAGACGAACTTGCCCGACACGATATCGACCTGCCCCCCGCCGAAGCTCTTGGCGAATATGCCGCTCTTCATCCGCGACAGCAGTTCCTCGGGATCGTCCTGCCCGCCCTTGATGAAGGTGTTGGTCATGCGCGGCATCGGCGCATGGGCATAGCTTTCCCGCCGCCCGTTGCCGGTGGGCTCGACACCCATCAGCCGGGCGTTGAGCCGGTCCTGCATATAGCCCTTCAGGATGCCGTCCTCGATCAGCACATTCTCGCGCGTTGGCGTGCCCTCGTCGTCGATCGACAGCGAACCCCGGCGGCTCATGATGCTGCCGTCGTCCACCACCGTCACGCCCGGCGCCGCGACACGCTCGCCGATCCGGCCGGAAAAGGCGCTGGTGCCCTTTCGGTTGAAGTCGCCTTCCAGCCCGTGGCCGATCGCCTCATGCACCAGCACGCCTGGCCAGCCGGGTCCGAGCAGCACCGTCATCTCGCCTGCGGGCGCGGCGACCGATCGCATGTTCACCCGCGCCTGCGCCAAAGCTTCGTCGATCGCCCGGTTCCAGACAGCCGGCTCCATCACCTGGTCATAGAGATAGCGGCCGCCGACACCGAAAACACCGGTCTCGCGCCGGCCATTCTCCTCCAGGATGATCGAGACGTTGAGACGGACGAGCGGGCGGATGTCCGTCGCGGCGAAGCCGTCGCCTCGCACAATCTCCACCACCGACCAGCTACCCGACAGGCTGACCGATACCTGCGCCACGCGCGGGTCGCGGGCACGGGCGGCGGCGTCGATCGCGGCGCACAGCGTCACCTTCTCGGCGAAGGGCACGATCTCCAACGGATTGGCGTCGGTGTAGAGGTGGCGGTTGGTATGCTGCGGCGGCGGAGCAGGCTGCCCCTTCGCGGTGTCGAGCAGGCTTAATGTCTGCGCCGCGCGCCGGATCGCCGCCTCGCTGATCTCGTTGGCATGAGCGAACCCGGTCATCTCGCCCGACACGCCGCGCAGGCCGAAGCCGGCATCGGTCGAATAGTCAGCGGTCTTCAGCCGCCCGTCGTCGAACCCGAAGCTCTCGCTCGCCCGATACTGCAGGTAGAGTTCGCCATCGTCACAGGCCTTCAGCGCCTCGGCTGTCAGGCGCCGCGCGCCATCGGGATCGAGCAGGCCGGGCCGGTAAAGCAAGCCGCGGGCATCGGTGAAACCTGGGGTGAGCGGGGAAGCGAGATCGGTCATACCCCGGATATAGGGCTGCAACCTTTCAAGCCCAACCGAAAACGACTTCATTCGTTTCCGTGATTTCCGCGCCAGCAGGTGGTCCCACCTGCTTCGAAACCACTTTTAGAGGCTGGCGCCCGATGCAATGTCCGGCAGGTTGCCGACGTCCGGCGTGTCGGCCGGGCCGCCGGTCAGCACGAAGCGACGGTCGCAATAGCCGCAGTCGACATAGCCATGCTCGTCGATTTCCAGGAACACGCGCGGATGGCCGAGCGCGGCGGGAATGTCGCCCGATCCGTCGCAGGACACGCGGGGCTTGGTGACTCGGATGATTTCAGGCGGCTGGATCATGGCTGGACCGATTAGCAGCGCTGCCGCTGCGCCGCAATATGGCTGCGCGTCACATCAACAGGACAAGGGGCGCCTGCCTGCAAGCCGGGTCCGACTTCGCCATCTTGGCCACGGGCTTCCGTTCGACGCAGTCCTTCGCTGCCAGCGCCAGCGGCGACAGCATCAGCAGGACGGGCAGGATCGTGCCGCCGAAGAGGAACGGGAAGTTCATGACATGGAAACTGCCTGAGGCGAGCTTTCTGCAGCATGAACATTACGCAGGCGAACCGGCATGAAGTCGCGGAAGGGTCGTGCGGGCGATCTGCGGAAGAATTTGGGTGATTTTGTTGCAGCGCCCGTCGTCCTGCGCCGCAATGCCACGGCTCCGCGTTCCCTTGCGGTTTTGCGCCGCTCGGCGATCTTCACGCGCAAACGCGTTCACCCCCGTTGATTGTTGATCGACGGGATGGATTTGCGTTTTGTGATTGGGTTGTGTTTTGGTTGCGGGAGCAGGATTTGAACCTGCGACCTTCAGGTTATGAGCCTGACGAGCTACCGGGCTGCTCCATCCCGCGATGAGCTTGTTTAGCCTCAGGCGCCGGCGCCGACATCCGTCGGCTTGGCTATCCTCCCCGGATTGCATCCGGGTCCGGGCGGCCGTTTGGCCTTGCGAGCCGTTGGCTCGTTGACCTTGGCCCCTCGGGAGGGGGGTGTGAATGGGTTTTTGTTTTGACAGAGCGCAAGCTTCAATGCCTGGCGACGCCCTACTCTTCCGGGGCTTGAGCCACAGTACCATCGGCGCAGTCTGGTTTCACGGCCGAGTTCGGGATGGGATCGGGTGGGTCACAGACGCTATGGTCACCAAGCAATGGAGCGTGCGCTTTGTCGGGTTTAATCGATGTTATCCGTGCAAATTCGAATATCTGGATGGGATTGTCGTTCCGCATGACCGGCAGGATCTGCGTTGTTTGCAGGTCTGTCGGTGATGGTGTGGGACTCTCAGGCGCGAACAGAGCAATTAGGACCGGTTAGCTCCACATGTTACCACGCTTCTACATCCGGCCTATCAACGTGATGGTCTATCACGGCTCGATGAAATCTTATCTTGAGGGAGGCTTCCCGCTTAGATGCTTTCAGCGGTTATCCCGTCCATGCATAGCTACCCTGCTGCGCCGTTGGCACGACGACAGGTACACCAGAGGCATGTTCAACCCGGTCCTCTCGTACTAGGGTCAACTCCTCTCAAATTTCGACGCCCACGGCAGATAGGGACCAAACTGTCTCGCGACGTTCTGAACCCAGCTCACGTACCACTTTAATTGGCGAACAGCCAAACCCTTGGGACCTGCTCCAGCCCCAGGATGTGATGAGCCGACATCGAGGTGCCAAACGATTCCGTCGATATGAGCTCTTGGGAATCATCAGCCTGTTATCCCCGGCGTACCTTTTATCCGTTGAGCGATGGCCCTTCCACGAGGGACCACCGGATCACTATGACCGACTTTCGTCTCTGCTCGACTTGTCAGTCTCGCAGTCAGGCGGGCTTATGCCATTGCACTCTAACAGACGGTTTCCAACCGTCCTGAGCCCACCATCGCGCGCCTCCGTTACTCTTTAGGAGGCGACCGCCCCAGTCAAACTACCCGCCACAGAGGGTCCCTGCACCGGATAACGGTGCGAGGTTAGACATCAGAAAACAACAGGGTGGTATTTCACCTATGGCTCCACGACAACTGGCGTCATCGCTTCAAAGCCTCCCACCTATGCTACACAGTTCTTTCCTAATGCCACTCTGAAGCTGCAGTAAAGGTGCACGGGGTCTTTCCGTCTAACCGCGGGTACTCCGCATCTTCACGGAGAATTCAATTTCGCTGAGCATATCCTGGAGACAGTGGGGAAGTCGTTACGCCATTCGTGCAGGTCGGAACTTACCCGACAAGGAATTTCGCTACCTTAGGACCGTTATAGTTACGGCCGCCGTTTACCTGGGCTTCATTTCAGTGCTTGCACACCTCCACTTAACCTTCAGGCACCGGGCAGGCGTCAGGCCCTATACGTCGTCTTGAAGCCGACTTAGCAGAGCCCTGTGTTTTTGCTAAACAGTCGCTACCCCCTGGCCTGTGCCCCCCACAAGTGCTTGCGCATATGTGGGGCCTCCTTCTTCCGAAGGTACGGAGGCAATTTGCCGAGTTCCTTCAGGATACTTCTCTCAAACGCCTTGGTATACTCTACCATTCCACCTGTGTCGGTTTAGGGTACGGTCTATACGGAGGGGCTATTTCCTGGGACAACTTCCCAGCCAGGAGCAATCCAATAAGCCCTGACCAGTTACGCCATCCGTCACACACCTCCAGGCCCACGAATATTAACGTGGTTCCCATCGACTACCCCCTTCGGGCTCGTCTTAGGGGCCGGCTTACCCTGCTCAGATTAGCTTTAAGCAGGAACCCTTGGAATTTCGGCGACAGTGCATCTCACACTGTTAATCGCTACTCATGTCTGCATTCGCACTTCCGATACCTCCACGGTCGGTTACCCTCCCGCTTCAACGGCCTACGGAACGCTCCGCTACCGCTCAGTCAAAGACTGAACCCTAAGCTTCGGTGCACGTCTTGAGCCCCGTTACATCTTCGCCGCAGGATCTCTTGTTTAGACCAGTGAGCTGTTACGCTTTCTTTAAAGGATGGCTGCTTCTAAGCCAACCTCCTGGTTGTTTTGGAAATCCCACATGCTTTCCCACTTAGACGTGACTTGGGGACCTTAGCTGTAGGTTAGGGCTGTTTCCCTTTTGACGACGGACCTTAGCACCCGCCGTCTGTCTGCCGGACTAGACTCGTTGGTATTCGGAGTTTGGTTAGAGTTGGTAGATCTCGCGACCCCCGCATCCATCCAGTGCTCTACCCCCAACGGCAATCATCCGACGCTCTACCTCAATAGATTTCGCGGAGAACCAGCTATTTCCCGGCTTGATTGGCCTTTCACCCCTAAACACAACTCATCCGATAATTTTTCAACATTAAACGGTTCGGCCCTCCAGTGCGTGTTACCGCACCTTCAGCCTGGTCATGCCTAGATCGCCGGGTTTCGGGTCTAATGCATCGAACTCAATCGCCCTATTCAGACTCGCTTTCGCTGCGCCTACACCTAACGGCTTAAGCTTGCTCGATACACTAAGTCACAGACCCATTATGCAAGAGGTACGCGGTCAGGTCTCAAGGACCCTCCCACTGCTTGTAGGCATCCGGTTTCAGGTACTGTTTCACTCCCCTCATCGGGGTGCTTTTCACCTTTCCCTCACGGTACTGGTTCGCTATCGGTCATGTACGAGTATTTAGGCTTGGAGGGTGGTCCCCCCATGTTCAGACAGGGTTTCACGTGCCCCGCCCTACTCAAGTCCTCTTCGTTCGCTTTCACATACGGGGCTGTCACCCGCTATGGCCACACTTTCCAGAGTGTTCTGCTAACTAACAAAGAGGCACTGGCCTGGTCCGCGTTCGCTCGCCACTACTAACGGAATCTCGGTTGATGTCTTTTCCTCCGGGTACTGAGATGTTTCAGTTCTCCGGGTTCGCTTCACCAAAGCCTATTTTATTCAGCTTAGTGATACCCTTCCCATTTAACGCTGATCCAGCTTCCGCTGGCGCAGCCTTAAATGGTGAGGGTGGGTTGTC